>NZ_JBIUVO010000078.1:0-20893 GCF_044742995.1 Pseudomonas sp. NPDC087803
GGGATTGTCGACTTCGGTCGTACTCCGAGGGGCCGCTCCAAGGGCGGCATGCACCGCAACACCCGCGCTGAAGACATGTCGGCGCACCTGATCAGCAAATTGCTGGAACGCAACAGCAAGGTCGATCCTGCTGAAGTCGAGGACGTGATCTGGGGCTGTGTGAACCAGACCCTGGAGCAGGGCTGGAACATCGCGCGCATGGCGTCGTTGATGACCCAGATCCCGCACACTTCGGCCGGCCAGACCGTCAGCCGTCTGTGCGGCTCGTCGATGAGTGCTCTGCACACGGCGGCGCAAGCGATCATGACCGGCAACGGTGACGTGTTCGTGGTTGGCGGCGTCGAGCATATGGGCCACGTGAGCATGATGCACGGTGTCGATCCGAACCCGCACATGTCGCTGTACGCGGCGAAAGCCTCGGGCATGATGGGTCTGACCGCAGAAATGCTCGGCAAGATGCACGGCATCACCCGTGAGCAGCAGGATGCCTTTGGCGTGCGCTCCCACCAGCTCGCCCACAAAGCGACTGTGGAAGGCAAGTTCAAAGACGAAATCATCCCGATGCAGGGCTACGACGAAAACGGCTTCCTGAAGCTGTATGACTACGACGAAACCATTCGTCCGGAAACCACCCTGGAAAGTCTGGCGGCCCTCAAGCCTGCCTTCAATCCAAAGGGCGGCACCGTGACTGCCGGTACTTCGTCGCAGATCACCGATGGTGCTTCGTGCATGATCGTGATGTCGGCGCAGCGTGCACAGGACCTGGGGATCCAGCCGATGGCCGTGATCCGTTCGATGGCAGTGGCGGGTGTGGATCCGGCGATCATGGGCTATGGTCCAGTGCCGGCTACACAAAAAGCCCTGAAGCGTGCGGGTCTTGGCATCAACGATATCGACTTCTTCGAGCTCAACGAAGCTTTCGCTGCACAGGCCCTGCCAGTGCTGAAAGATCTGAAAGTACTCGACAAGATGAACGAGAAGGTTAACCTGCACGGCGGCGCGATCGCCCTGGGTCACCCGTTCGGTTGCTCCGGTGCCCGAATTTCCGGCACCTTGCTGAACGTGATGAAGCAGAATGGCGGCACCTTCGGGGTGGCCACCATGTGCATTGGTCTCGGCCAAGGCATCTCCACCGTCTTCGAACGCGTTTAAGCGTCTCGTCGATGGAAGCCGGGGCCAAGTGCCCCGGTTTTTGTTTTTGTGGATTTATTTTGTATTTATTTTGAAAAAATTTGAGTGAGGGCCGAAGCATGCCGATACAACCTGGGCTCTACCAACATTACAAAGGTCCGCAGTACCGCGTATTCAGTATTGCGCGGCATTCCGAGACCGAAGAAGAAGTGGTGTTTTACCAAGCCCTGTATGGCGATTACGGCTTTTGGGTGCGTCCTTTGAGCATGTTCGTCGAGTCGGTCGAGGTTGACGGCGAGCAAGTGCCACGCTTTGCTTTGGTGCAAGCCGAACCGAGCCTTTTTTCCAAGGCATGAGGCGAGTGCGCGCAGAACCCTGTGCTTGACCTCACCTTGTATCAACTATATATAGCGGTGCCGCGTCAGGCGCCAACCGCCTTTCACTTCTAGAATTCAGGAATTTTCTGATCCATGGGCAAATCGCTGGTCATTGTGGAATCCAAGACCATCAACAAGTATCTGGGCAACCAATACGTGGTGAAGTCGAGTATCGGCCATATCCGAGACCTGCCCACCAGCGGTTCGGCTAGCGCCAGCAAAGAGCCGGCCGCCAAGCGCGGCAAGGCTGCCGCGGGCGAAGGGCCGGTGCTCACGCCGAAAGAGAAAGCGCGCAAGCAGCTGGTCTCGCGTATGGGGGTCGATCCCGATCATGGCTGGAAAGCCAAGTACGAGATCCTCCCGGGCAAAGAGAAGGTCATCGAAGAGCTGCGCCGGCTCGCCAAGGATGCTGACACCATCTATCTCGCAACCGACTTGGATCGCGAGGGGGAAGCCATTGCCTGGCACCTGCGCGAAGCCATCGGTGGTGACGACAGCCGCTACAAACGCGTGGTGTTCAACGAAATCACCAAGAAGGCGATTCAGGAAGCCTTCTCCGAGCCGGGCGAGCTGGACATTGATCGTGTAAATGCCCAACAGGCGCGTCGGTTCCTCGACCGCGTTGTGGGTTACATGGTCTCGCCGCTGCTGTGGGCCAAGATCGCCCGTGGTCTGTCGGCCGGTCGCGTGCAATCGGTTGCGGTAAAACTGGTGGTCGAGCGTGAACGCGAGATTCGTGCGTTCAACCCGGAAGAGTACTGGGAAGTGCATGCCGACCTCGGCACCGCCAAGGGTTCGACCGTGCGTTTCGAAGTGGCTCGCGAGAAGGGCGAAGCCTTCAAGCCGCTCAACGAAGCCCAGGCCACGGCCGCGCTGGAGAAACTCAAGTCTTCCAGCTACAGCATCGTCAAGCGCGAAGACAAGCCGACCAGCAGCAAGCCTTCGGCGCCGTTCATCACGTCCACCCTGCAGCAGGCCGCGAGTAACCGCCTGGGCTTCGGCGTGAAGAAAACCATGATGATGGCCCAGCGTTTGTACGAAGCCGGCTACATCACTTATATGCGTACCGACTCGACCAACCTTTCGGCCGATGCCGTGGCGATGGCGCGCACTTACATCGAAGACGAGTTCGGCAAGAAGTACCTGCCGGAAACGCCGAACGTCTACAGCAGCAAGGAAGGCGCACAAGAGGCTCACGAAGCGATTCGTCCGTCTGACGCCAACACCACGCCGAGCAAGCTGGCGGGCATGGAGCGTGATGCAGAGCGCCTCTACGAGCTGATCTGGCGTCAGTTCCTCGCTTGCCAGATGCTCCCGGCGCAATACCTGTCGACCACCGTCAGTGTTGCTGCTGGCGATTTCGAGCTGCGCGCCAAGGGCCGTATCCTCAAGTTCGACGGTTATACCCGCGTCATGCCGCAGATCGCCAAGCCGGGCGATGACGACGTTCTGCCAGACATGGCGCAGGGCGACGTGATGAAGCTGATCAAGCTCGATCCGTCGCAGCACTTCACCAAGCCGCCGGCCCGTTACTCGGAAGCCAGCCTGGTGAAAGAAATGGAAAAACGCGGCATCGGTCGTCCTTCGACCTACGCGGCGATCATTTCGACCATTCAGGATCGCGGCTACGTGACCCTGCACAACCGTCGTTTCTATTCGGAAAAGATGGGCGACATCGTCACCGAGCGTCTGTCGGAGAGCTTCTCGAATCTCATGGACTACGGCTTCACCGCCGGCATGGAAGAGAACCTCGATGACGTGGCTCAGGGCGAGCGCGATTGGAAAAACGTGCTGGACGAGTTCTACGGCGACTTCAAGAAGAAGCTCGAAGTGGCCGAAAACCCGGACAACGGCATGCGTGCCAACCAGCCGGTCATGACTGATATTCCGTGCACCACGTGCGGTCGTCCGATGCAGATTCGTACCGCATCGACTGGCGTGTTCCTCGGTTGCTCGGGTTACAGCCTGCCACCAAAAGAGCGCTGCAAGGCCACCGTCAACCTGGTGCCGGGCGACGAGATTGCGGCGGACGACGAGGGTGAGTCGGAGTCGTTGGTGTTGCGCGGCAAGCATCGCTGCCCGATCTGCAGCACGGCGATGGACGCTTACCTGCTCGACGAGAAGCGCAAGCTGCACATCTGCGGTAACAACCCGGATTGCGCCGGCTACGAAATCGAAGAGGGCAACTACCGCATCAAGGGCTACGAAGGTCCGAGCCTGGAATGCGACAAGTGCGGCAGCGAGATGCAACTCAAGACTGGTCGTTTCGGCAAGTTCTTCGGTTGCACCAACCCGACCTGCAAGAACACCCGCAAGCTGCTCAAGAGCGGTGACGCGGCGCCGCCGAAGATGGATCCGGTGAAGATGCCTGAGCTGAAATGCGAAAAGGTCAACGACACCTACATCCTGCGCGACGGTGCTTCCGGTCTGTTCCTGGCGGCCAGCCAGTTCCCGAAAAACCGCGAGACCCGTGCTCCGCTGGTGATCGAGATTCTGCCGCACAAGGACGAGATCGATCCGAAGTACCACTTCCTCTGTGAAGCACCGCAGAAGGATCCTGATGGTCTGCCAGCGGTCATCCGCTACAGCCGCAAGACCAAGGAGCAATACGTGCAGACCGAAGTCGACGGCAAGCCTACCGGCTGGAAGGCGTACTACGACGGTGGCAAGTGGACTGTTGAAGACAAGCGCACGAAAGCCAAGGCTGAGTAAGCCGTTAGCCTGATACACAAAAGGCCGCATGATCACCCTCGGGTTTTCATGCGGCCTTTTTGTTTTGTGCTTGCGGTCGGATCCGTTGATCCACGACACTGTCGGGTCTGTGTGACGCAATTATTTCGCTGTGGAGACTGCCGGCATGGCGCACGAACTCTATACCCGCACCAATCAGAAGATCTATTTCGCCGGCCTGTCACTGGAAGCTCTGGCTCGCGCCGAAGAGGGGCGGGCGATGAATTCGTTGGCGCTGATTCAAGCTGGGCGTGAATCGGCGTTGTTTCACCTCTATGGCGCGCTTCTGGGGCTGTGCCATGAGATCGCCGGTTTCTACCGTCTGCCTCAGGCCAATACGTCGCGAGCGGAAGCGTTGCTGACTCGCGAAGTCCTGGAATCGATTGCGATCCCTGAGCTGGCCGAGATGATCGAGTTGGCGGGCAATCCTGAAACCTGGCTGGCGAAACTGTTGGCGGCGCACTCTTCGTTGTTTCAACCGCCACGGGTGCCGCACAAGCCCAAGGGCGATGTGACACAGCCGTTGATTCAGGCCATTAATCTGGATGAAGAAGAGGTGCCGCAGGAGTTGAGTCGGGAAGAGCTGGAGAGCTGGCGGCAGAATCTCAAGGGCCTGGCCATCCGCTTTCGCGAAGGCTTGAACGAATGCTGAGGACAATTGACACGGTGGCAATCTGAAACATGCTGCTGGTCAAGATCCCGAGCGAATCCCGAATGATGTCTATATAATCCCTGCCTTTCGTGGAGAACAGACCTATATGCCAACGTCCTTTCTAGAAATTGTCGAGTTACCAGACGGCCGAATCGAACTGCGCAGGGCTGAGGACGAGGGTTCTCTGGTGACGCTGGATTTCTCCGAGGATGCCAAGGCGTTCCTGCAAGGCCAGCACGTGGAAATCGCCAAGGCGATGTTGAGCGTCGGCGTTCAGATGGCCGGTCGTATGGTCGAAGGCGAATTTGATAAGGAAGAAGGGCCGCGGGTTCTTCACTGAGCCCCGCCTGTCGGCGTTTGCCGTTACCGCGTCAGATCGGCTTCTCTGTCCCTGGAGAAGCCATGCGCTTCACACAGCGCGCGTTACAAGTGAATCAACCCAACCGAATGTTCAGGCTCTGAGCGTCGCCCGTGCGGGCTGCGCTGATCAGCTGTTGCCGTGCACCGGTGTTCAGCGGGTTGAGCCAGGTTACCACCGTGTGGCTACGACCCAGGCGCAGTGCTTCGCAAGCCAGTTGCTGAGCACTTTGCGTACCACGGGGTTGCAGCAACAGAATGCGTTCACGGTTCAGGCCTGCTTCTCGCAGCCAGGTCTGGGTCAGGCTGGCAGGAGGAGCAATCAGCGTCAGCCAGCGCGCATCCTGATCCTCGCTCAGTTCGCGCAGGATCGGGGCGAGCAGGTTCAGGCAGTTCCCGGTCGCACCGCGCAGTGACAGCTCGCTGAATACTTCCGGTTCGGCAATCCATGGGCGCTCGACCACATCTTTCAGGATCGGCGCCATCGGTTGTGCCAGAAACACTTCGAATAACGGCAGTTGTGTTTGCTGAGGTGTGTGTGGGAACTGCATAAAGCCTCCTTTAGCGGCGGATTACGCCGACACTCAAGCCTTCGATCACCAGTTCCTGATCTTTCAGGTCGACTTCGATAGGGGCAAACTCGGGGTTTTCGGCAATCAGCCAGACTTTGCTGCCTTCGCGCTTGAAGCGCTTGACGGTCACTTCATCGCCAATGCGTGCCACGACGACCTGGCCATTACGTGCTTCGCGGGTTGTATGAACCGCCAGCAGATCACCGTCGAAAATGCCGATGTCCTTCATGCTCATGCCGTGTACGCGCAGCAGGTAGTCGGCGCGCGGGTGGAAGAAGGCAGGATTGATGTTGCAGGACTCTTCGATGTGTTGCTGGGCGAGAATCGGTGCACCGGCGGCGACTCGGCCAATGATTGGCAGGGTAGAGTCATCAGCCTTGGCTTCGAAACCGGGGATACGAATGCCGCGGGAGGCGCCCGGAGTCATCTCGATGGCACCTTTGCGAGCCAGGGCCTTGAGGTGTTCTTCCGCCGCGTTGGGCGATTTGAAACCCAGTTCCTGAGCGATTTCCGCACGGGTTGGCGGGTAGCCGTTGTCTTCGAGGCAGCGTTTGATAAAGGCCAGAATCTCGGCTTGGCGTGGCGTCAGCTTTAGCATATTGATCGCTCTGTCTTTTTATACAGTGACTGGGATTATATACAGTGAAGCGGTCTTGGCAATGCCCGTTTTTTTGCAGGCCGCCGGACGGTCGGCAGCCGTGCTTATTAAAGGAGCGGTCCAGTGTGGTTAAATAGCTGACCGACCATTCCCAAAACGAACTGGCAGGCTTGACAAGGCACAGGCTGAAACGTATGTTTCAAACAAGTGTTTGTCAGGCGGAGTAGCCATGGCCCAGTCGGAAACCGTTGAACGCATTCTTGATGCTGCCGAGCAGTTGTTCGCGGAGAAAGGTTTCGCCGAAACCTCATTGCGTTTGATCACCAGCAAGGCTGGAGTAAACCTGGCGGCGGTGAACTATCATTTCGGCTCCAAGAAAGCGTTGATCCAGGCGGTTTTCTCGCGCTTCCTCGGGCCGTTCTGCATCAGCCTCGATAAAGAACTGGAGCGTCGCCAGGCCAAGCCTGAAAACAAGCCGACCCTTGAAGAGCTGCTGGAAATCCTCGTCGAGCAGGCGCTCGTGGTGCAGCCACGCAGCGGTAACGACCTGTCGATCTTCATGCGTTTGCTCGGTCTGGCGTTCAGCCAGAGCCAGGGTCACCTGCGGCGTTATCTGGAAGACATGTACGGCAAGGTGTTCCGCCGCTACATGCTGCTGGTCAATGAAGCGGCTCCGCGCATTCCGCCAATCGAGCTGTTCTGGCGCGTGCACTTCATGCTCGGCGCTGCGGCGTTCAGCATGTCCGGGATCAAGGCTTTGCGGGCAATCGCCGAGACCGATTTCGGCGTCAACACCTCGATCGAACAGGTGATGCGTCTGATGGTGCCGTTCCTCGCTGCCGGCATGCGTGCCGAAACCGGCGTCACCGACCCGGCCATGGCGACTGCGCAACTTCGTCCGCGCAGCAAATCGACCCCGGTGGCCGCCAAGGTTTAACCGCACACGGGTGGGCGCGGCAGTTTACATCCGCTAAGCTAGCCGCCCATGCCGACTCTCGTTCTGAACCCGTTCCCGATCAACATCGCCAACCTGCCGGGCAGCGCCCTCAGTGGCGATGTCGTGCGGATCGGGTTTTTCGTTTTCAAGGAATCTCTATGACTGCTGGCCTGCAAGGCTCGTTGATGGTGGACGTCGCCGGTACCTGGCTGACGGCCGAAGATCGCCAATTGTTGCGTCAGCCCGAAGTGGGCGGCCTGATCATTTTTGCCCGCAACATCGAGCATCCGCGCCAGGTGCGTGAGTTGAGCGCTGCCATCCGCGCCATTCGCCCGGATCTGCTGCTGGCGGTCGATCAGGAGGGCGGTCGCGTTCAGCGTCTGCGTCAGGGCTTCGTGCGCCTGCCGGCGATGCGCGCCATTGCCGACAACCCGAACGCCGAATACCTCGCCGAACAATGTGGCTGGATCATGGCCACCGAAGTGCTGGCGGTCGGACTCGACCTGAGTTTCGCCCCGGTGCTGGATCTGGATTACCAGCGCAGCGCCGTGGTTGGCACGCGTTCGTTCGAAGGGGATCCCGAGCGCGCCGCGTTGCTTGCCGGCGCCTTTATCCGCGGCATGAACAGCGCGGGCATGGCCGCTACCGGCAAGCACTTCCCCGGTCACGGTTGGGCCGAAGCCGACTCCCACGTCGCAATCCCGAATGACGAACGCAGCCTCGACGAGATCCGCGCCAACGACCTCGTACCGTTCGCCAGACTCAGCAAGCAACTCGCTGCGGTGATGCCGGCGCACGTCATCTATCCGCAAGTCGATTCGCAGCCGGCCGGGTTTTCCCGTCGCTGGTTGCAGGACATCCTGCGCGGCGAGTTGCAGTTCGATGGCGTGATCTTCAGCGACGACCTGTCGATGGCCGGCGCCCATGTGGTCGGCGACGCCGCCAGTCGCATTGAAGCAGCGCTCAGCGCCGGTTGCGACATGGGCCTGGTGTGCAACGACCGCGCTGCGGCCGAACTGGCCCTGAGTGCTGCGCAAAGGATGAAGGTCAGGCCGTCCGCGCGCATTGCGCGGATGCGCGGGCAGGCGTTTGCCAGTACCGACTACCGCCAGGATCCGCGCTGGCTCACCGCCATCGGCGCGCTCAAAGACGCTCAACTGATTGATTAAGGAATTTTCGTTATGACGGTTTACGCAATCATCGGTGGTACCGGCCTGACCCAGCTCGAAGGCTTGAGCATTCGTCAGGCGTTGGCGGTCGATACGCCTTACGGTGCGCCTTCGGCTGAGGTGCAAATCGGCGAATACGCTGGCAAAGAAGTGCTGTTCCTCGCCCGTCACGGCCATCCACATCGCTTCCCGCCGCACAAGGTCAACTACCGCGCCAACCTGTGGGCGTTGAAGCAGGCCGGCGCCGAGGCGATCATCGCGGTCAACGCGGTGGGCGGGATTCATCCGGCCATGGGCACCGGGCATTTCTGCGTGCCGCATCAGATCGTCGACTACACCAGTGGCCGCGAACACACGTTTTTCGCCGATGATCTGGAGCACGTCACCCACATCGATTTCAGCTTCCCTTACAGTGAGCCGCTGCGTCAGCAATTGATCGTCGCGCTGGCTGCCGAAGGCTGCGAATACAGCGATCAAGGCGTGTACGCCTGCACCCAGGGCCCGCGCCTTGAAACCGTGGCGGAGATCGTGCGTCTGGAACGCGATGGCTGCGATATCGTGGGCATGACCGGCATGCCGGAAGCGGCGCTGGCGCGTGAGCTGGATCTGGATTACGCCTGCCTGTCGCTGGTGGTTAACCCGGCAGCAGGCAAGACCACGGCGGTGATTACCATGGCAGAAATCGAGCAGGCGCTGCATGACGGGATGGGCAAGGTGAAATCGACGTTGGCGCGGGTGTTGGCCAGCTAAGGGCTGTCCATGAGCAGTTTCATCGAGCGGCTTAAAGGGCTGACATGGACTGACGCATTCAGTAGCAAGGCGTTGGCCAAGGCCCGTGCTTATGCTGCCGATGATCGGGTAGAGATCATCGAGATCGATGACAGGAAGATCGAGGCGTTCTACGTCGGTTCGGAAAGTCAGGCATATGAACAAAGCATCTACCTGTCCGAAGATCGCCTGGGATCGGTTAATTTGCGTTGCTTGTGCACCTGCCCCGTCGTGATTGATTGCAAGCACTGCGCGGCGGTGCTCTATCACCTGCAGGGCATTGACGACGATACGTCCGAAAGTGACGCACAGATCCCCTTGGGTCGGGCGCTCGAGCATTGGCTTTCGACAGTCCCCGTCCCGGCCAAGCCCGTCGACGAAGGGGCGCAAACCGCGGGCACGCGCCTGTTTTACAAACTCAAACCCACGTCCGCGAACGGTAAGTGGTTGCTCGATATTTTCAAGGTCTATCAGCTCAAGAGCGGCGAGTTACGCGAAGTAAAACCGATGTATTCGCTGTCGGACATGCTCATGCGTCAGCCCGGTTATCTGTCCGAACTGGATCTGCGCGTCGCCAGGCTGTTGGTCGCCATGCATTCCCATCACGCCTATTACAGCGGCTATCCGCTGGAAGGCAGCAGTGGCGCGGAACTGCTGGAAATGCTCCTGCGCACCTCGCGCCTGTTCCTCGATTTCGAAAACTTGCAGCCACTGACGTCGGGCGCGAAACGCATGGGTCTGTTCTCTTGGGCCGAGCAGGCCGACGGTGGGTTCCGCGCCCAGTGGAGCAGTGCCCAGGCTGCGCAGGAAACCGTGCTGGCGCTGGAGCCGCTTTATTACCTCGATCGTGAGCAGCGACAGGTTGGCCCTCTGTTCAGTGAGCTGGAAGAAAAACTGGCCTGCCATTTGACCCTCGCCCCAGACATCCCCGCGCGTCAGGCGATGCAGTTCAGCCATCGCATGAGCGCGATGACCAAAATCCCGCCGCCGCACAAACTCACCGAACGAATCATCGATGACGTGTTTCCGCAGCCGCAACTGACCTTGGTCAGCGGCCGGGAGCGTTCGCGCTGGGAATACGTTCTGGAGCACCGCGCCGCTCTGGTGTTTACCTACAACGGTCATCCGGCGGTGGATCGTCATCCGGAAGTGATGATCCTCAATGGCACTGAAGCCCAGCGCATTCGACGCCAGCCTGCGATGGAAAAGAAGCTGCGCCAGAGCCTGCAAAAGTACGGCTTCAAAAAAGCCACGCGCAAGAGCGCTATGGATCGTTCCGGCGAGATGTTCACCTTGCCGGATGATTCTGCCTGGCTCGTATTCATGCACGAAGGGCTTGCCACACTGCGCGCCGCGGACTGGGAAATCGAAATCAGTCCCGGCTTCCATTTCGATGTGCAGCCGGTTGAACACTGGTACGCGGAGGTAGAAGAAGAGGCTGGGCATCAATGGTTTGATCTGCAACTGGGCATCGTCGTCAATGGCGAGCGCTACAGCTTGTTGCCGATCCTTCTGCATCTGTTGCGCACCCAGCCACGTTTGCTCGACCCGGTGAATCTGGCGCAACGCAGCGACGACGAAAAACTCCTGATCGAACTCAAGCCCAGCGGTTCTGGCGCCCCGGCAGGCGCCAAGGTGGCGTTGTCGCTGAGTCGGGTCAAACCGCTGATGGCGACGTTGGGCGAGCTGTACCTGGGCGGACATCAGGGCGATGCGCTGCGCTTGACTGCTCCAGACGCCGCGCGCCTGAGTATGCTCGATGGCGTGCCACTGGAATGGCAGGGCGGCGAACGCCTGCGCACTTTTGCCAAGCGGCTGCACAATTCCAGTCACACCCACATTGCTGCTCCGGCCGGCCTTAATGCGCAACTGCGCCCATATCAGCTCGAAGGCCTTGGCTGGATGCAGACTCTGCGGGAGCTGGAGGTCGGCGGCATTCTTGGCGATGACATGGGCTTGGGCAAAACCCTGCAGACCCTGGCGCATCTGCTCACGGAAAAGCACGCCGGGCGCCTCGATTGCCCGGCACTGGCGGTGATGCCGACCAGCCTGATTCCCAACTGGCTCGACGAGGCCGAGCGTTTCACGCCTCAGTTGAAGGTCCTGGCGCTGCATGGGGCCGGGCGGCAAAAAGACTTCGCCAATCTCGCCGAATACGACTTGGTGCTGACCACTTACGCCTTGCTGCCCAGGGATCTTGAAACGTTGCGGCCGCAGTCGTGGAGCGTACTGATTCTCGACGAAGCGCAGAACATCAAGAACCCGCTGAGCAAAGCGGCGCAGGCCGCACGAGACTTGCAGGCCCGTCAGCGCTTGTGTCTGAGCGGGACGCCACTGGAAAACCATCTCGGCGAGCTGTGGTCGCAGTTTCATTTCCTCATGCCTGGCTGGCTGGGCGACAGCAAATCCTTCAACCGCGATTACCGCACACCGATCGAGAAGCATGGCAATGTCCAGCGCATGCAGCACCTGACGGCGCGCATCAAGCCGTTTCTGCTGCGTCGCAAGAAAGATCAGGTTGCCACTGAGCTGCCGCCGAAAACCGAAATCATCCATTGGGTTGAACTCAGCGACGGCCAGCGCGACGTCTATGAAACGGTGCGCGTGGCGATGGACAAAAAAGTGCGCGACGAAGTTGCCCGCAGTGGTGTGGCGCGCAGTCAGATCATCATTCTTGATGCATTGCTCAAGCTGCGTCAGGTCTGCTGCGATCTGCGCTTGATCAACATGCCGCTCACGGCGAAGGCATTGCGCTCGGGCAGCGGCAAGCTGATCAGCCTGATGGAGATGCTCGAAGAGTTGCTCGGCGAAGGTCGGCGCATCCTGCTGTTCTCCCAGTTCACCTCGATGCTGGCGCTGATCGAACAGGAGTTGCAGCAGCGCGCTATCAGTTATTCGTTGCTGACTGGCGACACCACCGACCGGCGCACACCAGTCAAGAATTTCCAGGGCGGCAAAGTGCCGTTGTTCCTCATCAGCCTCAAGGCTGGCGGTACCGGTCTGAACCTGACGGCTGCGGACACGGTGATCCACTTCGACCCGTGGTGGAACCCGGCGGTAGAGAGTCAGGCAACTGATCGCGCTTATCGTATCGGGCAGAACAATCCGGTGTTTGTTTACAAGTTGATTGCCAAAGGTACCGTGGAGGAAAAAATCCAGGCGCTGCAGCAGGAGAAGGCTGCGCTGGCCGGCGCGGTGCTGGAAGGGGGGACGACAGGTGGGTTCAAGCTGGAGCAGAGTGACATCGAGGCGCTGTTTGCGCCGCTGCCGCTTTCCAAGGGTTGACTGTCCAGGTCAGAGTTCGACATCTGATGGCCCCATCGCTGGCAAGCCAGCTCCCACAGTTTTTGTATTGTTCACAAAATAGTGCTCAACGCAAAGCACCGTGGGAGCTGGCTTGCCAGCGATGGCAATTTATCTGAAAAAACACATCTCAACGCTTGTCGAACTTGTCCGGCAACGGCGCAAACAGCGCCTCGATATCATCGCTCTGCAGTTTCCAGTCCCCAGCCTTGCGCCCATCCAGCACGCCCGCTGCCAAGTCAGACTTTTCCTTCTGCAGGTGCTGAATCTTCTCTTCCACTGTGCCCCGGGCAATCATCTTGTAGACGAACACCGGTTTCTCCTGGCCGATTCGATACGCACGGTCAGTCGCCTGATTCTCGGTCGCCGGGTTCCACCACGGATCGTAATGGATCACCGTGTCCGCTTCGGTCAGGTTCAAGCCGACGCCGCCGGCCTTCAGGCTGATCAGAAAAATCTGACGCTTGCCGCTCTGGAATTCTTTCACCGGCGTGCGCCGATCGCGGGTCTGGCCAGTCAACAAGGCGTAGGCCACGTTGCGTTTTTTCAGTTCGTCTTCGATCAGTGACAGCATCGAGCTGAACTGCGAGAACAACAGAATCCGCCGGCCTTCCTCGAACAACTCCTCGAGCATTTCCATCAGGCTGTCGAGCTTGCCCGAGGTGCTGCCACGGGCGGGCAGGGTCGCGTCGTTGACCAGGCGCAGATCGCAGCAGACCTGCCGCAGCTTGAGCAGGGCTTCAAGAATGATGATCTGGCTACGCGCCACACCCTTTCGAGTGATCTCTTCACGAACCTTCTTGTCCATCGCCAGGCGCATGGTTTCGTACACGTCGCGCTGGGCTTCGTTGAGATCGACCCAGTGGATGATCTCGGTCTTGGGCGGCAGTTCGGTGGCCACCTGTTCTTTGGTGCGGCGCAGCAGAAATGGTTTTATCCGCCCATTCAGATGCTGCAGCCTGACTTCGCTGGCGCGTTTTTCGATCGGTACGCGGTAGTCGGCGTTGAAGCTTTTGACATCGCCCAGCCAGCCCGGCAGTAGAAAGTGGAACAACGACCACAGCTCGCCAAGGTGGTTTTCCAGCGGTGTGCCGCTCAGGCACAGACGCTGGCGCGCGTTGAGTTCGCGCGCGGCCTGTGCGGCCTTGCTGTTGGGGTTCTTGATGTACTGGGCTTCGTCGAGCACCAGAACGTGCAGCGGCTGTTGTGCCAGGCGCTCGACGTCCTTGGGCAGCAGCGCGTAGGTGGTGAGGATCAGGTCGAAGTCGGCCAGATGATCGAAATGCTTTTTGCGGCCGGCACCGTACAGCGCGACCACTTTCAGTTGCGGCGTGAAGTGCGCGGCTTCGTCGAGCCAGTTCGGGATCAGGCTGGTGGGCATCACCACCATGCACGGCCGATCCAGGCGCCCGGCGTTTTTCTCACTGAGAATATGCGCCAGAGTCTGTAGGGTTTTGCCCAGACCCATGTCGTCCGCCAGAATCCCGCCAACCTCAAGCTGACGCAGCGACTGCATCCAGCTCAAGCCTTCAAGCTGATAAGGACGCAGCGTCGCGTTCAAGCCCTTCGGCGCCTCGGCGCTGTAGTCGCGAATGTCGCGCAGGCGTTGGGCGAAGCTGCGGATCTGCTCGCCGCCCTCCCACAGCAGGGGGATGCCTTCCAGCGAGTTGAGCCGCGTGGCGTCGGCCTTGCTCAGGCGCAGGGTGGTTTCCCCCGGCTCCTGCAAGTAGAACTCGCCCAGCGTCGCCAGTACCGGTTTCAGTCGGCCAAGGGGGAGGGCCACCTGCAGCGGTCCGTGCTCACTGTTGCGTTGCGGAACATTGACCAGAATCAGCTCGTCATCACGGCGCCGCGCCAGGCGTTCCGGGTTGAGGATTTCCGTGTGCGAGCGCATCAGGTTGAGCAGGATCGGCAGCAGGCTCAGGCGTTCGCCATTGACGATGATCCCCAGTTCCAGATCGAACCAGTCGCGTTCCGGCGCCTGTTCGACGGTGGCGTACCAGTCGTCGACGGCGGTCAGGTCGAAACCGAATTCCTCGTCAATCTGCAATTCCCAGCCCTGGGTGCGCAGCTTCGGCAGTTCGTTGAGGGTGAACGTCAGCCAGGCGCTGTCGTTGACCATCTCGTACAGCTCGCCGGCGCTTTCCGGCAGCGCTTTGCTCTGGCGCGTGGCGATGCGAAAGCCGAGGATTCTTAATTGTTCGCGGTAGGACTGTTCCACCTCTGGGTGGCGTTTTATCCGCAGGGTCTGGGTTTCCTGACGAATCAGAATGTCGCTGTTTTTCTGTCCGCTGACGTATTCATCCAGATAGCTGAACGACAGCGCCGCGCGATGCTGGATGTAGCGCTGCATCTTGCCGTTGCGTGGTTCAAACGCGCTGAACTCGACGCTGGCCAGCCACAGGCGCGGCAGCGGTTGCACGTTGTCCACCAGCACTTGTGGCGGCGCCTTGGGGCTGCGGTTCTCCAATACAGCCTGAAGTTTTTCCAGCAGTTCGGCGTCTTTCGCTGCGGCCGGGTATTCGAGGGTTTCCTGCACTTGCAGGAGTACTGCGGCGCAGTGTTTGCAGTTATTGCGCACCGGGCAGGTGCAGGTGGCGTCAACCAGCAACAGGGTGTCTTTGGCTGACTCGCGCAGGTGAATGGTCTGACGGTAGACGTTACCGCCAGAGCCTTCGCAACTGGCGGTGATGGTCGCATCGCCAACCTGGGCGATGCGTACCCGGTTCTCCAGGGCGTAGCGGCGGCCACGCTCCAGGCTCTGTTCCTTGAATCGGCTGACCCAGGAGGGTGCCAACGGTTTACTCAGGGGCGGGGACATAAGGACTTCGATCAGTCCGGAATCGCTTCAGGGGCTTGCCGAGGGGCGGGCGCCGTCAGGGAGGTGATCTTGATCAGCAGCGCCAAGTGGCCGTTATCGAGATAGTTGAGCTGGCCGTTTTTGGTGTGGCTGTCCTGTTTCAGGCGTTCGCTGGCAGTGACCAAGCCGTTGGCGTCGATCTGGTTGACCCAGAAGTCGGCGTTCACGTCGGTAAAGCGCCCGAGCTTCATTTCCAGGGTGCCCTCGATCGGGAACTGGCCGAACTGTTCCTTGCCGTCGCTGACCGCTACTTTGGTCGGCGCTTCGCCGAGGGTCTGCTGCCAGGCCTTGTGCATCAGCACGCTGTAATCACCGCTGGCGGTGAGCTTGGTAACAACGTCATTCAACGCAGGTGTGCGCAGGCTGTCATCACCCAGGCGTTGAGCGCCGGCGGCCCAGTCTTCCGGGGCGGCACGGCTGACAATCGCTGGCACGGCGTTCTGGCGGACCAGAATCATTTCGACCTGATACAGGTCATCGGCAAAAACCGAAGGGGCTACCAAGGCAAGTAGCAAAGTCAGTGAGCGAAACAGGCGCATGCGGCGTCCTTCAAACAGTTTTCGGGAGGAGGCGCTCGAACAGCGCCTCTACAGTATTAAAGCGCTCTTCCGGGCGTTCCATCGGCACCTGGAACTTGAACATCGTGGCGCCTTCGAATTTGTAGCGTTTTGGCTGAGTCTGGATCAGTTTGATCAGGGTCATCGGGTCGACCGGTGTCTGCGCGGCGAACTCGATGCGTCCACCCTGTGGTCCGCCGTCGACCTTTTTGATGCCCAACTGCTCCGCCTGCAATTTCAGCGCGGTGATGCGCACCAGGTTCTTGGTCGGCTCAGGCAGCAGGCCGAAGCGGTCGATCATCTCCACTTGCAGATCCTTCAGGCCTTCCTCGTCGGTGGCCGAAGCGATGCGCTTGTACAGAATCAGACGGGCGTGAACATCCGGCAGATAGTCTTCCGGAATCAGCGCCGGCACCCGCAGGTTGACCTCCGGGCCTCCGCCGAGCGGTTGATCGAGGTTCGGCTGTTCGCCCTTGCGGATCGACTTCACCGCGCGCTCGAGCATTTCCATGTAGAGCGTGAAGCCCACAGCCTGGATCTGCCCGCTCTGGCCATCGCCGAGCAGTTCGCCGGCGCCACGGATTTCCAGGTCGTTGGTCGCCAGGACAAAACCGGCACCGAGATCTTGGGTATTGGCGATCGCTTCCAGACGCTTTTCCGCATCGGACGTGATTTGCTGGCGCGGCGGGGTCAGCAGGTAGGCGTAAGCCTGGTGGTGACTGCGGCCGACGCGTCCGCGCAACTGGTGCAATTGCGCCAGACCGAACTTGTCGGCGCGCTCGATGATGATGGTGTTGGCGCTCGGCACGTCGATGCCGGTCTCGATGATGGTCGAGGCGATCAGCACGTTGAAGCGCTTGTGATAGAAGTCGCTCATCACTTGTTCGAGTTCGCGTTCGCGCATCTGCCCGTGGCCGATACCGATCCGTGCTTCCGGCACCAGTTCGGCGAGATCCGCTGCGCACTTCTCGATGGTCTTCACGTCGTTGTGCAGGTAGTAAACCTGACCGCCACGCAGCAGTTCACGCAGCAGGGCCTCTTTGACCGTGCTCTTGTTCTGCTCCATGACGAAGGTGCGCACCGACAGGCGTCGCGCCGGCGGCGTGGCGATGATCGACAGATCGCGCATGCCCGACACCGCCATGTTCAGCGTGCGCGGAATCGGCGTGGCAGTCAGCGTAAGAATGTCGACTTCACTGCGCAGGGCCTTGAGCTGTTCTTTCTGGCGGACACCGAAGCGGTGTTCTTCGTCGATGATCACCAAGCCGAGGTTTTTAATCTTCACATCGTCGGACAGCAGCTTGTGCGTGCCGATGACGATGTCGATCTTGCCTTCCGCCAGGTCGGCGATCGCGGCGTTGACTTCCTTGGCCGACTTGAAGCGGCTCATCACTTCCACGGTCACTGGCCAGTCGGCGAAGCGGTCGCGGAAGCTGTTGTAGTGCTGTTGGGCGAGCAGGGTGGTCGGCACCAGAATCGCTACCTGGCGTCCGCCGTGCACGGCGATGAACGCAGCACGCATCGCCACTTCGGTCTTGCCGAAACCCACGTCGCCGCAGACCAGGCGATCCATCGGTTTGGGTGCGAGCATGTCTTCGCGCACGGCTTCGATGGTCGCCTGCTGATCCGGAGTTTCTTCGAACGGGAAGCCGGCACTGAAGGTCGCGTAATCGGCTTTCGGGTCGGCGAACGCATAGCCTTCGCGCGCGGCGCGACGGGCATAGATATCGAGCAGTTCAGCGGCAACATCGCGCACCTGTTCGGCGGCTTTGCGCTTGGCTTTCTGCCAGGTCTCGGAGCCGAGACGGTGCAGCGGCGCCAGTGAATCATCGCTGCCGGTGTAACGGGCGATCAGGTGCAGGTTGGCCACCGGAACGTAGAGCTTGGCGTTCTCCGCGTATTCCAGGGTGAGGAATTCCGCCGCCTGATTGTCGATCTCCAGAATCGTCAGGCCGAGATAACGTCCGACACCATGATCGATGTGCACCACCGGCGCGCCTTCGCGCAGCTCGGTGAGGTTCTTGATCACCGCATCGTTATTGGCGTCGGCGCGTTTTTCCCGGCGACGGCGCTGCATGACGCGCTGACCGAACAGCGGACTTTCGGCCACCAGCGCCAGCGCCGGGTCATCGAGCATCAAACCTTCGTCAAGCGGCGCAATGGTGATCGCCAGGCGATCCTTGCTCGAAACGAAGTCCGGCCAGCTGTCGACGGTTTTCGGCCGCAGCTTCAGTCGTTCGAGCAGTTCCAGCAGGACTTCACGACGGCCCGCGGACTCGGCGGTGAACAGCACGCGTCCGGGGAATTCGTCGAGGAATGCCGAGAGTGCCGCCAGCGGCTGTGTAGCCTTGGCTTCGATCGCCAGGTTCGGCAGTGCTTGCGCCGGGAAGCGTTCGCGGCCGGCACCGGCTTCGACGTCCTGCTGACTGGCGACCACCCGTGGCCAGCTCTTGAGGCGGGCGAAGCAGTCTTCCACCGGCAGGAACAATTCCGCAGGCGGCAATAAAGGACGCGAGGGATCGACGCGGCGCTCTTCGTAGCGATTGCGCACATCGTTCCAGAAGTTTTCTGCCGCCTGTTCGATGCCCGGCAGCGAGAACACCTGGGTGTCCTGCGGCAGGTAATCGAACAACGTCGAGGTTTCGTCGAAGAACAGCGGCAGGTAGTACTCGATACCGGCTGGGGTGATGCCGCTGCTCAGGTCCTGGAAGATCGGACAGCGCCGGAAGTCGACGTCGAAACGCTCGCGAAAGCGCGCCTTGAAGCGGGTGACCGCATCTTTCTGCAGTGGGAATTCACGGGCCGGCAGCAGCTTGACCGATTCGACCTTGTCGATGGAACGCTGGTTTTCCGGATCGAAGGTGCGCAGGGTTTCGATTTCGTCGTCGAACAGGTCGATGCGATAGGGCAGTTTGCTGCCCATCGGGAACAGGTCGATCAGCGCGCCGCGAACAGTGAACTCGCCGTGCTCGTAGACCGTATCGACGTAGCGATAGCCACTGGCTTCCAGGCGCGAGCGCATCTGTTCGACATCAAGCTTCTGGCCAACATCCAGCACCAGACTGCTGCCGAGCAGGAATTTGGTCGGCGCCAGGCGGTGCAGGGCGGTAGTGATCGGCACCACCAGCACGCCGTGCGCCAGTTCCGGCAACCTGTACAGGCTGGCGATGCGCTGGGAAATGATGTCCTGGTGCGGCGAGAACAGATCGTAGGGCAGGGTTTCCCAGTCGGGGAAATGCAGTACGGGCAAATCCGGGGCGAAGAAACTCAGCTCCTGTTCCAGCCGTTCGGCACTCTGGCTGTCGGCGGTCAGTAGCAGGGTGAAGCGCTTGGCAGCGCTGGCAGCCTCGGCAATCGCGAGGCTGAGGGCAGCACCGGGCAGGTTGCCCCAATGCTGTTTACCTGCCGCGGCAGGGAGAAGCGGTAGACGCAGAACGGGCACGGAAGGTTGAGCTCCAGGCTTTGCGACAAAGTCGGTAATTGTAGCGGCGTCTGGTGCCGGCTGTCAGTTGCAGACTGCGTCAATCTTCGCGGTTTGCGCAAAATGTAGTGGTAACCATAAAAACGAGCACTTTTTTAGTGGTTATGTAGTGCCGAAATCGGCTGGTGTTACGGAGGGTTACAGACATCGTCTAACAGTCGTCGAAAAATTGACTGCGCTGGAAGCCCCGGTTTTACTGGGCTGGCGCGAGGCGTAATTTTTTTGAACGGAATTTTGTTACCGATTGCGCGACAAGCGCGCATTGCTACAACAGGTTCTCGGCGGCATAATGTAGCCCCTTTTTTCTGCCCCTACATGTGGAAGGTTCCCGTGACTCAGAAGCCCGACCAGTGTCTTGGTGATTGGATCGACCGTGAAGCACTCGCAGAAGCGATGATTCCGCTTATCGGTCAGCTCTACCGCAATAACTACGTGGTGAGCTCGATCTTTGGCCGCAGCCTGATCAACCAGTCTGTCATCGCGATTCTCAAAGCTCACCGCTTTGCTCGCCACCGTTCCTCCGACGATAGCGAACTCTCCGTCCACGAAACATTCCCTCTGCTGAAAGCCATGAGCGAGCTCAAGCTCGGCGCGGCTTCGGTAGACCTGGGCAAGTTGGCGTTCAAATTCCGTAACGAAGGCAATGGCCGCAGCGCCGAGCAGTTCGTTCGCGAAGAAATGGCTGACGTGGTTGGCCAGCAAAACGCTTCGGCCCGCAAAGGCACTGACGTTGTGCTGTACGGCTTCGGTCGTATCGGCCGTCTGCTGGCGCGCATCCTGATCGAGAAAACCGGTGGTGGCGACGGTCTGCGTCTGCGTGCCATCGTCGTGCGCAAGGGCGCCGAAAACGACCTGACCAAACGCGCCAGCCTGCTGCGCCGCGATTCGGTACACGGTTCGTTCAACGGCACCATTACCATCGACGAAGAAAACAACACCATCACCGCCAACGGTAACCTGATCCAGGTGATCTACGCGAAGAACCCGACCGAGGTGGATTACACCCAGTACGGCATCAAAGACGCGCTGCTGGTGGACAACACCGGTGTCTGGCGTGACGCCGATGGTCTGGGCCAGCACCTGCAATGCCCGGGCGTCGCTCGCGTTGTTCTGACTGCGCCTGGCAAAGGCAAGCTGAAGAACATCGTTCACGGTATCAACCACAACGAAATCACTGCTGACGACAAGATCGTGTCCGCCGCTTCCTGCACCACCAACGCCATCGTGCCGGTGCTGAAGGCTGTGAATGACAAGTTCGGGATCATCAACGGTCACGTCGAAACCGTTCACTCGTACACCAACGACCAGAACCTGATCGACAACGTCCACAAGGGCGATCGCCGTGGCCGTAGCGCCGCGCTGAACATGGTCATCACCGAGTCCGGTGCTGCCACCGCTGCT
>NZ_JBIUVO010000079.1:0-1448 GCF_044742995.1 Pseudomonas sp. NPDC087803
CCTTTCGGGCACCCATGCCCGCTGTGCATTTAGATTGTTAGCATGTGAACATCGTTCCTGTAGTCGGTGCTGCAAATCTAAATGCACAGCGGGCATGGGTGCCCGAAAGGCCGCATATTCTAAGGAATATCCGGACTTTTGCAAATGACTTTTTCCGGCGCCTATGGCATGCCGTGCGGATTTGCATATAGAGCCGTCGATGAAAACGGCCAGTCAGCTCCCGCCGAGTGCGGGTTTGCTGTTGATCCCGCGTCCTTGCGGGGTCTGCGCCGGTGCGACGACCGGCGAAGTCTTAGTGTCCTGTATTACATTTTCGGCATGCCGCCGCCGGGCAACATACCGCCCATGCCGCGCATCATTTTCGCCATTCCGCCTTTGGCGGTGAATTTCTTCATCATCTTCTGCATCTGCTTGTGCTGCTTGATCAAGCGGCCGATGTCCTGCACCTGAGTGCCGGAACCCATGGCGATCCGGCGTTTGCGCGAACCGCTGATCAGCTCAGGGTCGCGGCGCTCGGCCGGGGTCATGGAGTTGATGATGGCTTCCATCTGCTTGAATTGCTTTTCTGCCGCGTTCTGGGCATTGCCCATTTGCGACAGGTTGACGCCGCCGATGCTCGGCAGTTTGTCCATGAGCCCGCCGAGGCCGCCCATGTTCTTCATCTGTTGCAGCTGATCGCGGAAGTCTTCGAGGTCGAAGCCCTTGCCCTTCTTCAGCTTCTTGGCCAGTTTGTCGGCCTTGTCCTTGTCGAGGGTCGCTTCAGCCTGTTCGATCAGGCTGAGCACGTCGCCCATGCCAAGGATCCGCGAGGCGATACGCTCAGGGTGGAACGGATCGAGCGCTTCGCTCTTCTCGCCCATACCGATGAACTTGATCGGCTTGCCGGTGATCGCGCGTACCGACAGTGCGGCACCGCCACGGGCATCGCCGTCGACCTTGGTCAGGATCACACCGGTCAGCGGTAGCGCATCACCGAAGGCCTTGGCCGTGTTGGCGGCGTCCTGACCGGTCATGGCGTCGACCACGAACAGGGTTTCAACCGGGTTGATCGCGGCGTGCAGCGCCTTGATCTCGCCCATCATCTCTTCGTCGATGTGCAGACGACCGGCAGTGTCGACGATGACCACGTCGATGAATTTCAGTTTTGCTTCTTTAATAGCCGCGGTCGCGATGTCGACCGGCTTCTGGCTCAGGTCGGACGGGAAGAACGTCACGCCGATGTCGTTGGCCAGGGTTTCCAGCTGTTTGATAGCAGCCGGACGGTAGATGTCCGCCGAGACGACCATTACCGACTTCTTCTTGCGCTCTTTAAGGAAGCGCGCGAGTTTGCCGGCGGTAGTGGTTTTACCCGCACCCTGCAGACCGGCCATCAGAATGACGGCAGGCGGCACGGCGCTCAGGGTCAAGTCTTCGTTGGCGGCGCCGAGCAGGCTGTCGGGTTCGGGCTG
>NZ_JBIUVO010000079.1:1458-20762 GCF_044742995.1 Pseudomonas sp. NPDC087803
GGCCCGGCGTCAGGCTGCGCGACACCTCGGTGCCGACAGCGCGTTCCTTGACCGAATTGACGAAGTCCTTGACCACCGGCAGGGCGACGTCGGCTTCGAGCAACGCCATGCGCACTTCGCGCAGGGTGTCTTTGATATTGTCTTCAGTCAGCTTCGCCTTGCCGGTGACATGGCGCAGCGTCTGCGAGAGACGGTCGGTTAAGTTTTCAAACATTGCGCGATCCTTTCAGGCCCTGTGTAGACCGGGATAATGGCGGCCCAGACCGGATTCAACATGTGCTCGGCGAGCCTGCGGCGTGGGCAGGTCGCGGATTATAGCGAAGACTGCGTCGGGCGGACACCTCGCACTTTCGTGGTGTGGCGGTTCTATGCCAAACTCAGCGCCTTTCGGGCCTGCCTAACAGGATTTATGCTCCCCTTGTCACCCAGTTTGCTGACTACTATCGCCGCCGCTCTTCTTTATGCCGCTGCGACCCTTTATCAGGGCACCCGCCTGGCCTCCGGCGCCAAGGCGAACAAGCGCCTGCTGGTTACGCTCGGCATCCTCGCCGTGCTCGCCCACAGCGCCAGCCTGCTCACGCACCTGCTGACGCCGATCGGCCTGGGCCTGGACTTCTTCAGCGCCGCCAGCCTGATCGCCGCGGCCGTCATCGCCCTGACGCTGCTGGCCTGCTCGCGGATCCCGGTGGAAAACCTTTTGGTGCTGCTGTTCCCGCTCGGCGCGGCGACGGTATTGCTGGCGCAGTTTGCGCCGGCCGGCACGGTGCAGATCATCGACGAAGAGCCGGGCATCCTCGCCCACATCCTGCTGTCGATCCTCGCCTACGGCATGTTCACCATCGCCGTGTTCCAGGCCTTGCTGCTGCTGGTGCAGGATCACCAGCTCAAGCACAAGCACCCGTCGGGCCTGATCAAGAACTTCCCGCCGCTGCAAACCATGGAAAGCCTGCTGTTCGGTTTTCTCTGGGCTGGCTGGACGCTGCTGTCGCTGTCGCTGATCTCCGGCTGGCTGTTCGTCGAGAACCTGTTCGCCCAGCATCTGGTACACAAGACCTTGCTGGCGTGCCTGGCCTGGATCGTGTTCAGCGTGTTGCTGTGGGGCCGTAATCGCCTCGGCTGGCGCGGCCACAAGGCGATCCGCTGGACCCTCGCCGGTTTCTGCCTGCTGATGTTGGCGTATTTCGGCAGCAAACTGGTTCGTGAATACATTCTGCACATCTGACGGGCGGCATAAATGGACGGTTTGCCCATAGGGCCGATGCTCGCGGTATTTGTCCTGCTGATTTTATGGTCGGGGCTGTTTACCGCCGTCGAAATCGCGCAACAGCACCTGCTTGCGCAACGCACCGCCTCGCGTGCCAGCGACAAGCCGCTGGCGAAGCTGAGCTTCCCGCTCGACAGCCTGATCCTGTGCAACACGCTGTGCCGCGCCCTCGCGGTGGTCATCGCTACACTGCTGGCGATCTTTCTTTGCGAAGAAAACGGCCCATGGGCCGCCTGCCTTGGTGCCGGCGCCGTGTTGCTGGTGTTTGCCGATTACTTTCCGCGCAGCGTGGCCCAGCGCTATCCGGATGCTGTTCTGTCATTCGGCAATACCCTGCTGGCCGTGCCGCTGAAAATTCTTTACCCGCTGGCCTGGCTGCTGAGCCGCATCAGCGGCCTGCTGCTGCGCCCGTTCGTGCGCAAACCGCAAGTGGTGCAGCAAAGCGAAGACGAAGAACCGGCCGACCCTAATGACGACCCGGAACACCCGTCCCGCAACCACCCGGTGTCCGGGATTCACGCGCTGGACAACATCACGGTCAACGACATTCTGGTGCCGCGCAGCGATGTCGACGGCATCAACCTCGACGACTCGATCGAAGAGATCATCGAACAACTGCGCCAGAACAAGCGCACGCGCCTGCCGGTGTTCCACAGCGACATCAATCAGGTCGAAGCGGTGCTCAACACCCGGCAGATCCGCCATCTGCTCAACGATGGCCAGTTGACCCGCGAAGCGCTGCTGGCGGCCAGCTACGAGCCGTACTTCGTCCCGGAAAGTACGCCGCTGCAACTGCAATTGCTGAACTTCCACAAGCAGCAACGCCGCCTGGGCATGGTGGTGGACGAGTACGGCGAAGTGCTGGGCATCGTCACGCTGGAAGACATTCTCGAAGAGATCGTCGGCGAATTCGAAAGCGAGCACAGCCTCGACAACCCGCACATCCACCCACAGGCCGACGGGCGCATGGTGATCGACGGCACCGCGTCGATCCGCGAGCTGAACAAATGCCTCGGCTGGCATTTGCCGAGCGACGGGCCGAAAACCCTTAACGGCCTGGTGACCGAAGCGCTGGAGACCATTCCGGACAGCGCGGTGTGCTTGAAGATCGGACGCTACCGGCTGGAGATTCTCGAGACCGAGGACAACCGGGTGAGCAAGGTGTTGATCTGGCATACGAGCTCGGCGCCGGCCAAGGTTTAAGTGCTGTTGTGGCGAGGGAGCTTGCTCCCGCTGGGTTGCGGAGCAGCCCTGGCTTTTGATTTACCCACAGATTCATGCGGCCGCTTCGCGCCCGAGCGGGAGCAAGCTCCCTCGCCACAGAAAGCCCGACAGCAGCGATCTTTGCTCTTGTTCATTCGTTAGCCCCCTTCCTATAATCGAACCGCTTACCCAAGCGCCGCCGAGCCCTGTGCTTACCCCGCACTAAAGCGGTTTCGGCCATTTTCCGCACGACCCCGACGACTGTTCCTACTCGAAACAGCGCTCGCGTCTCATCCCACATCCCTGGGTGCTCGACCATAATAATTCGCTCCAACGGAGCTCATGACTGTCAGGGATCACCGCATGACGACCAGTACCGCTTACAGCGCCACCGCGCCTGCCCAGCCGACCAACTCCGCCACCCGCGTGGCGACCGCGAGCTTCATCGGCACCGCCATCGAGTTCTACGACTTCTATGTCTACGCCACCGCCGCCGCGCTGGTGATCGGGCCGGTGTTCTTTCCGCAAACCTCCGGTACCGCGCAGATGCTTTCGGCGTTTCTCACTTTCGGCATCGCCTTCCTCGCCCGGCCCCTGGGTTCGGCGCTGTTCGGCCATTTCGGTGACCGCATCGGGCGCAAATCGACACTGGTCGCCTCGCTGTTGCTGATGGGCGTGTGCACCACGCTGATCGGCGTGCTGCCGGGTTACGCCAGCATTGGCGCCTGGGCACCGATTCTGCTGTGCGTGCTGCGTTTCGGTCAGGGGTTGGGGCTTGGCGGCGAATGGGGTGGCGCGGCGTTGCTGGCCACGGAGAATGCGCCCAAAGGCAAACGGGCGTGGTTCGGCATGTTTCCGCAGCTTGGCCCGTCGATCGGTTTTCTCGCGGCCAACGGGCTGTTCCTGACCCTGGCCATGACCCTCGATGACGAACAGTTCCGCAGCTGGGGCTGGCGGATTCCGTTTCTGCTCAGCGCGGTGCTGGTGATGGTTGGCCTGTATGTGCGCCTGAAACTCCACGAAACCCCGGTGTTCGCCAACGCGATTGCCCGTCAGGAACGAGTGAAAGTGCCGCTGGTCGAGCTGTTCAGTCAGTACTGGGCACCCACCCTGCTCGGCGCGGCGGCGATGGTCGTGTGCTATGCGCTGTTTTACATCTCGACGGTGTTTTCCCTGAGCTACGGCGTGTCCACACTGGGTTACAGCCGTGAGACGTTCCTAGGACTGCTGTGTTTTGCCGTGCTGTTCATGGCCGCGGCAACGCCGTTGTCCGCCTGGGCCAGCGACCGTTACGGGCGCAAACCGGTGCTGATCGTAGGTGGTGTGCTGGCGATCCTGTCCGGATTCCTGATGGAGCCGCTGCTGACGCAAGGTTCGACCTGGGGCGTGGCGCTGTTCCTGTGCATCGAGCTGTTCTTGATGGGCGTGACGTTTGCCCCGATGGGCGCGCTGCTGCCGGAACTGTTTCCGACACACGTGCGCTATACCGGCGCATCGGCGGCCTACAACCTCGGCGGCATCGTTGGCGCCTCGGCGGCTCCGTTCTTCGCGCAGAAACTGGTGGCGATGGGGGGGTTGAGCTATGTCGGCGGGTATGTGTCGGCGGCAGCGGTGCTCAGCCTGATGGCTGTGCTGTGCCTGAAGGAAACGCGCAATAACGATCTGAATCAGGTTGCCTGACAGAAGATCAAAAGCTTCGCGAGCAAGCCCGCTCCCACAATTGGTTTTGTGTACACCACAGATCCAATGTGGGAGCGGGCTTGCTCGCGAATGCCGCGCCTCGGTTTACAGCTCTACAACAACAGCCTGAGACGCACGGGTCGCCTTGGCACGCGCAGCTTCGATCGACTCATCCCGCGCCAACGCCACGCCCATCCGGCGCTGACCATTGACTTCTGGCTTGCCGAACAGACGCAACGCCGTATCCGGTTCACTCAACGCCGCGCCAAGGTTGGCGAACGCAGTCTGGGTCGACTGCCCTTCCACCAGAATCACCGCCGACGCCGATGGGCCGAACTGACGGATCAGCGGCACCGGCAGACCGAGAATGGCCCGTGCGTGCAGGGCAAACTGCGACAGGTCCTGGGAAATCAGGGTCACCAGACCGGTGTCATGCGGGCGCGGCGAGACTTCGCTGAACCATACCTGATCACCCTTGATGAACAGTTCGACGCCGAACAGCCCGCGACCACCCAGGGCCTCGGTCACGGCTTTGGCCACGCGCTCGGACTCAGCCAGAGCAATCGGGCTCATGGCCTGCGGCTGCCAGGACTCCTGATAGTCGCCCTTCTCCTGACGGTGACCGACCGGTGCACAGAACGTGGTGCCGCCAATGTGGCGCACGGTCAGCAAAGTGATTTCGTAGTCGAAATCGATGAAACCTTCGATGATCACTCGACCTTTGCCGGCGCGACCGCCCTCTTGTGCGTAATCCCAGGCTTTCTGCACGTCATCGGCGGTGCGCAGCAGGCTCTGGCCTTTGCCCGACGAGCTCATGACCGGCTTGACCACGCACGGGAAACCCAGGTCCTGCACGGCTTTGCTGTAGTCCTCGAAGGTGTCGGCAAAGTGGTACGGCGAGGTCGGCAGGTCCAGCTCTTCAGCGGCCAGACGACGGATGCCTTCGCGGTTCATGGTCAATTGCGCGGCGCGGGCGGTCGGAATCACGGTGAAGCCTTCGGCTTCCAGCTCGACCAGCGTGGCGGTGGCGATGGCTTCGATTTCCGGCACGATGAAGTGCGGCTTCTCGGCTTCGATGACGGCACGCAGCGCGGCGCCGTCGAGCATGTTGATCACGTGGCTGCGGTGCGCCACCTGCATGGCCGGCGCGTTGGCGTAACGGTCGACGGCAATCACTTCAACGCCCAGGCGTTGCAGCTCGATCACCACTTCCTTGCCCAACTCACCACAGCCACACAGCAATACGCGGGTCGCGGTCGGCGACAATGGAGTTCCGATACGGGTCATCTCAGGTCCTCAAAGAAGCGGATCATCGAGGAAAGCAACGCCAGACGCGCTTTCCATGGGGAGAAAGCGCGGCATTTTACATGAACCGCAGGGTTTGGCTCAGCTGGCGACAGCCTGTTTGCGCTCGCGCCAGGCCATGATCAGCCAAACGGCAGTGACGCCAGCGAACTTCGAGGCCAGCGCGGTGATGATCACCGGTGGCGTCATCAGGTCGATCATGCCGAAGAAGATGAAGGTATCGAGCGGAATGCTCAGCGCCGAGCTGATCCACAGGCGGTCACGCAACGGCCGTTTGGTGACGCTGAACACCAGCCAGTCGATGCACTCGGAGATCGCAAACGCGGTGGCGCTGGCCAGGGCGATGGAAGGATCGGAGGTCACGTAGGACAGCACCAGCGCCGCCAGCATCGCCACGATGGCACCGTGGCCGAAGCGGGTTTGCACCATGTCGCGCAACACAAACACCAATCCGCCCCAGGCCGACCAGATGATGTCCAAGTGTGGCGCGGTGGAGAAAGCGAAGTTGATCAGCACGACGCTGCTGATGTAGGCGATGAGGAAAATCATGGCGGTGACCTGGGAAATTGGCGCACAGGTTACTTCAGGCTTGGAGTCGGGCCAATAAGAAGTGGCGACTGTTCTGGCCTCTTCGCGAGCAAGCCCGCTCCCACAGGGGAATGCATTTCAAATGTGGGAGCGGGCTTGCTCGCGAAGGCGGGCTGTCAGGCGCCTGATTTTCCGGGAATCATCCACACCAATCCGCTCGCCTTCGCCCGCTCATGACACAAGCCGAGCACCACCCGCCGCTCGTCGTTGGTCATCCGGCCCCAGCGCGTGATCTCCGCGACCGTGCGCTGGCAGCCGGTGCAGATATCGTCGTCATCCAGTGCGCAGATATTCACGCACGGCGAGGCGACCGGTCTTTCAGGCGTGCTCATTCTTCTTGCTCAACCAGATCACGCGCGTAACGCTGCGAGTTATGCACATAGTGCGCGGCGCTGGCTTCGAGCATTTTCTTCTGCGGCTCGGTGAGTTCACGCACGACCTTCCCCGGCGAGCCCATCACCAGCGAACCATCGGGGATTTCCTTGCCTTCGCCAATCAGCGAATTGGCGCCGATAATGCAGTTCTTGCCGATTTTCGCGCCGTTGAGGATCACCGCGTTGATGCCGATCAGGCTGTAATCACCGACGGTGCAGCCATGCAGCATGGCGTTGTGACCGATGGTCACGCCGGTGCCGATGGTCAGCGGATAGCCCATGTCGGTGTGCATCACGGTGCCGTCCTGGACGTTGCTGTTCTTGCCGATCAGGATCAGTTCGTTGTCACCGCGCAGTACGGCGTTGAACCAGACGTTGGCGCCCTCTTCCAGCTTGACCTTGCCCACCAGCACGGCATTGGGTGCAACCCAGCTCTGTGGATGGGTGTCGACGCGGGCGTCGCCCAGGCGGTATTTCATCTTGTTTTCCTCAGGGCTCACGAACGGGCCATTCGAGCGATGGCTTCAGGTATTGATAAAACTTTTCGGCGGGTGGTGCAGGCTGATCTGCTCGTCATAGAGCAGATTGATCAGTTCGACGATCATGATAGCGGTCAAACCCCAGATCTTGAATTCGCCGTAGCGATAACTCGGCACGTACCAACTGCGCCCCTGGTAATCGATACGGTGCGTGTGTTCGCGCGGGTCTTTGCGGAAGAATTCCAGCGGCACGTTGAATACCGCTGCGATCTCGGCATCGTTGGCCTGGTATTCGACGAAGTCCGGGATCACCCCGACATACGGCGTGACCTTGATCCCATGCAGGGAGATCAGCGGGCTGAGCGGGCCGATGACCTCGACCAGCCCCGGTGGCAGACCGATTTCTTCCTCGGCTTCGCGCAGGGCGGTGAAGATCAGGTCGGGGTCTTCCGGATCGCGGCGTCCGCCGGGGAAGGCCACTTCGCCGCCATGGGTCGAGAGACCGCTGGCGCGCAGGGTCAGCACCAGCTCTGGCTCGTCACTGCGGGTGATCGGCACCAGAACAGCGGCCTCGGGGAAACGTTTATCGGTCTCCAGCGTGCGCGGTGTGTGGTTGCTTACCCTATGCAGTAGCTCGTCCAGCATGAGTGTTCTCGATCTGTGCCTTACCCTGCATCATGCACCAATCATTGCAGCCGCCCAAGCCCCTCGCCGGGCCATGTCGCGAAACGACAACTTGCCGACCGGCACCGCTGCACGCCAAGATAGGCGCAGCATTCAGGAACCCCAGCATGAAATTTTGCAGCCAGTGCGGCAACCCGGTGACCCAGCGCATTCCCGAAGGCGATTCGCGGCTGCGATTTGTCTGTGACAGCTGTCAGACCATTCACTACCAAAACCCCAATATCGTTGCCGGTTGCGTCGCGACCTGGGGCAGCAAAGTGCTGCTCTGCCGCCGCGCCATTGAGCCACGCCTCGGTTACTGGACGCTGCCTGCCGGTTTCATGGAAAACGGCGAGACCATCGAGCAGGCCGCGACCCGCGAAACCGCTGAGGAAGCCTGCGCCCGGGTGCGCAACCTGAGCATCTATACACTGATCGATGTGCCGCATATCAGCCAGGTGCACGTGTTCTTCCGTGCCGAACTGGCCGATCTGGACTTTGCCGCCGGCCCCGAAAGCCTTGAAGTGCAACTATTCGACGAAGCCGACATTCCGTGGGACGAGCTGGCTTTCCGCACGGTGGGGCGTACCTTAGAATGCTTCTTCGCTGATCGGCGGGTCGAGGTGTACCCGGTTCGTACGGAATCGATTCCGCCGTTGGTCCAGCCGGTCATTACCTGATCGGGCGATGACAGCGGCTAGAAGATCAAAAGATCGCAGCCTGCGGCAGCTCCTACACTTAACATTGCGTCACTCTTGGGGAATCGTTTCAATGCGCTGGTTGCTTGCCCTGTTCTGCCTGTCGTTCGTCACGGTCTCGCAAGCGTCATTCGTGACCACCGTGACGCCATCGAATAGCCCCCGTATCGACAAAATACTGGTGTTCAAATCGGCGCATCAATTGCAATTGATCTCCGACGGCAAGCCACTCAAAACCTATCGCATCTCTTTGGGCAAGGGCGCGAAGAAAGGTCCGAAATTGATTGAGGGCGACAAACGCACCCCGGAAGGTCTGTACTGGATCGACTGGCGCAAGGTCAGCGAGAAATTCAATCTGGCGATGCACATTTCCTACCCGAACATCAGCGATTCGGCCCGCGCCCGCCGCGAAGGCGTCGAGCCTGGTGGAATGATCATGATCCACGGCACGCCCGACACCGAGGACACCCCCGAAGACCTGTTCCACACCCTGGACTGGACCGACGGCTGCATCGCCATGCGCAACATGGACATGCGTGAAGTCTGGGGTCTGGTGCCGGACGGGACGATGATCGAGATCCGTCCTTAACGCCCCACCACTGGTCACCTGCAAAAAAATAAATCAAAAGATCGCAGCCTGCGGCAGCTCCTACAGGGTTGATACCACTTCCCACTGTAGGCGCTGCCGCAGGCTGCGATCTTTTGTTTTTTACAGCCCACCCCTAATACCACTTCAAACCACAACCCCCGAAACCCGCCATTTCATTGGGCCACAGCCCGATTCGACGCGTTGACATGGTATTCAAGTGGTATTAATTTCCGCCCCACAAGCGAGCAACAACAATCCTATACTCGCGTCGGAAATGACCTACATGAACGACCTCCAGGCCCTACGCCCAGACGACTCCCAGCCGACGCCGCTGTACCTGCAACTGGCGCGCAATCTGGAATCGGCGATCCATTCCGGGCAATGGAAATCCGAACAGGCGATGCCGTCCGAACGCAATCTCAGCGAACAACTCGGTATCTCCCGGGTCACCGCCCGCAAGGCGCTGGAAGTGCTGCTCGATCAAGGCCTGATCCGCCGCCTGCAAGGTTCCGGCACCTTCATCACCCCACGCCTGGAACAACCGCTGTCGCGTCTCTCGGGCTTCAGCGAAATGCTCCGCCTCAAGGGTTTCGTGCCCAGCTCGCAGTGGCTGGAGCGCGAAATCACCCTGCCGACTCACGAAGAACTGATCCGCCTGAGCCTGTCGCCGAACGACAAGGTGGCGCGCATGAAACGCCTGCGCAAAGCCGACGACACCGTGATGGCCATCGAGATGAGCACCCTGCCCGCCTCGATCATGCCCAAGCCGCAATTGGTCGGCGATTCGCTCTACGAATACCTCGACGGCATCGGCAAACCGATCGTCCGCGCCCTGCAGCACATTCAGGCGATCAACGCCTCGGACGAGTTCGCCGCACTGGTCGGCATCGCCCCCGGCACCGCCATGCTGCTGATGACCCGCGTCGGCTACCTGGAAGACAACACGCCGATCGAAGTCACCGACACCTATTGCCGCAACGACTACTACGACTTTGTTGCAGAGCTGCGTCGTTAAACCGGCGAAGCCGTCAAACAGCGAGAACCGACATGTCCGAAGACAACATCCTCACCGCTCACGGCTGGGTTCGCGGCCGGCTGATCCACGCACACGGCAAAGTCGTGTCGATCGAAGGCGTGCCCTGCGACCCGGCCGATAATGACCTGCCGTATCTGCTGCCGGGTTTCATCGACCTGCACGTCCACGGCGGTGGCGGCAAGGACATCATGGAAGGCGCCAGCGCCTTCGAAACCATCACCCGCACCCACGTGCGTTTCGGCACCACTTCGCTGCTGGCCACCACCATGACCGCGCCGAGTGCCGAGATCTCCAGCGTGCTGAAAGAGGTCGGCGAGTTCTGCGAACAGCGTCCGCAAGGCGCCGCCCGGGTACTCGGTGTGCATCTCGAAGGCCCGTACATCAACCCCGGCAAACTCGGCGCGCAACCGAACTTCGCCCACACCGCGTTGATGGCCGAAGTCGAGGAATACCTGGCGCTGGCGCCGATCCGGGTGATCACCATCGCCCCGGAAATCGCCGGCCACGACGGGTTGATCCGCGAACTCAGCAGCCGCGGCATTCGCATGCAGATCGGCCACACCCTCGGCAGTTACGAGGAAGGCGTCGCCGCTCTGGAGGCTGGCGCGACCAGTTTCACTCACTTGTACAACGCCATGAGCCCGCTGCATCACCGCGAGCCGGGGATCGTCGGTGCCGCGTTGGCTCACGCCAAATTCGCCGAGCTGATCCCGGATCTGCTGCACGTGCACCCCGGCGCGATCCGCGTGGCCCTGCGTTCGATCCCGTGCCTGTACTGCGTCACCGATTCGACCGCGGCCGCCGGCATGCCCGACGGTGAATACAAGCTCGGCAGCCACACCGTGACCAAATGTCTGGGCGGCGTGCGCCTGCCCGACGGCACGTTGGCCGGCAGCACCCTGACCATGGATCAAGCCCTGCGCAATCTGGTGAAGATCGGCTTGCCGATCGCCGAGGCCTCGCAGCGCCTGTCGCAATTTCCCGCCGACTACCTCGGCATCACCGAACGCGGGCGCCTGCAACCGGGGGCCTGGGCCGACTGCGTGCGGCTGGATCGCTCACTCACACTGACCGCCGTCATGGTCGAAGGAGAAGACATTGACTTCAAAAATGCTTGAGGAGGCGCTCTCCTCGTTCGAGGCCGTGCAAGCCCAACTGCAACAGCTCGACCCACAGATGATCGAGATCGCCGGACGCCTGCGCCGGCAGCCACCGCAAGTGGCGATGACCGTTGCGCGCGGCAGCTCCGACCACGCGGCGAGCTACTTCGCCTACCTGACCATGCAGCAACTGGGGGTGCCGGTGGCGTCGCTGCCGATGTCGGTGGTGACCATGCAGCAGGCGCCGTTGAAGGTCAGCGGTCAGGTCGCGTTCGCATTCTCGCAATCGGGGCAAAGCCCGGATCTGGTCAACAGCCTGCGCCTGTTGCGCAAGCGTGGCGCCCTCAGTGTGTCGATGGTCAACGCCAGCGACTCACCGTTGGAAGCAGCGTGTGAATTCAGCCTGCCGTTGCTCGCCGGCACCGAAAGCAGCGTCGCCGCGACCAAGAGTTTTATCGCCACCCTCAGCGCCAGTGCGCGGCTGATCGCGCACTGGAAAGAAGACAGCGAACTGCTGCAAGCGCACAACGCCCTGCCCGAAGGCCTGCGCGACGCGGCGCAACAAGACTGGAGCGCGGCCATCGACGCGTTGCGCGACTGTGAACGCCTGATGGTCATCGGCCGTGGTGCCGGTTTCGCCATCGCTCAGGAAGCCGCACTGAAATTCAAGGAAACCTCGGCGATCCAGGCCGAAGCCTTCAGCAGCGCCGAAGTCCGTCACGGCCCGATGGCGCTGATCGACGAGCACTACCCGCTGCTGGTGTTTGCCCCACGCGGGGCCGAGCAGGCCGGTCTGATCAGCCTCGCGGCAGAGATGCGTCAACGCGGCGCCCGCGTGCTGCTGGCCGCGCCGGACGACATTCTCGAACGCGACCTGACCCTGAGCCGCGCCGAACACCCGGCCCTCGATCCGATTCTGGCGATCCAGAGCTTCTACGTGATGGCCGCCGGCCTGGCCGTGGCCCGAGGCATGGACCCGGACCAGCCGCGCCACCTGAGCAAAGTGACCCGTACACACTGACACCTGTTGATTGATGCACAAACCTGTCGACGGATGCGAAAACCGTTGATTGATGCACAACCCCTGTAGGAGCTGCCGCAGGCTGCGATCTTTTGATTTTGACGTTCAAAAAAACAGGATCAAAAGATCGCAGCCTTCGGCAGCTCCTACAGGGGAAAGCGAAATTACTGATGAGACCGAGCCAATGCACAACAACAATAAAGAGCTGACCCTCAGCGCCCCGCTCAGCGGCCCGGTGCTCACGCTCGCCAAAGTCCCGGACGCGGTGTTCGCCAGCGGCGCGATGGGCGACGGGATTGCCATCGACCCGCTGAACGACACCCTGTATTCGCCCTGCGCCGGGGTGATCATCCACGTCGCCCGTACCGGCCACGCGCTGACCGTGCGCGCCGACAACGGTGCGGAAATCCTCCTGCATCTGGGCCTCGACACCGTTGAACTGAACGGAGAAGGCTTCTCGATGCTGGTCAAGGAAGGCACGCGGGTCAGCAACGGCCAACCCTTGTTGCGCTACGACCTGGACAAGGTCGGCCAGCAGTGCAAAAGCCTGGTCAGCCTGTTGATCCTGACCAACAGCCAGGACTTCCAGGTGCGCCCGATCACGCTCAAACCGGTAAAGGTCGGCGATCCGTTGCTGCACATCGTTGCGCGCAACAGCTCGGTGGCAAATGCTGAAACGCTGGACGGACCCGAGGTTCACGGTCAGGTGCTGGTGGCGCATCGCGGCGGCCTGCATGCACGCCCGGCCGCACTGATTCGGCAGACCGCGCAAAGCTTCAAGAGCCAGTCGCAGCTTCACTTCGCTGGTAAGTCGGCGCCGTGCAACAGCCTGATCGGGCTGATGGGACTGGCGGTTGGCGAGCAGGATGAAGTGCAAGTCAGCTGTCAGGGGCCGGACGCCGAAGCCGCGCTGCAAGCCTTGCTCAACGCCTTGGCGACCGCCCTGCCCGACGACCATCACCCCGCTGCACCGGTCAGCACCGCACCGCGCAAGCGCCCGGCCGAGGCTGGCGTGCTGCAAGGTGTGTGCGCCGCACCGGGACTGGTCGGCGGGCCGCTGTTTCGCCTGCACGCGATCAACCTGCCGGCGGATGCGGGCAAGCATGATCCGCTGGCGCAACAGCAAGTGCTTGAGTCGGCGCTGAATCAGGTTCGCGGCGAAATCAACGCCACCCTCGCCCAAGCGAAAAAGCACCAGAGCACCGACGAAGAGGCGATCTTCGCCGCGCATCTGGCACTGCTCGAAGACCCGGCCCTGCTCGACGCTGCGCAGCATTCGATCAACCAAGGCACGGCGGCGACTCACGCCTGGAGCCAGTCGATCGACGTGCAGTGCGAAGTCCTGCAACACACCGGCAGCGCACTGTTGGCCGAACGCGCCAACGACCTGCGCGATCTCAAGCAACGGGTGCTGCGCGCCCTGCTCGGCGAAGCCTGGCATTACGACGTGCCGGCCGGTGCCATCGTCGCTGCGCATGAACTGACGCCGTCGGATCTGCTGCAACTCAGCGCGCAAGGTGTCGCCGGGTTGTGCATGGCCGAGGGTGGCGCGACGTCGCACGTGGCGATTCTGGCGCGTGGCAAAGGCCTGCCGTGCCTGGTGGCGTTGGGCGCCGCTTTGCTCGATCAGCCACAAGGTCAGGCGGTGGTGCTGGATGCCGATGGTGGACGCCTCGAACTGACGCCGAACACCGAGCGTCTGGCCGAAGTCCAGCAAGCGCAAATCGAGCGCCAGCAACGCCGCGATGCGCAACAAGCCAAAGCCCATCTGCCCGCCGAAACCTGCAATGGCGTGACCATCGAAGTGGTCGCCAATGTTGCGTCCAGTCATGAAGCGGCGGACGCCTTTGCCAACGGCGCCGATGGCGTCGGCCTGCTGCGCACCGAGTTTCTGTTCGTCGACCGGCAAACCGCGCCGGACGTCGAAGAGCAGCGCGCCGCCTATCAAGCCGTGCTCGATGCCATGGGCGAGCACTCGGTGATCATCCGCACCATCGACGTCGGCGGCGACAAGCAACTCGACTATCTGCCACTGCCCGCCGAAGCCAACCCGGTCTTGGGCTTGCGTGGCATTCGTCTGGCTCAGGCCCGCCCGGAAATCCTCGATCAGCAACTGCGCGCATTGCTGCAAGTCAGCCCGCTGCGCCGTTGCCGGATCCTGTTGCCGATGGTCACCGAAGTCGACGAACTGCTGCACATCCGCCAACGGGTCGATGCGCTGTGCCTGGAACTGAACATCAGCCAGCGCCCGGAAATCGGCGTGATGATCGAAGTCCCCGCCGCTGCGTTGCAGGCCGAACAACTGGCCGAGCATGCCGACTTCCTGTCGATCGGCACCAACGATCTGTCGCAATACACCCTGGCCATGGACCGCGACCACGCGGGTTTGGCCGCTCGCGTCGATGCCCTGCACCCGGCGCTGCTGCGGCTGATCGCCATGACCTGCGCAGGCGCGGCGGTGCACAAGCGCTGGGTCGGCGTGTGCGGCGCCCTCGCTTCCGACCCGCTGGCGACGCCGGTGCTGATCGGCCTCGGCGTGACCGAGTTGTCCGTAAGCCCGGTACAGATCGGTGAAATCAAGGATCGCGTGCGCCAGTTGCACGAGGCCGAATGCCAACGCCTCAGCCTCGACCTGCTGAAACTCAACAGTGCCGCTGCGGTTCGTCACGCCTGCCACCAGCATTGGCCTCTGCACTAACAACAAGCTCTCTATAAAGAGCAGGGAGAACCACCATGTACCAACTCTTCATCGAAGGCCTGCAACGCCTCGGCCGTGCGCTGATGCTGCCGATCGCGATCCTGCCGATTGCCGGCCTGCTGCTGCGTCTGGGTGACACTGACCTGCTGAACATCGCGATCATTCACGATGCCGGGCAAGTGATCTTCGCCAACCTGGCCATGATCTTCGCCATCGGCATCGCGGTCGGGTTCGCCAAGGACAACAACGGCACCGCCGGTCTGGCCGGGGTGATCGGTTACCTGGTGATGATCTCCACCCTCAAGGTGCTCGACCCGAGCATCAACATGGGCATGCTCGCCGGGATCGTCAGCGGCCTGATGGCCGGCGCGTTGTACAACCGCTTCAAAGACATCAAGCTGCCGGAGTACCTGGCGTTCTTCGGCGGCCGTCGCTTCGTGCCGATCGTTACCGGCTTCGCCGCCGTCGCGCTGGGCGTGGTGTTCGGCTACATCTGGCCGCCGATCCAGCACGGCATCAACAGCTTCGGCACTTTGATGATGGAAAGCGGCAGCTTCGGCGCCTTCGTCTTCGGCGTGTTCAACCGCCTGCTGATCGTCACCGGCCTGCACCACATCCTCAACAACATGGCGTGGTTCGTGTTCGGCAACTTCACCGACCCGACCACCGGCGCACTGGTGACTGGCGATCTGTCGCGCTACTTCGCTGGCGATCCAAAAGGCGGCCAGTTCATGACCGGCATGTTCCCGATGATGATCTTCGGCCTGCCCGCCGCGTGCCTGGCGATGTACCGCAACGCGCTGCCGGAGCGGCGCAAGGTGATGGGCGGGATTTTCCTGTCGATGGCCCTGACCTCATTTTTGACCGGCGTGACCGAGCCAATCGAATTCGCCTTCATGTTCCTCGCCCCGCTGCTGTATCTGCTGCATGCGCTGCTGACCGGGTTGTCGATGGCGATCACCAATGCGCTGAACATTCATCTGGGTTTCACCTTCTCCGGCGGCTTCATCGACATGGTGCTCGGTTGGGGGCGCTCGACCAATGGCTGGTTGGTGATTCCGGTCGGGCTGGCGTACGCCGTGGTGTATTACGCGGTGTTTGATTTCTGTATTCGTCGCTTCAATCTGAAGACGCCGGGGCGTGAGGACGTGGCGGCCACCGAGAAGTCGGTGCTCACGGAAAACGAACGTGCGGCGGCGTACATCAAGGCCTTGGGCGGTGCGGAGAACCTGCTCACCGTGGGTGCCTGCACTACCCGGTTGCGTCTGGAAATGGTTGATCGCAACAAGGCTTCCGACGCTGAATTGAAGGCGCTGGGTGCGATGGCGGTTGTGCGTCCGGGCAAGGGCGGCAGCTTGCAAGTGGTGGTCGGGCCATTGGCCGACAGCATCGCCGACGAAATCCGCCTCGCCATGCCGGCGCTGGGGCGTGCATTGGTGGCTGCGCCTGCGGTGGTCGTCGAGGAAGCTGTGTTGGTCGCTGCACCCGAAGCTCAACAATGGCTGACGGCACTGGGCGGTAGCGAGAATGTGCTGCAACTGGACTGCATCGCCTTGACCCGTATTCGCCTGCAACTGGCCGATGGTAAAGCGTTGTCCGAGGCTCAGTTGAAAGAGCTGGGTTGCCAGGGTATCAGCCCGCTGGAAGGTGGGGTCTGGCATTTGCTGGTGGGAGATAAGGCGGCGAGCTTGAGTGGGGCGATTGAGGCGTTGGTGAACCGGAGTGAAATCAGCGCCAAGGTCTGAATCGTCGGCGTCTGGGCGGGCCTCTTCGCGAGCAAGCCCGCTCCCACATTGGCCTGTGTACGTCGGGCAAATGTGGGAGCGGGCTTGCTCGCGAAGAACGATAACGCGGTGATCCTGAGAGATCAGGTCTGTGGATCGACCCGGTCCAGCGCGCGGTTTACCGCGAGTTCGGCGAGCATGACGATTTGCTGGATCGCCAGTGCGGTGCTGCGTTGCAGGCCGCTGAGTTCGTTGGCGAAGTTGCTGGCCATGGCACTGGCGCAGGCCAACGATTCGTAGGCGTGGGCTAGCAGGGTTTCGGTATCGACGTTGGGGTGGACGAGGAACATCGTGCTGGGTTGTCGGGGTTTGGCGGGTTGCGGGGTGAAGTAGAAATCGACAGCGCGCTTGATGGCTTCACGGTCTTTGGCCAGGTCTTCGACCCGGATGGCGTCGACGGGTGGTGCTGTGGTTTCGTGGGGTGGATCGGGTATTAGCTTATCCATGTCTCAATTTCCTCTAATAAGTGCGAGAGCCACTTATTCCCGATCTCACTCGAAGAAAAGGTGGCAGCCATGTACGGGGTGAGATCACCGGTATGGATAAACCCGGCAGGACATTCGTCCACCCGCACACAGCCGCCATAGAGAATCGCGTCAGTTTAAGCTGGCAGCGATTATGGAGGGACATGCACAAGTATCCAAATGAATAGCCGGGGATCTCACGCCCGGTCGCTGAATTGGCAGCGACAAGCAAAGCCTAGAGACCGGGCGTCCGAGGGACAACCTGAAAACCTTGTGGGAAGGTTCTGGTAATTCCCCACACTTTTAAACACAAAACATCCCGTGTAGGAGCTGCGGAAGGCTCGGGCCGCGTTCGGACGATCTTTTGATCTGCCCTTTGACTGTAAAAAACCAAAGTCAAAAGATCGCAGCCTTCGGCAGCTCCTACAGGTGAGTACTGCACCAGATAGAAATTGGTCGGCTGTCAGGCCGCCATCGCTGGCGAGCCAGGCTCCCACAGGGGTTGAGTACATCTGCAATGGATCAGTGAGCTATCAGGACGCCTTCGCGAGCAAGCCCGCTCCCACAGTTTGAACCCGGTGTATTCAGGTAGAGATTGGTCGGCTGTCAGGCCGCCATCGCTGGCAAGCCAGCTCGCATATTTTTAACTTGTGAACACCGCCATGCGGCGAAGCCGCCCCACTCCAGGATGAGCGCAAGCTCGGCTGTCGCTCTTGATCTTGATCTTGATCCACGGGCGACGTCGGAAGGCTGAGTGGAGGGATTGATACGGGGGTGGGAGCGCAGCGACCGTTTGGCGCAGCCAAACACAGCGAGAGGAGGTGCAGCGAAGCAAACCGGAGGCGCTGCGCCCGGATCAATCCCGGAGCGAAGGGACCCCGAGCCTCAGCGAGCGGGCCGAACGCAGGAGCAAGCGTTTTTTTGCTTACTTTTTTTAGGCGTTTGTAAAAAAAGTGAGTCGCCGTAAGGGCGAAACCGCCAGCCACCGCACCCGAAGAAACGGATATTCACACAGTAAGCCAGAACATGGTCGCCTGTCAGGGCGTCATCGCGAGCAGGCTCACTCCTACAGAAAAGCAAATCGCAGCCAACAAAAAACCCGCAGACAATCACTCATCTGCGGGTTTCCCGTTCCAGCGGCAGAAAGATCAGAAATCCTCCAACCGCCACACCTCATAAGCCGGCGTCTCGTAAGGGTGGCTCAACTTGAGAGCAGCCACCACATCACGAATCAACGCGTCACAAACCACAAGCTCAACCTTCCACTCCTCGACCCGCTCAACCTGCCCCGCCTCGCCAATAAACGGCTGACTGCCGTCCAAAGGCCGAAAATGACCAGACCCAAGCACCTGCCAAGCACAGTGGTCATAGTCCCCGATCCGCCCACCACCGGCAGCGAATACAGCGTCCTTGACCACCTCGACATGGCTGTCGGGAACAAAAAACCCGAGCTTGTACACGACGCTTAGTTCACCCAGACGCGAGCATTACGGAACATGCGCATCCAAGGAGCGTCCTCGGTCCAGTCTTCCGAACGCCACGAGTTCTGCACCGCACGGAACACCCGCTCCGGGTGCGGCATCATGATCGTCACGCGACCGTCACGGCTGGTGAGGCCGGTGATCCCGCGCGGCGAACCGTTCGGGTTGGCCGGGTAGGCTTCGGTGACCTTGCCGTGGTTGTCGACAAAACGCATCGCCACGCAACCGGACAGATCGGCTTCCAGCAACGCCTCTTCGCTCTCAAACTCGGCATGACCTTCACCGTGAGCGATAGCGATCGGCATGCGCGAACCGGCCATGCCCTGCAGGAAGATCGAGTTCGATTCCTGGATCTGCACCATCGCCACGCGCGCTTCGAACTGCTCGGAGCGGTTGCGCACGAAGTGCGGCCAGAACTCGCTGCCCGGGATCAGCTCGTGCAGGTTGGACATCATCTGGCAACCGTTGCACACGCCGAGGGTGATGCTGTCGTTACGCTCGAAGAAACCCTGGAACGCATCGCGGGCGCGGCTGTTGAACAGTGCCGACTTGGCCCAGCCTTCACCAGCGCCGAGGACGTCGCCGTAGGAGAAACCACCGCAGGCCACCAGACCTTTGAACTCGTTCAGGTCGACACGGCCGGCCAGAATATCGCTCATGTGCACGTCGATCGCGTTGAAACCGGCGCGGTCGAACGCGGCGGCCATTTCCACCTGACCGTTGACGCCCTGCTCACGCAGCACGGCGACCTGTGGGCGGATGCCTTTCTTGATGTAAGGCGCGGCGATGTCCTGGTTGACGTCGAAGCTCAGCTTGACGCTCAGGCCCGGGTTGTCTTCTACCAGCAGCGCGTCGAACTCTTGCTCGGCGCAGTAGG
>NZ_JBIUVO010000080.1:0-20247 GCF_044742995.1 Pseudomonas sp. NPDC087803
CTACACCAGCATCGAATACCTGACAGGCTCCCTGCCTGAATCACAGCTCAAGGAAAAGATCGCTGACGCTCACTTCATCGGCATTCGTTCGCGCACCCAACTGACCGAAGAGATCTTCGATCACGCGAAGAAGCTGGTCGCGGTCGGCTGTTTCTGCATCGGCACCAACCAGGTTGACCTGAGTGCTGCCCGCGAGCGCGGTATCGCCGTGTTCAACGCGCCGTACTCCAACACCCGCTCCGTCGCGGAACTGGTGCTGGCCGAAGCGATCCTGCTGCTGCGCGGCATCCCGGAGAAAAACGCTTCCTGCCACCGTGGCGGCTGGATCAAGTCCGAAGACTAATCTTTAGAGATCCTTGTAAATATAGTATGCATTTTCTGTCCGCAGCCAACTCCTTCGAGATCCGTGGCAAGAAACTCGGCATCGTCGGCTACGGCTCGATCGGTACGCAGCTGTCGGTTCTGGCTGAAGGTCTGGGCATGCAGGTGTTCTTCTACGACACCGTGACCAAGCTGCCGCTGGGTAACGCCACTCAGGTCGGCAACCTGCACGAGCTGCTGGGCATGTCCGACATCGTCACCCTGCACGTTCCGGAAACCGCTGCGACCCAGTGGATGATCGGCGAGAAGGAAATCCGCGCCATCAAGAAGGGCGGCATCCTGATCAACGCCGCGCGCGGTACCGTGGTCGAGCTGGACGCCCTGGCGGACGCGATCAAGGACAAGCACCTGATCGGCGCGGCCATCGACGTGTTCCCGGTGGAGCCTCGCTCCAACGACGAAGAGTTCGAAAGCCCGCTGCGTGGCCTGGACAACGTGATCCTCACCCCGCACATCGGTGGTTCGACTGCCGAAGCGCAAGCCAACATCGGTCTGGAAGTGGCAGAAAAACTGGTCAAGTACAGCGACAACGGTACCTCCGTTTCGTCGGTGAACTTCCCGGAAGTGGCCCTGCCGGCTCACCCTGGCAAGCACCGTCTGCTGCACATCCACGAGAACATCCCGGGTGTGATGAGCGAGATCAACAAGGTCTTCGCCGAAAACGGCATCAATATCTCCGGTCAGTTCTTGCAGACCAACGAGAAAGTCGGTTACGTGGTGATCGACGTCGACGCCGAGTACTCGGAGCTGGCGCAAGAGAAGCTGCAACACGTCAACGGCACTATCCGTAGCCGCGTTCTCTTCTAAGAGCAGCTACAAGCCACGAGCTACAAGCGGCAAGTGATGTTCGCTTGTGCTTTCACTTAAAGCTCGTAGCTTGCAACTCGCCGCTGATAAAAAAGGGAGCCCCGAAAGGGCTCCCTTTTTTTATTTGACGTTGACGGTGATTTTCTTCGAGACGATCGGCGGCTCGAACGGCATGTGGCCGCTGTCGCCCAGTTCCAGCTGCAAGGTGTGCTTGCCCGGGGCCAGTTTGATCGTGGCCTCAGTCTGCGCCTTGCCGAAGTGCATGTGATTGGCGTCATTCGGAATCGGTGCGCCCGCCGCCGGCAGTTTATCGACGTCGATCAGCAGGTGATGGTGCCCGGTATTTTTGGTGACGTCACCGGCCGGTGCCAGCGCAACGTCCTTGGTCCCGAACTTGACCTTGAACTCCTGAGAAACCGTGGCCCCGTCTTCGGGAGAAACGATGAACACTTCGGCACCCTTGGGTGCCGGGGTCGCTGCACTGGCCAGTACTGAAACACCCATCAACAGGCCAGCCAAGGCCGCTCGTGACATAAACGTTTTCATTCTCTTCTCCAGTTTTTCCGTAAAATCCGCGCGGTCATGACAACTTCATGACCATTCGTTGTCGAAGGCACTCGACAACCATAGCAAAGCGAGCCTGACTCAGAGCATCGCGATAATGATTTCAAAGGAGTGACCATGCGTTTTCTGCCTGGCCTGATCTGCCTGCTACCCCTTCTGAGCCCCTTGGCTCACGCCGAACTGATTGATGACGTCAACGACCGTGGCGAGTTGCGCATAGCCCTTGAGGCTAATACACCGCCCTTCAATTTCAAGGATGGCGACACGCTCACGGGGTTCGAGGTCGAGCTTGGGCAACTGCTGGCCAACGAGCTGGATGTACGCGCCGACTTCATCGTCACCGACGAAGCCGACCTCCTCCAGGGCGTTGAAAGCGGCAAGTACGACGTTGCGCTCAACCACATAGCACTGACACCTGAACTCAAGGATCGTTTCGACTTCAGCGAGGCTTACGGCAAGGTCGATTCGCAGCTATGGGCGAAGAAAGATGAGCAGCCACGCCCGATGGTGCTGGTACAGGCGCTGAGCGAGGAGAAGCCGAAGGCGACCCCGGTGGAGTTGGCGATTCCGTTTCAGAAGGGCAACCCGGCATTTCAGGCGAGCCTTGCGGGTGCGTTGCAGCGGATCAAGGCGGATGGGCGGTTGGCGGCGTTGTCGCAAAAGTGGTTCACCGAACCCAAATAACACACAAACCCTGTTGGAGTGAGCCTGCTCGCGATAGCGGTCTTTCAGTCACTCATTGATGTGCTTATAGACCGCTATCGCGAGCAGGCTCACTCCTACAGGGGGTCTACTGTGGGCTTTCAGTCGGGTTGGGTCAGGGCCATTGCGGCTTGTGGCAGTTCAAGCTCGCTGAAGACCTGCACCCCATGCCGTTTGAGCAGCGCAGCCGTCACGCCTTCGCCACTGACCCTCACCCCACTGAACGTCCCGTCATAGGTCAGCAAATTCCCGCAGGACGGACTGTTGGCCTTGAGCACCGCCACGCGGATGGCATGTTTCTGCACCAGCGCCAGTGCCTGCCGCGCGCCGTCGAGAAACTGCGCGCTGACATCCTCGCCTTCGGTGGTGATCACCGCCGCCGTGCCATCGAGCACTTCGGCGCCCTGCCCGCCCGGAATTTCCGCTGCGGCACGCGGGGTCGGCAAGCCACCGGCGACTTCCGGACACAGCGGCACCACACGGCCCTCGGCGATCCACTGTTCGAGCAGATCGAACGGCCCGCTGGCTCCGCCGTCGTAACGCACGCGGTGGCCCAACAGGCAGCGGCTGACCAGAATCTTCTGCATATCAGAACGGCTCGTTGCCACGGCGGCGGAACCAGCCGGTCAACGACAGGCGTTCGCGGTTTGCCGGCAGCACTTCATGCGGCACCTCACCGGAGAGGAACACCACCAGACAGCCGCCGGTGGGCTGCACGTCATGGATCCGCTCATCGTCCAGGTACATGCGCAACTGACCGCCGTCTTCCGGTAGCCACGCGTCATTGAGGTAGACCACCGCCGAAACCATGCGCCGGTCATCGTCGCGAAAGCGGTCGACGTGCTTGCGGTAGAAAGCGCCCGGCGGATACAGGGCGAAGTGGCACTCGAAATCCTCGAGCCCGAGGTACAAACCGCGATTGAGCGCCTCGCGCAGGCTGTCCATCAGGTTCAGATAACGGTCGCTGGCCTCGGCCTGGCCCGGGTCGATCCACTGGATGTGGTCGCCACGAATGCCCTCGCGAATCTCCGAAAACGGCCCACGACCCACCGCCGCCGGCGCCAGTTCGCCCTCGGCCTCACGTTTGCGGCACTCGGCCGCCAGCTCACGGGTCAAACCCGCGGGCAGGAAAATGTTCTGCTGCGACCAGCCGTGTTCGGCCAGGTCGTCGACGATGCGTAACAGCAGCGGGTGTTCGGAGGATATTTGCATGGCGCGCATAGTATGCCGGCGGCAAGAAATCCGACAGAGCCACGCAGCGGCTTGCTACGAATTCTCGACAAGTACCGGCACCGCACGGAGAATAGTCCGCTGCTGACAGGAGTCCCTATGCGCCGTTTGCTTTTTTCACTGTTGATGTTCTGCGTTTTGCCCGCCTGGGCGGACGGCCACGATCAGTTGTACAAGATCGCCGGCTGGCCAGATCAACGTGCGCATTTCAATGATGCCCTGAGTGCCGCGCAGCAGCGCTACCAGAACAACCTGCCACCAGCGGTGTTTCAAGCCCTGGTCAACAACAGCAACCAGCGCTTCGCCCCCCAGGCCATGGACCAGCGTGCCGAAGCGCAGTTGCGCCAGCACCTCGCCGACCCACAACCGGCACTGACGTTCTTTCAATCGCCGCTGGGCAAGAAAATCGTCGCCGCTGAATTACTCGCCACCCGTCGCGATCAACTGGCGAAGAACGCCAAGGGCTTGCCGAAGATGCAGGTCAGCGACAGCCGTTTGTTGATCATCGGCCATCTGGCCCAGGCCCTTCCCGCCCGCGAGGCCGGCGCCGAAGTCAGTCTGGCGATTGCCGGGGTGGCGGCGGACAGCTTGAGTTCGATGATTCCGGGCCTGCTCGGCGGCGGTCAGGCGCAAGGCATGTTGAACGGTCAGCGCCAGCGCCTGATGGACCAGATCGGCGCCGATTTGAACAACACGCTGCTCTACGTTTATCGCGATCTGTCGGATGACGAACTGGAGCAGTTCGCGACCTTCGCCGAGTCCAGCGAGGGCAAGGCGTATTACCAGGCGGCGCTGGCGGCGATTCGGGCGGGGTTGGCGGTGGGGCAAAGTTCCTCGAACCTCAACCAGTGATCTTTGTCGCCTTTCAGACCGCCATCGCTGGCAAGCCAGCTCCCACAAGGATCATCATCGAATACAGAATTTGTGAACGCCGGAAAACCTGTGGGAGCTGGCTTGCCAGCGATGAGGCCAGCAAATCCCCTAGAGATTCCGCCCCCTGATCCGCTTGTTCAGAAACTCGAAATACTCCTCGCGCATCTCCAGCGTTTCATTCGCCAGATGATGCCGCGCCTCCGGCAGCAACAAAATCTGCGGCCGATCAAACTTCCACTTCAGCACCTGCAAATTGTGTTGCCAGTCCACGGTCATGTCCGCTTGCCCCTGAATGATCAGCGGCCGGCGTGGACTTTTCTTCGCATGTTCGACGCGGATGATCCAGCGCGACAGCGCACCGACCCACGCCGTCGGCAAGCGTTTGGGTTGTAACGGATCGGCCTGCAGAAACGGCAGGAAATCCGGGTCGTTGGAGTTCTCGCTAAAGCGCCGGGTGACGCCCCGCACGAAAGGCCTCAGCAGGTAATAGCTGAGCTGCGACCAGCCCCAGGCACGCGGACGCACCAGCGGCGCCAGCAGAATCAACTGACCCTGTGCCGGGCTGTTCTCGCCATGATTGAGCACATGGTCGACGACGATCGCGCCGCCAGTGCTTTGTCCGCACAGGTGCCAGGGTTGCGGCAGGGCAATCGAACTGGCTTCGGCGAACAACGCCTGCAACGTGTCCTGATATTCGGAGAAGTCGCGAATGCTCGCCCGCGGCCCACTCGACAAACCATGCCCCGGCAAATCGCAGGCGATCACCGCAAAATCCTGATCCAGCGCCCACTCGATCACATGCCGATACAGCCCGGTGTGGTCGTAAAAACCGTGCAGCAGAAACAGCGTGCCCTTGACCTTCTCCGGCCACCAGCAATGGCTGACCAGCTCATAACCGTCCACCTCGAACCGGCCCATGCCGCGCCAGACATCGCGCTCGGGAAAGTCGGTTTTATAGAACTGCTGATACGCCTTGGCCTCGTCCGACAACGGCTGCCACTGGGCCAAAGGCTTGAGGCTGGCGCGTAAATGATCGGCATCGAAAGTGTCAGGCATGCGGGTATTCCAAAGCGGTAATCAGACTTTATCGGCCTGCGATATTCATCTGTTGCGGCAAGCATGGCAAGCTAGCCCACCTCTTCGGGAACGAAAACCATGCGCTCGCCCTACCGCACCGCACTGTTTGCCAGCCTGCTCGCGCTTGTGTGTGCCGGGGTGCTGTGGGCGGCGTACGACTGGTTTCAGGGACGCTACCTGCGTGCTTTCAGTCAGCACACCGCGGTGTTTTCCGGGGATCCGTTGCGTCTGCCGGATGAACTGGCCGGCCCCGGCAAAATCCGTCTCGTGCATTTCTGGGACCCGGCCTGCCCGTGCAACGTCGGCAATCAACAGCACCTGACCGAGATGGTCGAGCAGTACGGCGCACGCGGTGTGGAATTCTTCGCCGTGCAAAAGGCTGGCAGCCACGGCCAGTTGCCCGCGACCCTGAGTAACCTGAAAACCATCACCGTGCTGCCCGGCTCCGAGCAGATCCCGGCCAGCCCCGCCGTGGCGATCTGGGACCGCAGCGGCAAACTGGCGTACTTCGGCCCGTACAGCGAAGGGCTGACCTGCAATTCCAGCAACAGTTTTATCGAACCGATCCTCAATGCCCTGACCGAAGATCGCCCGGTCAACGCCACGCACACCCTGGCGGTCGGGTGTTATTGCCCGTGGCCGGTGGTGGCGCAGTAAGGCATTCCGGACTTTTCAAGGACAGCGATGCACGGCACGGAAGGTCTGTGCTAATTGTTTGCAGCCCGACGGGCGGCAATCCCGCATGCACAAGGAGTCACCATGAAACGCGTCTTCACCGTTCTTGCCTTGCTCATCGTTATCCTGCTCATCGCCATCGGCGGTTACGTCTACAGCAAGCAACCGACGCGTCAGGGTCAGGTGGAGCTGCGCAATCTGCAAGGCTCGGTGACCGTGCGCTATGACGATCGCGGGGTGCCGCACATTCGTGCCGAGAATGAAACCGATCTGTATCGCGCCCTCGGCTACGTGCATGCCCAGGACCGACTGTTCCAGATGGAAGCCATGCGCCGCCTGGCCCGCGGCGAGCTGGCCGAAGTGCTGGGGCCGAAGCTGCTCGACACCGACAAACTGTTCCGTAGCCTGCGCATCCGCGAACGCGCCGCCAGTTATGTTGCCAGTCTCGATAAGCAGTCACCGGCGTGGAAGGCCCTGCAAGCCTATCTGGACGGCATCAATCAATATCAGGACAGCCACGCCGCACCGGTCGAGTTCGACGTGCTGGGCATCCCCAAGCGGCCGTTCACCGCCGAAGACAGCATCAGCGTCGCCGGTTACATGGCCTACAGTTTTGCGGCGGCGTTCCGCACCGAGCCATTGCTGACCTACGTGCGCGATCAACTCGGCGCTGATTACCTCAATGTCTTCGACCTCGACTGGCAGCCCAAAGGCGTGCTCGCCAAAGGTCACGCCAACAAGACCCCGGCCCTCGCCGCTGACGACTGGAAAGACCTCAATGCCCTCGCCCGCCTCAGCGAGCAGGCGCTGATTGAAAACGGCCTGCCGCAATTCGAAGGCAGCAACGCCTGGGTGATTGCCGGCAACCGTAGCCAGAGCGGCAAGCCGCTGCTGGCCGGTGATCCGCACATTCGTTTCTCGGTGCCGTCGGTGTGGTACGAGGCGCAACTGTCGGCGCCGGGGTTTGAGTTGTACGGCCATCATCAGGCGCTGGTGCCGTTTGCGTTCCTGGGGCACAACCTGGATTTCGGCTGGAGCCTGACCATGTTCCAGAATGACGATCTGGATCTGATCGCCGAGAAGGTCAACCCGGACAACCCGAATCAGGTCTGGTACCACGGCCAGTGGACCGATCTGGTCAGCACCGAGCAGCAGATCGCGGTGAAGGGCCAGGCACCGGTGACGCTGACCTTGCGCCAGTCGCCCCACGGCCCGATCGTCAACGACGCTCTCGGCACTGCCGCCGGTAAAACGCCGATCGCCATGTGGTGGGCGTTCCTCGAAACGCCGAACCCGATCCTCGAAGGTTTCTACCAGCTCAACCGCGCCGACACTCTGACCAAGGCTCGCGCCGCAGCGGCCAAGGTGCAGGCGCCGGGGCTGAACATCGTCTACGCCAACGCCAAGGGTGACATTGCCTGGTGGGCCTCGGCGCTGTTGCCCAAACGTCCGGCGGGCGTGCGCCCGGAGTTCATTCTCGACGGCAGCGGCAATCAGGCGGACAAGGACGGCTACTACCCGTTCAGCGCCAACCCGCAGGAAGAAAACCCGGCACGCGGCTACATCGTCTCGGCCAACTTCCAGCCGCTGTCGCCCACCGGCATGGAGATTCCCGGTTACTACAACCTCGCCGATCGCGGGCAGCAGCTCAACCGCCAGCTCAGCGACAAGAACGTCAAATGGAACAACGAGGCCAACCAGAAGCTGCAACTGGGCACCACCACCGGTTACGGCCCGCGCACCCTGGCGCCGTTGCTGCCGGTGTTGCGTGAAGTGGTGAGTGATCCGGCACAGCTGAAACTGGTCGAGCAACTGGCGCAGTGGCCGGGCGACTATCCACTGGATTCGGTGAGCGCCACAGTGTTCAACCAGTTCCTCTACGACCTCGCCGATGCGGCGATGCGCGATGAGCTGGGCAACGACTTCTTCGAGACGCTGCTGTCGACCCGGGTGATCGACGCCGCCCTGCCGCGTCTGGCGGCAAACGCCGATTCACCGTGGTGGGACAACCGCAACACGCCGAACAAGGAAACCCGTACCGACATCGTCAAAGCGGCGTGGCAGGCGAGCATGACGCACCTGAAACAGACCCTCGGCGACAACCCGTCAGACTGGCAATGGGGCACGGCGCACACCCTGACCCACGGTCATCCGTTGGGTCAGCAGAAGCCGCTGGACCGCATCGTCAACGTCGGGCCGTTCGCCGCGCCGGGCAGTCACGAAGTGCCGAACAACCTCTCGGCCAAGCTCGGCCCGGCGCCATGGCCGGTGACTTACGGGCCTTCGACGCGGCGCCTGGTGGACTTCGCCGACCCGGCGCACAGCCTGACCATCAACCCGGTCGGCCAGAGTGGCGTGCCGTTCGACAGCCACTATGACGATCAGGCCGAAGAGTACGTCGAGGGGATGTATGTGCAGGCGCACTTCAGCGAGGAAGAGGTGACGGCCAATACTCGCAGCACTTTGAAGCTGTTGCCGGCGCGGGTTGCGCAATAAATTTGTGCTGGCTGGTCTGGCCCCATCGCTGGCAAGCCAGCTCCCACAGGATTTTCAGTGGACACAAATTACGTGAGCACCCGAGAAACCTGTGGGAGCTGGCTTGCCAGCGATGGGGCCCTTAAAAACACAAGAGACCTTCAGAGCATCAACGCAAAATTCAGCCGAAACTGCTGCGGCGTCACGCCCAACCGGCGATTGAACACACTGCGCATGTGCTGCGCATCGCGAAACCCGCACTGATAAGCCACAGTCTTCAGCGGTGCCGTGGTGCTTTCCAGCAGCACTCGCGCCGCATCCACTCGCGCACTTTCGACGAACTCCGCCGGAGTGACCCGGGCCTCGCGGGCGAACACCCGCGAGAAGTTGCGCGCACTCATGTTCGCCGCATTCGCCAGATCGGCAATCGTCAGATCCCCAGTCAGATTGGCCAGCACATACAACTGCACCATCGCCACCGCCGACGTCGGCTCCGCATGCGGTGTGAGGAACGGGCTGAACTGCGATTGCCCGCCCGAGCGCTGGGTGAACACCACCAACCGCTTGGCCACACTCAGCGCCACCTCGGCGCCGTGATCGCGGGCCAGCAGGTACAGCGACAGATCAATCCCGGCAGTGACCCCGGCCGAGGTGTAGAGCGCACCGTCCTCGACGTACAGGCGATCGGCCTCGACCTGAGTCGATGGGCACAACTGCGCGAACGCTTCGGCATCGTTCCAGTGGGTGGTCACCGTGCGCCCTTCGAGCAACCCCGCCCGCGCCAGCATGAACGCGCCGTTGCAGATCGAGCCGAAACGCCGTGCACGCGCGCAGGCCTCGCGCAGCCAAGTGTCGAAAGGCTTGCCGAAATCCATGAATGGCAACTGCGGGCCGCCGGCGACGAGCAACAAGTCATAAGCATCCTGCGCTTCGCTGAAGTGCCGATGGGCGCTGAGATTCAAACCGTTGGAACAGGCCATCGGCCCACGTTCGAGACCGATGACCTCCAGTTGATAGTGTTCCTCGGGCGGCAAAAAGCGGTTGGCCTCGGCGAACACATCCATCGGCCCGCTGACATCCAGCGCCTGCACGCCGGGGAATACCACGATGGCGATGGTTTTGTTCATAAGCTTCCAATGTCCTCAATGCCCTGGCAAACACAAATCCCTGTGGGAGCGGGCTTGCTCGCGAAAGGGCCCTTACATTCAACTTATCTGTTGAATGACACACCGCTTTCGCGAGCAAGCCCGCTCCCACCTGGGCCGTGCCTGCCTTGTTGATTGAGCCAACCCTAGCCAATCCTCGTTCAACAAGCGAGATTGGCACGATTTGCAGGTCGATTGGCAAGGATCGCAGCCATGCGTTGATTGTCCGTTTAGTGCCTCGGGGAACAGACTTTGCCCATCAGCGCCACGACGGCGTTTTCGATGAGGATACCTTCATGAGCACGACCATTGCCGGCATCAAGATCCCCGACAGCGCCCTCGCCCGGGCCACCACCGAGTACATTCGCGACATCGAAACCGATCTGCTCTACCACCACTCGCGCCGGGTGTTTTTGTTCGGCGCATTGAGCGGTGAGCGCCAGCAACTGGCCTACAACCCGGAGCTGCTGTACGTCGGCGCGATGTTCCACGACCTTGGTCTGGTCAAAGGCTATCGCAGTGACGACGAGCGTTTCGAAGTGGACGGCGCCAATGCGGCAGCGGCGTTTCTCAAGCCGTACGGGCTGAGCGATGACGACATCGAGCAGGTCTGGCTGTCGATTGCCCTGCACACCACGCCGGGCGTGCCCAAGCATCTGCGTCCGACCGTGGCGCTGGTGACAGCGGGTGTCGAGATGGATGTGCTGGGCATGGATTACGCGGCGTTCAGCAGCACCCAGCGCGAGGCCGTGGTGCATGCGCATCCACGCGGGGAAGGTTTCAAGGAGTGCATCATCTGTGCATTTGCCGACGGCTTGCGCCATCGTCCGCAAACTACCTTCGGTAACGTGAAGACCGATGTGCTGAAGGATCAGGAGCCGGGGTTCAAGCCGATGAACTTCGTCGATGTCATCCGCCAATCTCCCTGGACTTCCTGAGCTCCAAAAGCAAAAGATCGCAGCCTGCGGCAGCTCCTACAGTGGAATACGATCCCTGTAGGAGCTGCCGCAGGCTGCGATCTTTTTTGCCTGTCAGGCCGCTTCCGGCGCAGGCGCGCGGCGTACGTCCGGTTGCTTCCACGAATCGGCAGCGCCTTCTTCGATGGCTTGCTGGATGGCTTTCTTGCGCGCTTCTTCGGCGCGGCGGCTGAAGAACCACACCAGGAACGTCACCAGCGACACCGCCAGCAGAATCAGACTGGCCACGGCGTTGATCTCAGGCTTCACGCCCAGCCGCACCGCCGAGAACACTTCCATCGGCAGGGTGGTCGAACCCGGGCCGGAAACGAAGCTTGCCAGCACCAGGTCGTCCAGCGACAGGGCGAACGACATCATGCCGCCCGCTGCCAAGGACGGAGCGATCATCGGGATGGTGATCAGGAAGAACACCTTCCACGGCCGCGCCCCCAGATCCATCGCCGCCTCTTCGATCGACAGGTCCAGCTCACGCAGACGCGCCGACACCACCACCGCCACGTACGCCGCACAGAACGTCGTGTGGGCGATCCAGATGGTGACGATGCCACGTTCCTGCGGCCAGCCGATCATCTGCGCCATGGCCACGAACAACAGCAACAGCGACAGACCGGTGATCACTTCCGGCATCACCAGCGGCGCGGTGACCAGGCCACCGAACAGCGTACGGCCCTTGAAGTGGGTGATGCGGGTCAGCACGAAGGCTGCCAGCGTACCCAGCGCCACCGCCGCCACGGCGGTGTAGCAGGCGATTTCCAGCGAACGCACCACCGAGCCCATCAGTTGTGTGTTGTCGAGCAGGCCGACGTACCATTTGATCGACCAGCCGCCCCACACCGTCACCAGTTTCGAGGCGTTGAACGAGTAGATCACCAGGATCAGCATCGGCGCGTAGATGAACAACAGACCCAGTACCAGCATCAGGCTGGAGAAACGGAAGTTCTTCATTCTTTGCCCTCCATTTCCTTGGCCTGACTGCGGTTGAACAGGATGATCGGCACAATCAGGATCGCCAGCATCACCACCGCCAGGGCGGACGCCACCGGCCAGTCACGGTTATTGAAGAACTCTTGCCAGAGCACTTTACCGATCATCAGGGTTTCCGGGCCGCCGAGCAGTTCCGGGATCACGAACTCACCGACCACCGGGATGAACACCAGCATGCAGCCGGCGATGATCCCGTTCTTGGACAGTGGAATAGTGATTTTCCAGAAGCTGTTGAAGGTGCTCGAACCGAGGTCGGAAGCGGCTTCCAGCAGGCTGTGATCGTGCTTCACCAGGTTGGCGTACAACGGCAGGATCATGAACGGCAGGTACGAGTAAACCACGCCGATATACACCGCCAGGTTGGTGTTGAGGATCTGCAGCGGCTCGTCGATCAAGCCCATGCTCATCAGGAAACCGTTGAGCAGACCGTTGTTGCTGAGGATGCCCATCCACGCGTAAACGCGGATCAGGATCGCGGTCCAGGTCGGCATCATGATCAGCAGCACCAGCACCGTCTGCAGCTCTTTACGGGCGCTGGCGATGGCGTAGGCCATCGGGTAGCCGATCAGCAGGCACAGCAGCGTGCTGAAGAAGGCCATCTTCAGCGAGCCGAGGTAGGCGGCGATGTACAACTCGTCGTCGCCGAGCATCGCGTAGTTGCCGAGGTTCAGCAGCAGTTGCAGCTTCTGCTCGGCGAAGGTGTAGATCTCGGTGTACGGCGGGATGGCCACGTCGGCTTCGGCGAAGCTGATCTTCAGGACGATGAAGAACGGCAGCATGAAGAACAGAAACAGCCAGATGAACGGAACCCCGATGACCAGTTGCCGGCCATTGGGAATTATTCGGTTGAGCCGTCGTTTGAACTTGCGCATGTTCATGAGCGAAGTACCACGCCGCTGTCGTCTTCCCACCACACGTAAACCTGATCGCCCCAGGTCGGACGCTGGCCGCGACGTTCGGCGTTGGCGACGAACGACTGCACCAGTTTGCCGCTCGGCAATTCGACGTAGAACACCGAGTGACCGCCGAGGTAGGCGATGTCATGCACCTTGCCGCTCGACCAGTTGTATTCGCAGGTCGGCATTTCGGCGGTGACCAGCAGCTTCTCCGGACGAATCGCGTAGGTCACCGACTTGTCTTGCACCGAGGTGCTGATGCCGTGGCCGACGTAGATCTGCCGGTCGAGGTCCTTGCAGGTGATGGTCGCGTGGCCTTCGGCGTCGTCGATCACTTCGCCTTCGAAGATGTTCACGTTGCCGATGAATTCGCAGACCAGACGGCTGGTCGGGGTTTCGTAGATGTCGATCGGGCTGCCGATCTGGGCGATCCAGCCCAGGTGCATGATCGCGATGCGCTCGGCCATGGTCATGGCCTCTTCCTGGTCGTGAGTCACCATCACGCAGGTCACGCCGACGCGCTCGATGATCTCCACCAGCTCCAGTTGCATCTGCGAACGCAGTTTCTTGTCCAGTGCGCCCATCGGCTCGTCGAGCAGCAGCAGCTTCGGCCGCTTGGCCAGCGAGCGTGCCAGGGCCACACGCTGACGCTGACCGCCGGACAGTTGATGCGGCTTGCGCTTGGCGTACTGGCTCATCTGCACCAGTTTGAGCATTTCGGCCACACGGGCGTCGATCTCGGCGTTGGGGATCTTGTCCTGCTTGAGACCGAAGGCGATGTTCTGCGCCACGGTCATGTGCGGGAACAAGGCGTACGACTGGAACATCATGTTGATCGGTCGCTCGTACGGCGGCATGTCGGTGATGTCGACGCCGTCGAGGAAAATGCGCCCCTCCGTGGGCCGTTCGAACCCTGCCAGCATCCGCAGCAGCGTGGATTTGCCCGATCCCGAACCGCCGAGCAGGGCAAAGATCTCGCCCTTCTTGATTTCCAGGGACACATCGTCCACGGCAATCGTCTCGTCGAACTTCTTCGTGACCCGGTCGATTTTGACCAACACCTGTTTAGGTGTCTGGTCGCCCTCGAGGGCTTTCTTATAGGCGCCGGAGGCAACTGCCATTTACGAAACTCCCAGAAAAAAACAGTGCAGTTCGCCCCATGCGGACGAACCCAGGATAGTTTGTGCCTTACTTGCCCGACTTGACCTTGGTCCAGCTACGGGTCATCAAACGCTGAATATTGGGTGGCAACTCGACCGACACGTAAGTCTTGTCGAGGACTGCTTGCGGTGGATAAACCGCTTCATCGGTGCGGATGGACTGTTCCATCAGCTTGTCCGACCCGGGGTTAGGGTTGGCGTAACCGACGTAATCACTGACCTGGGCGATCACCTCAGGTTTCAGCAAATAGTTGATGAAGGCGTGCGCCTCTTTGACGTTGGACGAGTCCTTCGGAATCGCCAGCATGTCGAACCACAGCGCGCCGCCTTCTTTCGGGATCGAGTAGGCGATGTTCACGCCCTTCTTGGCTTCTTCGGCGCGGTGCTTGGCCTGGAAGATATCGCCGGAGAAACCGATGGCTACGCAGATGTCACCGTTGGCCAGATCACCGATGTATTTCGACGAGTGGAAGTAGGTCACGTAGGGACGCACGGCCAGCAGTTTGTCGGTGGCCTTGGCGTAGTCCTTCGGATTGGTGCTGTTGGCGTTCAGGCCCATGTAGTTGAGCACGGTCGGCATCATTTCATCCGCCGAGTCGAGGAACGCGACGCCACAGCTGTGCAGCTTCTTGATGTTCTCCGGCTCGAACAGCACGCTCCAGGAGTCGATCTTGTCGATGCCGAGCACCGCTTTGACTTTCTCGACGTTGTAGCCGATGCCGTTGGTGCCCCACAGATACGGCACGGCGTACTGGTTGCCCGGGTCGTTCTGCTCCAGGCGCTTGAGCAGCACCGGATCGAGATTCGCATAGTTCGGCAGCTGCGACCTGTCGAGCTTCTGGAACGCGCCCGCCTTGATCTGCTTGCCGAGGAAGTGGTTCGACGGCACGACCACGTCGTAACCGGTGCGGCCGGCCAGCAGCTTGCCTTCCAGGGTTTCGTTGGAGTCGAACACGTCGTACACCGGTTTGATCCCGGTGGCTTTCTCGAAGTCGGCCAGGGTGGTCTCGCCGATGTAATCCGACCAGTTATAAATATGCACCGTACCGGCGGCCTGGGCTCCGACAGCGATCGTCAGGCCGGCAGTGGCCAGCAGAGCTTTGCGCAAAGAAGAAAAAATAGGCAAGTGGAGGTCCTCTAAATTAGTTGGGCCCAAGTTGCCCCGCGTTACATGACAGCCATGGCTGCCCGGCAACCAAACCGGCGCGCAACTTACCCTCGAAAAACCGTTCCTGCAAAACTTCCTGTCATTTAATTGATCCGCTGGCCGCCGTCGCGGCGACGACGGCCAGTGGTTGCTGCTTCAAACCGGCTTATTTACCGGATTTGATCTTGGTCCAGCTGCGGGTCAGTTCACGCTGGGTAGCGGCCGGCAAATCGGCGATCGCATACAGCTTGGCCTGCACGTCGGCTGGCGGGTAGATGCCTGGATCGGAGGTGATGTCCTTGTTCACGTACTGGGTCGCTTCGGCGTTACCGTTAGGGAAGCGCACGGCGTTGGTGATCTCGGCCATCACTTTCGGTTGCAGCAGGTAGTTCATGAACTTGTAGGCGCCGTCGATGTTTTCCGCATCTTTCGGAATCGCGACCATGTCATAGAAGCTGCCGGCACCTTCCTTCGGAATGGCGTAGCTGACTTTGACCTTGTCACCGGCCTCGGCAGCACGGGACTTGGCCTGCTGCACGTCACCCGAGTACCCGACCGCTACGCAGATGTTGCCGTTGGCCAGGTCCGAGATGTACTTGGAGGAGTGGAAGTAGGTGATCGAAGGACGAATCTTGAGGAACAGTTCCTCGGCTTTCTTGATGTCTTCTTTCTTCTGGCTGTCGGTTGGCAGGCCCAGGTAGTGCAACGCGACCGGAAGCATTTCGGTCGGCGAATCGAGGAAGCTCACACCGCAGCTCTTGAGCTTGGCGATGTTCTCTGGCTTGAGCAGCGTGTCCCAGGAGTCGATGGTGTCGACGCCCAGCGCGGCCTTGACCTTCTCCGGGTTGTAGCCGATGCCGATCGAGCCCCACATGTACGGGAAGGCGTGCTTGTTGTCCGGGTCACTGACCGACACCGCCTTGAGCAGCGACTTGTTCAGGTTGCCGTAGTTGGACAGCTTGGACTTGTCCAGTTCCTGATAAACGCCAGCCTTGATCTGCTTGGCCAAGAAGTTGTTCGACGGTACGACCACGTCGTAACCGGACTTGCCCGCGAGCAATTTGGCTTCCAGGGTTTCGTTGCTGTCGAATACGTCGTAGACGACCTTGATCCCCGACTCTTTCTCGAAGTTGGCGATGGTGTCCGGAGCGATGTAGTCAGACCAGTTGTAGACGTGCAGTACCTTGTCGTCCGCGTGCACCGCGCCCGCCATCATGCCCGCAACGGACAAAGCGAGGAGAGTCTTGCCAGCAAGCTTTTTACCTAATGCCTTCATGCGTCATGCTCCAAATTTTTCTTTTTTGAACCACTTTGTTCAGCGGCCGAACCCCGACAACTGGAACCGCGGCTAGTCTGGCAAGATACGAGGCGGTCTTTCAAGAAAAGGCCAACCTTTCTGACACCTTCGAGCGAGAACGCCGCAGCTCCCCCGCTCGAAGCCTAGCACTCAGGCTTGCAATGCACTGAGGGTCAAGTCCAGACACTTGCGTGCCTTTGTAACCAGCTCATCGATCTCCGCCTTGCTGATCACCAGCGGCGGCGCAATGATCATGGTGTCGCCCACGGCGCGCATGATCAGGCCGTTATCGAAGCAGAACTGTCGGCAGATCATGCCCACGCCCCGGCCTTCGTAACGCTTGCGAGTGGCCTTGTCCTGCACCAGCTCGATCGCCCCCAGCAAACCGACGCCGCGCACTTCACCCACCAACGGGTGATCGTTGAGTTCGCGCAGACGTTTCTGCAAATACGGTGCCGTTTCGTTGTGCGCGTTCTCGATAATTTTCTCGTCGCGCAGAATCCGGATGTTTTCCAGACCCACCGCCGCCGCCACCGGGTGCCCGGAGTAGGTAAAGCCGTGGTTGAAATCGCCGCCTTCGTTGAGCACCTTCACCACGTCGTCACGGACGATCAGGCCACCCATCGGGATGTAGCCGGAGGTCAGGCCTTTGGCGATGGTCATCATGTCCGGTTTCAGGTCGTAGAAATCCGAACCGAACCATTGGCCAGTCCGACCGAAACCGCAGATCACTTCGTCGGCGACGAAGAGGATGTCGTACTTGGCGAGGATTTCCTTGATGCGCGGCCAATAGGTGTCTGGCGGAATGATCACGCCACCGGCGCCCTGGATCGGCTCGGCAATGAACGCACCGACGTTATCCACGCCGACCTCGAGAATCTTCTCTTCCAGTTGATTGGCCGCCCAGATGCCGAACTCTTCCGGCGACATGTCGCCACCCTCGGCGAACCAGTACGGCTGCGCGATATGGACGATGCCCGGAATCGGCAAGTCGCCCTGCTCGTGCATATAGGTCATGCCACCCAGGCTCGCGCCGGCCACGGTGGAACCGTGATAACCGTTCTTGCGGCTGATGATGACTTTCTTGTTCGGCTGGCCCTTGATCGCCCAGTAGTGGCGAACCATGCGCAGCATGGTGTCGTTGCCTTCGGAGCCGGAACCGGTGAAGAACACGTGGTTCATGCCTTCCGGCGCCACGTCGGCGATGGCCTTGGCCAGCTCCAGTGCCGGCGGGTGCGCGGTCTGGAAGAACAGGTTGTAGTAAGGCAGTTCGCGCATCTGCTTGGCGGCGGCGTCAGCCAGCTCATCGCGGCCATAACCGATCGCCACGCACCACAGACCCGCCATGCCATCGAGGATCTTGTTGCCCTCGCTGTCCCACAGGTACACGCCCTTGGCGTTGGTGATGATCCGTGGACCCTTCTCTTTCAGCTGCTTGAAATCGCTGAACGGGGCCAGGTGGTGATCGCTGCTGAGGGCTTGCCACTCACGGGTTTGCGGGTTGTTGCTGGTCATGCCAATTCTCCTTGTTATCGGTGAAGGCGCGGCTGCTGCCAGCCGCGCCCGGCGTATCAGACGGCGAAGAGCAGGTACTCACGCTCCCAGGAACTGATCACGCGCTTGAAGTTTTCATGCTCGGCCCGCTTGACCGCGACGTAGCCGGTAATGAAGGTCTTGCCCAGGTATTTCTCGATGGTCGCGCTGTTCTCCATACGCTCCAGCGCATCTTCGATGGTCAGCGGCAGGCGCAGGTTGCGGCGTTCATAGCCACGGCCGACCACTGGCGCGCTCGGGTTCAGCCCCTCGACCATGCCGATGTAGCCGCAGAGCAGGCTCGCGGCAATCGCCAGGTACGGGTTGGCGTCGGCGCCCGGCAGGCGGTTTTCCACGCGGCGGTTCTGCGGGCCGGCATCCGGTACGCGCAGGCCCACGGTGCGGTTCTCTTCACCCCACTCCACGTTCACCGGCGCCGAGGTGTCCGGCAGGAAGCGGCGGAACGAGTTGACGTTCGGCGCGAACAGCGGCAGCAATTCCGGAATCAGTTTCTGCAGGCCACCGATGTGGTGCAGGAACAGCTGGCTCATGGTCCCGTCTTCATTGGAGAACACGTTCTTGCCGGTCTCGATGTCGATGATGCTCTGGTGCAAGTGCATCGCACTGCCCGGCTCGCCGGTCATCGGCTTGGCCATGAAGGTCGCGGCCACGTCGTGCTTGAGCGCGGCTTCGCGCATGGTGCGTTTGAACACCAGGATCTGGTCGGCCAGCGACAGTGCATCGCCGTGACGGAAGTTGATTTCCATCTGCGCCGTGCCGTCTTCGTGGATCAGCGTGTCGAGGTCCAGCTCCTGCAGTTCGCACCAGTCATAGACGTCCTCGAACAGCGGGTCGAATTCGTTCGCCGCTTCGATCGAGAACGACTGACGCCCGATTTCCGGACGGCCCGAGCGGCCGATCGGCGGCTGCAACGGATAGTCGGGGTCGTCACTGCGCTTGGTCAGGTAGAACTCCATTTCCGGCGCCACGATCGGCTGCCAGCCCTTGTCGGAATAGAGTTTGAGGACTTTCTTGAGGACGTTGCGCGGCGACAGCTCGATCGGGTTGCCTTGCTTGTCGTAGGTGTCGTGGATCACCTGGGCGGTCGGCTCGATGGCCCATGGCACCAGGTACACGGCGTTCTGGTCGGGACGGCAGATCATGTCGATGTCGGCCGGGTCGAGCAGTTCGTAATAGATGTCGTCTTCGACGTAGTCGCCGGTCACGGTCTGCAACAGAACGCTTTCTGGCAGGCGCATGCCCTTCTCGGCGATGAACTTGTTGGTCGGCGAGATCTTGCCTCGGGTGATACCGGTCAAGTCGCCGATCATGCATTCGACTTCTGTGATCTTGTGGTCTTTCAACCAATCGGTGAGCTGGTCGAGGTTGTTACTCATAAATGCCTCTGGGCTGAGTCTCCTGACATCGTGTCAGGCAAAGTTTGACGCCGTGGCGTCGCGTTAAAGGGGGCTTGCTTGCGCGCAGTACCGGCTTACGCCCGGCACCGCGCATAGACAATGAAAGAGGAGCTTACCTGCCCTTTACGCTGGCGTTGCATTTCCTGTGCACATTCAAGGCGTGCAGAATCGTGAGCACGGCTCGGTGAGCGGCACAGGCTTTGGGACTCAAAGGGATCTATATTGGAGGGAGACGCCATAAACAGGATGCTGTTCCGTGCGTCCAGAATATCGGACGTTGCCGTTTGGCCTGATGCGCACGAGAACCGCGTCGACCTGCCGCGAGCCATGCTGGCTGCGTTACGGACGGATTTGTCGCCACTGATGTGATGAGCATGCAGACCGGACTGTTGCGAGCAGTCGGTGATGCCGATTAACGGCAGGCGAGACATGAAGCACCCCGGTATTATTGCTGTTATGGGTTTGGTCGGAGCTTAGCCTTGTTCATTTTTTTACACAACACCCCCGTAAAAAATACAACACGGCCTGCTCAAGCCCGCGGGTGCCCAGTGTTTCAAGGACAAAAAACCGCCCCAAAGTGCCCCATAAATGCCCTTGCAGCGCTTTTTTAGGGCAAAAAAGGCCTCGCTTGACTTCGGCAGGCCGTTCGGGTTGACTGAAACCAGAAAAGATCAATGATTGATATTTTTAACAACAAAGGTGTTGCATCATGTCGGTACCCCCGCGTGCCGTTCAGCTTAACGAAGCGAACGCGTTCCTTAAGGAACATCCTGAGGTTCTGTACGTTGACCTTCTGATTGCGGATATGAATGTTGTGGTGCGCGGCAAGCGCAACTAACGCACCATCCTCCACAAGGTTTACGAGAAAGGCATCAACCTGCCGGCCTCTCTATTTGCTCTGGATAT
>NZ_JBIUVO010000081.1:0-19981 GCF_044742995.1 Pseudomonas sp. NPDC087803
GCCCGTCGCCTGGCGAAACTGGCCAACGCGCCGTTCATCAAGGTCGAAGCGACCAAATTCACCGAAGTCGGCTACGTTGGCCGCGACGTCGAATCGATCATCCGTGATCTCGCCGACGCCGCGATCAAGATGCTCCGCGAGCAGGAAATGACCCGCGTACGCCACCGCGCCGAAGACGCTGCCGAGGACCGTATCCTCGACGCACTGCTGCCACCGGCCCGCATGGGCTTCAGCAATGAAGAAGCGCCAAGCAGCGATTCCAACACCCGCCAACTGTTCCGCAAGCGCCTGCGCGAAGGGCAACTGGACGACAAGGAAATCGAGATCGAAGTCGCCGAAGTGGCCGGCATCGAAATCGCCACGCCGCCAGGCATGGAAGAAATGACCAGCCAGTTGCAGAACCTGTTTGCCAACATGGGCAAGGGCAAGAAGAAGGCGCGCAAGCTCAAGGTCAAAGAAGCGCTGAAACTGGTGCGCGACGAAGAGGCCGGGCGTCTGGTCAACGAAGAAGAGTTGAAGGCCAAGGCGCTGGAAGCGGTCGAGCAGCACGGCATAGTGTTCATCGACGAAATCGACAAGGTCGCCAAGCGCGGCAATGTCGGCGGCGCCGATGTCTCCCGTGAGGGCGTACAGCGCGACCTGCTGCCGCTGATCGAGGGCTGCACCGTCAACACCAAGCTGGGCATGGTCAAGACCGACCACATCCTGTTCATCGCCTCCGGTGCATTCCACCTGAGCAAGCCGAGCGACCTGGTACCAGAGCTGCAGGGTCGTCTGCCGATCCGTGTCGAACTCAAGGCGCTGAGCCCGGAAGACTTCGAACGCATCCTCAGCGAGCCGCACGCTTCGCTCACCGAGCAATACTGCGCGCTGCTGAAAACCGAAGGTCTGAACATCCAGTTCCAGCCGGAAGGCATCAAGCGTCTGGCGGAGATCGCCTGGCAGGTCAACGAGAAAACCGAGAACATCGGTGCCCGTCGCCTGCACACGCTGCTCGAGCGTTTGCTGGAAGAGGTGTCGTTCAGCGCCGGCGACTTGGCCAGCGCGCATGACGACAAGCCGATCCTGATCGACGCCGAGTACGTCAACAGCCATCTGGGCGAATTGGCGCAGAACGAAGACCTGTCCCGTTATATCCTGTAGGTCGCCTTCTCTGTAGGAGCTGCCGCAGGCTGCGATCTTTTGATTTTGATTTATAAAAGACAAGATCAAAAGATCGCAGCCTGCGGCAGCTCCTACAGGGTGTTCCATCTAGTCGGATGACCTGCAATGACCAATATTCCCACCGACATCAAACTGCACAAAGCCTCGAAAACCCTGACGCTCAAATACGCGTCCGGCGAGGAGTACACCCTGCCCGCCGAATTTCTGCGCGTGCATTCTCCCTCCGCCGAGGTCCAGGGCCACGGCAAACCGATCCTGCAATTCGGCAAGCTCAATGTCGGCCTCAGCGGCCTGGAGCCGGCCGGTCACTACGCACTGAAACTGACCTTCGACGACGGTCACGACAGCGGCTTGTTCACCTGGGATTACCTCTACGAGCTGGGGCGACGTCATGACGCACTCTGGGCCGATTATCTGGCCGAGCTCAAAGCGGCCGGGAAAACCCGCGATCCGGACCAGTCGATCGTCAAGCTGATGCTCTAGTCCGAGACTCTTGCTCTTTAGAGGGCATTTTCTAAATTCATCTGTTTGAATGCTCCGCTGTGTGGCCGAGGATCGGCCTGCTTGCGAAAAAAATTAAACTCGGGTAACCAATGGAGCTGGCAAGTTCCCTGCAATGCTCTACGACTGTAAAGCAGCTATGCAGAATTAACGGTCACCCGAGCAGTAGTACCTGGCATTGGCTGTGGAACTGCACAGCAGAAACCGGGTACTCGTCTCAGGACAATGGAGCGTCGTAGATGAGTAACAAGAATAACGATGACCTGAAGTACCAAGCCTCGGAAAACACCCTGGGGCTTAATCCCGTCGTTGGGCTGCGCGGAAAGGATCTGCTGGCCTCTGCTCGTATGGTGCTGACCCAGGCCATCAAACAACCGATCCATAGCGTCAAGCATGTGACCCATTTCGGTCTCGAACTGAAGAACGTGCTGTTCGGCAAATCCGCACTGCAACCGGCCAGCGATGACCGTCGCTTCGCGGATCCGGCGTGGAGCCAGAACCCGCTCTACAAACGTTATCTGCAGACTTACCTGGCGTGGCGCAAGGAGCTCCATTCCTGGATCGACGACAGCAGCCTGTCACCCAAAGACATCGCGCGCGGCCACTTCGTGATCAACCTGATGACCGAAGCCATGGCCCCGACCAACACCGCAGCCAACCCGGCAGCGGTCAAACGCTTCTTCGAGACCGGCGGCAAAAGCCTGCTCGACGGCCTCTCGCACCTGGCCAAGGATCTGGTACACAACGGCGGCATGCCGAGCCAGGTCAACATGGGCGCATTCGAGGTCGGCAAGAGCCTCGGCGTGACCGAAGGCGCGGTGGTGTTTCGCAACGACGTGCTGGAGCTGATCCAGTACAAGCCGATCACCGAGCAGGTCCACGAGCGCCCGTTGCTCGTGGTGCCGCCACAGATCAACAAGTTCTACGTTTTCGATTTGAGCCCGGACAAGAGTCTGGCGCGCTTCTGCCTGCGCAATAACGTGCAGACCTTCATCGTCAGCTGGCGCAATCCGACCAAGGCCCAGCGCGAGTGGGGCCTGTCGACCTACATTGATGCGCTGAAGGAAGCGGTCGACGTGGTCACCGCCATCACTGGCAGCAAAGACATCAACATGCTGGGCGCCTGCTCCGGCGGTATCACCTGCACCGCCCTGCTCGGCCACTACGCCGCCCTCGGCGAAAAGAAGGTCAACGCCCTGACCCTGCTGGTCAGCGTGCTCGATACCACGCTGGACAGCGACGTCGCCCTGTTCGTCGACGAGCAGACCCTCGAGACCGCCAAGCGCCACTCGTACCAGGCCGGCGTGCTCGAAGGCAAAGACATGGCCAAGGTCTTCGCGTGGATGCGCCCCAACGACCTGATCTGGAACTACTGGGTCAACAACTACCTGCTCGGCAACGAGCCGCCGGTGTTCGACATCCTGTTCTGGAACAACGACACCACAAGGTTGCCGGCAGCGTTCCACGGCGACCTGATCGAGATGTTCAAAAACAACCCACTGATTCGCTCCAATGCACTGGAAGTGTGCGGTACGCCGATCGACCTCAAGCAGGTCACCGCCGACATCTTCTCGCTGGCCGGCACCAACGACCACATCACCCCGTGGAAGTCCTGCTACAAGTCGGCGCAACTGTTTGGCGGCAAGGTCGAGTTCGTGCTGTCGAGCAGCGGGCATATCCAGAGCATCCTGAACCCGCCGGGCAACCCGAAATCGCGCTACATGACCAGTGAAGGCATGGCCGCCAATGCCGACGACTGGCAAGAGAACTCGACCAAGCACACCGATTCCTGGTGGCTGTACTGGCAGGCGTGGCAGGCCGAGCGCTCGGGCAATCTGAAAAAAGCGCCGACCAAACTCGGCAACAAGGCGTATGCGCCAGGTGAAGCATCGCCGGGCACTTACGTTCACGAGCGGTAACTGACACCTCGCCCCCCCTATAGGAGCTGCCGCAGGCTGCGATCTTTTGATCTTGTTTTTTAGAATCAGAGTCAAAAGATCGCAGCCTGCGGCAGCTCCTACAGGGGGGCGGGGATGAATTAATCCACAGGGCCTGAAGCATGCCGCAACCGTTCATTTTCCGTACCGTCGATCTGGATGGGCAGACCCTCCGCACCGCGGTACGCCCCGGCAAGCCTCATTTGACGCCCTTGCTGATTTTCAACGGCATCGGCGCCAACCTGGAGCTGGTGTTTCCGTTTGTCGCGGCGCTGGACCCGGATCTGGAAGTGATCGCCTTCGACGTGCCCGGTGTCGGCGGCTCGTCGACGCCGAGCCGGCCGTATCGCTTTCCCGGGTTGGCGAAACTGACCTCGCGGATGCTCGACTACCTCGACTACGGTCAGGTCAACGTGATCGGCGTGTCCTGGGGCGGCGCGCTGGCGCAGCAATTCGCCCACGACTATCCCGAGCGCTGCAAGAAACTGGTGCTGGCGGCGACCGCAGCCGGTGCCTTCATGGTCCCGGGCAAACCGAAAGTGCTGTGGATGATGGCCAGCCCAAGGCGCTACATCCAGCCGTCCCACGTGATCCGCATTGCGCCGTTGATCTACGGCGGCTCGTTCCGCCGCGACCCGACGCTAGCGGCCAGCCATGCGGCGAAAGTGCGTTCGGCGGGCAAGCTCGGTTATTACTGGCAACTGTTCGCAGGCCTGGGCTGGACCAGCATTCACTGGCTGCACAAGATCCATCAGCCGACCCTGGTGCTGGCCGGCGACGACGATCCGCTGATCCCGCTAATCAACATGCGCATGCTCGCCTGGCGCATTCCCAACGCGCAGTTGCACATCATCGACGACGGTCATCTGTTCCTGATCACCCGCGCCGAAGCCGTGGCGCCGATCATCATGAAATTCCTCGAGGAGGAACGGCAGCGCGCCGTGATGCATCCACTTCCGACACCGCTGGGCGGATAGCTCACTGCGGCAGGCTTTATGCAGGGCTTTGAACAAAGTGCGTGGCAGGACGCCGCGCAGGCAGCAACCCGTAACAGCGACTATGGTGTTCTGGTTCGGTGAGTTTGTTTTTGACCTGAAGACGAAGGAGTGTTGAGTCATGCGCGACAAACCTGCGACGGGCGTAGTGCCCAGTCCCGCCGTGTTCATCAATGCACAAAGTGCAATGACCGGCCTGCGTGGCCGGGACCTGCTCTCGACCTTGCGCAGCGTCGCCGCCCACGGTCTGCGCAACCCGCTCCACAGCGCCAGACACGCCTTGAAGCTCGGCGGCCAGCTCGGTCGCGTGCTGCTCGGAGAAACCCTGCATCCGACCAACCCGCAGGACACCCGGTTCGCCGACCCGGCGTGGAGCCTCAATCCCTTCTATCGACGCAGCCTGCAGGCGTATCTGGCCTGGCAGAAACAGGTCAAGAGCTGGATCGATGAAAGCAGCATGAGCGAGGACGACCGCGCCCGTGCGCACTTCGCCTTCACCCTGCTCAACGACGCCGTCGCGCCGTCCAACACCTTGCTCAATCCGCTGGCGGTGAAGGAACTGTTCAATTCCGGCGGCCAGAGTCTGGTGCGCGGCCTGAGCCATCTGTTCGATGACCTGCTGCACAACGATGGCCTGCCGCGTCAGGTCACCAGACAGGCTTTCGAGGTCGGCAAGACCGTCGCCACCACTACCGGCGCAGTGGTCTTTCGCAACGAGCTGCTGGAGCTGATCCAGTACCGGCCAATGAGCGAAAAACAGTACGCCAAACCGCTGCTGGTGGTGCCGCCGCAAATCAACAAGTACTACATTTTCGACCTCAGCCCGCAAAACAGCTTCGTCCAGTACGCACTGAAAAACGGTTTGCAGACCTTCATGATCAGTTGGCGCAACCCGGACGTGCGTCACCGTGAATGGGGCCTGTCGACCTACGTCGAAGCGGTGGAAGAAGCGATGAACATCTGCCGGGCGATCACCGGCACGCGCGAGGTCAACCTGATGGGCGCCTGCGCCGGTGGCCTGACCATCGCCGCGCTGCAAGGGCATCTGCAGGCCAAACGGCAGCTGCGGCGGATCTCCAGCGCGACCTATCTGGTCAGCCTGCTCGACAGCGAGATCGAAACCCCGACCACCCTGTTCGCCGACGAACAGACCATCGAAGCGGCCAAACGCCGTTCCTACCAGAAAGGCGTGCTGGACGGCCGCGACATGGCCAAGGTGTTCGCCTGGATGCGGCCCAACGATTTGATCTGGAGCTACTTCGTCAATAACTACCTGCTCGGCAAAGAGCCGCCGGCCTTCGACATTCTCTACTGGAACAACGACAACACCCGCCTGCCCGCCGCGTTCCACGGTGACCTGCTGGACTTCTTCAAGCACAACCCGCTGACCCACCCGGGCGGGCTGGAGGTCTGCGGCACGCCGATCGACCTGCAGAAAGTCACGGTCGACAGCTTCAGCGTGGCCGGGATGAACGACCACATCACGCCGTGGGACGCGGTGTATCGCTCGACGCTGTTGCTCGGCGGCGAGCGGCGCTTCGTGCTGTCCAACAGCGGCCACGTGCAAAGCATCCTCAACCCGCCGAGCAACCCGAAAGCCAATTACGTCGAGAACGGCAAGCTGAGCAGCGACCCGCGCGCCTGGTACTACGACGCCAAGCGCGTCGAGGGCAGTTGGTGGCCGCAGTGGCTGGAATGGATTCAGCAGCGCTCCGGCGCCCAGCGCGAAACCCTGATGACCCTCGGCAACCCGAACTATCCACCGATGGAGGCAGCACCCGGCACCTACGTGCATGTGCGCTGACGCTTAACCGAACTTTTCTAAGAAGACTGGATGAAAACCCGCGACCGGATTCTCGAATGTGCCCTGCAACTGTTCAACGAAAAGGGTGAGCCCAACGTCTCCACCATGGAAGTTGCCAACGAAATGGGGATCAGCCCCGGCAACCTCTACTATCACTTCCACGGCAAGGAGCCGTTGATTCTCGGCCTGTTCGAACGCTTCCAGAATGAACTGGCGCCACTGCTCGATCCACCGTCGGATGTCGAACTGGCGCCCGAGGATTACTGGCTGTTTCTGCATCTGATTGTCGAGCGCCTGGCGCAATACCGGTTCCTGTTCCAGGACCTGTCGAACCTCGCCGGGCGTCTGCCGAAGCTGGCCAAGGGCATTCGCAATCTGCTCAACGCCCTCAAGCGCACGCTGGCGTCATTGCTGGCGCGGCTGAAGGCCGGGGGGCAGTTGGTCAGTGATACCCAGGCGTTGGGGCAACTGGTGGAGCAGATCACCATGACCCTGCTGTTCTCGCTGGACTATCAGCGGATTCTCGATCGCGAGGGCGAGGTCAAACTGGTGGTGTACCAGATCATGATGCTGGTGGCGCCTCATCTGCTGCCGCCGGTGAAGGTGGCGACGGAGCGAATGGCCCTGCAATACCTCGAAGATCACGACTGAAATCAAGAGCCCCTCACCCTAACCCTCTCCCAGAGGGAGAGGGGACTGACCTTATTGTCTTACGCGATACGGCGACCTGAAAAATCCAGTCGATTATGGATTCAATACGACACTTTCAGGTCGGTGTAAGGCTGAAGCATCCCCGAATCGGCCCCCTCTCCCTCGGGGAGAGGGCTGGGGTGAGGGTAAGCTTTTAAAAAGCACAAACAAAAACGCCCGACCTTCACAGGCCGGGCGTTTTGTTTTGGCCTGAAAAATCAGGACTGACTGGTTGGCGTCGACGGGGTCGATGCAGCAGTCGGGGTGGCTACCGGGGTCGGTGCAGCGGCGGAGTTCGACGCGCTGGCCGGGGTTGCCGGGGTAGCAGGCTTGGCTGCCGCAGGTGCAGCCGGTTTCGGCGCAGCGGCTTTCGGCGCGGCCGGTTTTTTCACTGCCGGTTTTTTCGCCGCTGCCGGTTTCGCGGCTGGCTTGGCAGCAGGTTTTGCAGCTGCGGTTTTCGCCGCTGGCTTGGCTGCTGGCTTCGCCGCGGTTTTAGCCGCAGGCTTCGCAGCTGCCTTGGCGGCTGCAACCGGCTTGGCCGCTGCTTTCGCAGCAGGTTTGGCGGCAGCCGTTTTCGCTACGGATTTAACGGCTGCTTTAGCCTTCGCAACTGGTTTGGCAGCCGCTTTGACCAATGGCTTGGCAGCTGTTTTGGCTGCCGGTTTTGCCGCTGCAGTTTTAGCTGCCGGTTTGGCCGCAGCGGTTTTCGCCGCTACCGGACGTGCCTTCTCGCCGGTAAGTTTCTCGATCTGCTTGGTCAGGGTTTCGACCTTGCTGTGCAGCGCTTTGACTTCATTGCGGCTTGGCACACCGAGGCGCGAAATCGCACTGTTCAGGCGCTTGTCGAAAGCCCCTTCCAGTTCGTCCCACTTGCCCAGTGCGCGATCTTTCACGCCGCTGATGCGCGACTTGGCCGAAGAAGCGGAATCCTTGGCGGCATCGACTTTCTTGCCGACTGCAGACTTGGTGAGCTTCTCGGCTTTCTCGCCGTCTTTGACCAGTGACTCGAAGAGTTTGCTGCCGTCAGTGTCGATCTTCGAGTACACGCCTAAACCAGCCAGCCAGATTTTGCGGGAGTAGTCTTCGACTTTCCCAATCCACGAGCTGCCTTCTTTATCGGTGTTCTTTTTACCAGCCATCCCGTTCTCCTTAAGATTTACGCGCGACGCGTTCGAGCAATGCCGTCAGCTCATCGAGCTTAGCAGAGAGTGTCTCAACGTCATGTTTAGACGGAATGCCGATACGATTCAAGGCACTTGCTACGCGGGAGTCGAACGCCTTCTCGACCTTGTCGAGCTGAACTTCGACGCGACCTTTGAACGAGCTGACTTCATCCTTGGCTTCGTCGATGTCGGCGTTGGCGGCTTCGAGCTTTTCGGTGACGACTTTTTTGCCTTTCTTTTCAACAGCTTGACCAGCCTTGATCAACTCCTGAAAGTAGTCGCTGCCCTCTTGGCCGACCTTGGCGTAGGCACCCAGGCCTGCCAGCCAGATCTTGCGGGCATAGGATTTGACGTCGCTCAGAGCAGAAGTCGAAACATCGATTTTTTTCTTCAGAATTACTTTGGCCATGGTCCACCTCACGCGCAGAAGGTTTGAGGAACTGCCCGCAAAGGTGTCGGGCTCAGGCACAAAGTAGGCAGAAAAATTAGAAACGGCACCCTAACAACTGACATAAATGAGGGGTGCCTGAATGAAAAGATCGCAGCCTTCGGCAGCTCCTACAGGGATACACATTCCCATGTAGGAGCTGCCGAAGGCTGCGATCTTTTGATGTTCAGACCAGCGCCTTGTCCAGCGCCTTCTCGATCTCGGCTTTGATCATGCCGCTCATGGCCGACATCATGATGCCCAGTTCGACGTCGACCTTGATCGAGTCGTCAGCCACATGCACCGCGCCTTTCACGCCCGAACGCTTGAGGTTCAGGGTGTCGCCCGACCACTGCGGTTCCAGGCCATATTGATCGGAGAGTTTCTGCGCCAGCTTGTCGGCCTTCTCGCGGGCGGCTTCCTTGCCCAGGCTGTGGGCACGCTCAACAGTGATTTTGGCCATTGAATGACTCCTGCTTGATGAATAGGTGCTGGTAAATCTTGACCGCGTCTGCGGCAAATCGTCCCGAAGGTTGCCCATCTTACCTTTAGCCATTCCAAGACAAAGCATGGCTTGGGGATTAGAATGTCGCGCATTCTCTTTTGGTGACAGCGATATGACTGATCAGCGCAAAGGCAGCGATGCCGAACCCACCACTCACTTCGGCTTCAAAAATGTTCCGGAAAGCCAGAAAGCGGAAAAAGTCGCTGAGGTGTTCCACTCCGTAGCCGCGAAGTACGACCTGATGAACGACCTTCTGTCGGGCGGCATGCACCGTCTGTGGAAGCGTTTCGCGATCGAACTGTCCGGTGTGCGCAGCGGTAACCGCGTGCTCGACATCGCCGGCGGCACCGGTGACCTAACCAAGAAATTCTCGCACCTGGTTGGCCCGACAGGTCAGGTGGTATTGGCCGACATCAACGAATCCATGCTCAAGGTCGGTCGTGACCGCCTGCTGGATCTGGGTGTCTCGGGCAACGTCGAATTCGTGCAGGCGGACGCAGAAAAACTGCCGTTCCCGGACAACCATTTCGACTGTGTGACCATCGCCTTCGGCCTGCGCAACGTGACGCACAAAGAAGACGCCCTGCGCTCGATGCTGCGCGTGCTCAAGCCCGGCGGTCGCCTGCTGGTGCTGGAGTTCTCCAAGCCGACCAACGCATTGATGTCGAAAGCCTACGACGCTTATTCGTTCGCCTTCATGCCGCTGATGGGCAAGCTGATCACCAATGACTCGGAAAGCTATCGCTACCTGGCCGAATCGATCCGCATGCACCCGAATCAGGAAACCCTGAAGTCGATGATGGTCGACGCAGGTTTCGACCGCGTGACCTATCACAACATGACCGCAGGCATCGTCGCCCTGCACCGCGGCATCAAGCCCTGATGTTGCTCACCGGGCTGCTCGCCAGCGTCGAACTCGGCCTCAACCGGGTGCTGCGTCTCGACAGCACGGCGCTGCCGCGGCTGGCGCATCTGACTGGCAAAGTGATTGCCGTGGATTGCCTCAGCCCGGCGCTGCAACTGTTCATCCTGCCCAGCGATGAGGGCCTGATGCTCGCCTCACACTGGGAAACCGGCGTCGACTGCACCCTGCGCGCCCCGGCTTCAAGCCTGGTGAAACTGGCCGTGAGCAAAGACAAGACCGCGGTGCTGCACGCCCCGGAAGTCGAACTCGACGGTGACAGCGGCGTGCTGCTGGAACTGGCCGGGGTGCTGCAGGATCTGGAGCTGGACTGGGAGTACGAACTCTCGCGCTGGCTCGGCCCGGTCGCCACGCAACTGATCGGTGGCCACCTGCGCAGCCGCACACGCTGGTATCAACAAGGCTTTGCCAGCCTCAACCAGAACCTCGCCGAATACCTCGCCGAAGAATCGCGCACCCTCGTCGGGCAGCGCGAAGCCGAAGCGCGGTTCAGTGAACTGGACCGGATCAAACTTGATCTGGAACGTCTCGAGGCGCGTTTCGAGCGCCTTTCCCGATCCCTCGACCCAAGCGATAACGCATGAAGCTGCTTGCCGTCCGCCGTCTGTTGCGCATCCAGCGCGTCGTGATCCGCTACCGCCTCGATGATCTGCTGTTCGAGCTGCCGCTGCCCTGGTTTCTCCTGGCGCTGCGCTACGTGCTGCCGTGGCGCTGGTTCCCGCGCAAGCCGCTGGAGTTGAGCCGTGGCGCGCGCCTGCGTCTGGCGCTGCAGGATCTGGGGCCGATTTTCATCAAGTTCGGGCAGATCCTCTCGACCCGGCGCGACCTGCTGCCGGAAGATATCGCCGATGAGCTGATGCTGCTGCAGGACCGCGTGCCGCCGTTCGATTCGCAGCTGTCGATCAAGCTGATCGAAGAACAGCTGGGCAAGAAGATCAGCGAAGTGTTCAGCCGTTTCGACGTCGAACCGCTGGCCTCGGCCTCGGTGGCACAGGTGCACGCCGCGCAACTGAAGAGCGGCGAAGAAGTGGTGGTCAAGGTCATCCGCCCGGGCCTGAAACCGGTGATCGCTCAGGATCTGGCGTGGCTGTTCATCCTCGCCCGCGCCGCCGAAAAGGTCTCCGCCGACGCCCGCCTGCTGCACCCGGTGGACGTGGTGCAGGACTACGAAAAAACCATCTACGACGAACTCGACCTGCTGCGCGAGGCGGCCAACGCCAGCCAGTTGAAGCGCAACTTCGAAGGCTCGCCGCTGCTCTACGTGCCGCAAGTCTATTGGGACTGGTGCCGGCCGAAAGTGCTGGTGATGGAGCGCATCTACGGGATTCAGGTGACCGATCTGGAGACCCTCGCCGACCAACGCACCGACATGAAAATGCTCGCCGAGCGCGGCGTGGAGATCTTCTTCACCCAGGTGTTCCGCGACAGTTTCTTCCATGCCGACATGCACCCGGGCAACATCTTCGTCAGCACCGTCAACCCGTGGAGCCCGCAGTACATCGCGATCGACTGCGGCATCGTCGGCAGCCTGACCCCGGAAGACCAGGACTACCTGGCGCGCAACCTGTTCGCCTTCTTCAAGCGCGACTACCGCCGCGTGGCGCAGTTGCACCTCGATTCGGGCAGGGTGCCGGCGGAAACCAAGCTCAACGAATTCGAAGCGGCGATCCGCACCGTGTGCGAGCCGATCTTCGAAAAACCGTTAAAAGATATTTCATTTGGCCAGGTGCTGATGCGCCTGTTCCAGACCGCGCGGCGCTTCAACATGGAAGTCCAGCCGCAGTTGGTGCTGCTGCAAAAGACCCTGCTGAACATCGAAGGCCTCGGCCGTCAGCTGTACCCGGATCTGGATCTGTGGAACACCGCGCAGCCGTTCCTCGAGCGCTGGATGCGCGAGCGCGTCAGCCCGAAAGCCTTGCTCGGCAACGTGCAGAGCCAGTTCGAACAGCTGCCGCACCTGGCCAACATGGCCCGCGACCTGCTCGAACGCATGTCCCAGCCGCACGCCTACGACCCGCCACCACCGTGGCACAAACGCAAAGACGACTGGTTTCTGCGCCTGCTCGGTTGCGCGCATCTGGCGGGTGGGACGATCCTCGCCGCCGGCGGCCCGTTGCACGAACTGGGGCATTGGCCGGCGGGCATCATGGTGGCAGTCGGCTTGTATCTGGTCGTTCGCCGATAGCCAGTTTGCTGATCGGCTGGCACACTGTTTCAACGCCTGAACCCGACTATCGAAGTGGGGGTTCGCTGTCGGAGTCGAAGATGAAAAACTGGCTGGACGAGATCAAGTGGGACGCGGATGGCCTGGTGCCGGCGATTGCCCAGGATCACAAGACCGGACGCGTGCTGATGATGGCCTGGATGAACCGCGAAGCGCTGGAACTGACTGCTGCGGAAAACCGTGCAATCTACTGGTCACGTTCCCGTGGCAAGCTGTGGCGCAAGGGCGAAGAGTCCGGCCACGTACAGACCCTGCATGAAATGCGTCTGGACTGTGATGCCGACGTGATCATCCTGATGGTCGAACAGATCGGCGACATCGCTTGCCATACCGGCCGTCAAAGCTGCTTTTACCGCGTCTACGAAAACGGCGACTGGAAAACGGTCGACCCGGTTCTGAAAGACCCGCACGCTATCTATTCCGCAGGACATAAACATGAGTGACACCCTGACTCGCTTGGCCGAAGTGCTCGAAGAGCGCAAAGGCGCAGCGGCCGACAGCTCATATGTAGCTAGTCTGTATCACAAGGGCCTGAACAAGATTCTGGAGAAAGTCGGCGAAGAGTCGGTCGAAACCATTATTGCCGCCAAGGACGCCGCCATCAGCGGTGACTGCAGCGATGTGATTTACGAGACTGCCGACCTGTGGTTCCACAGCATGGTCATGCTCGCCCAACTGGGGCAGCATCCACAGGCCGTGCTGGATGAACTGGATCGTCGCTTCGGTCTGTCCGGACACGTCGAGAAAGCCTCGCGTCCGTCCGCCTGAACAATTTTTAGAGAGGAACAGCAACATGGGCATTTTTGACTGGAAACACTGGATCGTCATTCTGGTAGTCGTGGTGCTGGTGTTCGGCACCAAGAAACTGAAAAACCTCGGCACCGACGTCGGCGAGTCGATCAAGGGCTTCCGTAAAGCCATGAACGATGACGAAAAGCCGGCCGCCGATCCGACCGTAACGCCTGCGCAACCGGTACCACCGGTGCAGCCGCAAGCCACCGCTCAGGCCAACCCGCCGCACACCATCGACGTGCAGGCGCAGAAAGTCGAAGAGCCGATCCGCAAAGACGTGTGAGACTGACAAATGTTTGGTATCAGCTTCTCTGAACTGCTGCTCGTCGGCCTCGTCGCCCTGCTGGTGCTGGGCCCCGAGCGTCTGCCGGGCGCTGCGCGCACCGCTGGCCTGTGGGTCGGCCGGCTGAAGCGCAGCTTCAACGCGATCAAACAGGAAGTTGAACGTGAAATCGGTGCCGACGAGATCCGTCGGCAACTGCACAACGAGCACATTCTGTCGCTGGAGCAGGAGGCGCGGAAGATTTTCACGCCGGTTCAGCAGGAGCCTACGCCGGTTGAGCATGTGGGTGAGCAGACGATTCATGCGCCAGCCGCGCCCGCTGCACCTGCACCTGCACCTGCACCTGCCGTAGCGACAACCGAACCAGTGCCCGCTGCTGCAAATACTTCGGTTGAACACGTAGCCACGACCGCCGCGCCGATCACACCAGCGCCTCACGACTCCACACTGCCGCCGCGAGCCCCATGAGCGATCTCCCCGAAAACGACCAGCACATGCCGCTGGTATCGCACCTGACCGAGTTGCGCACCCGCCTGCTGCGTTGCGTGGCGGCGGTATTCATCATCTTCGCCGGGTTGTTCGCGTTCACCCAGCAGATCTACACCTTTGTCTCGACGCCGCTGCGCCAGTACCTGCCGGTCGGCGCGACGATGATCGCCACGGATGTGTCGTCGCCGTTCCTGACGCCGCTGAAGCTGACGATGATGGTCTCGCTGTTCCTTGCGATCCCGGTGATCCTGCATCAGATCTGGGGCTTCATCGCGCCGGGCCTGTACAAGCATGAGAAACGCATCGCGGTGCCGCTGCTGGTGTCCAGCATCCTGTTGTTCTACACCGGCATGGCGTTCGCCTATTACTTCGTGTTCCCGCTGATCTTCAAATTCTTCGCCGCCGCCACCCCGGCCGGCGTGGAAATGATGACCGACATCACCAGTTACCTCGACTTCGTAATGACTCTGTTCTTCGCCTTCGGCGTCGCGTTCGAAATCCCGGTGGCCGTGGTGCTGCTGGTGTGGATCGGCGTGGTCGACGTCAAATACCTGAAGAAGATCCGCCCGTACGTGATCATCGGCTGCTTCGTGGTCGGCATGATCCTCACGCCGCCGGACATCTTCTCGCAGACCCTGCTGGCGGTACCGATGTGGATGCTGTTTGAAATCGGCATTCTGTTCGGCGGCCTGATCAGCAAGCGCGAACGCCCGGACGAAACGCCGGCCGACGACCACAACGACCAGCCGCCAGCGACCCAGGCATGAACCTGCTGTTGCTCGAAGAAGCCGACTTCATCGCGGCCGACCGCGTCGTGCTGCGTGACCGGCGCCTGACCCACATGCAGGAAGTTCACCGCTCGCAAGTCGGCGACAGCCTGCGCGTGGGACGCATCAACGGACTGATGGGTTCGGCTGAACTGCTGCGCCTTGAGGCCGGCGAAGCGGAATTGCGCGTCAGCCTCGATCAGCCGCCACCGGCCAAGCTGCCGCTGACCCTGGTCCTGGCCCTGCCCCGCCCGAAAATGCTGCGTCGAGTGTTCCAGACCGTGGCGACCATGGGTGTGTCGAAGGTGATTCTGGTCAACAGCTACCGGGTCGAGAAGAGTTTCTGGCAGACGCCGTTTCTCGAGCCGGAAGCGATTCGCGAGAATCTGATCCTCGGTCTCGAACAGGCCCGCGATACCGTGCTGCCGGAAATCATCATCGAGAAGCGCTTCAAGCCGTTCGTCGAAGACCGCCTGCCAGCGATCAGCGAAGGCACCCTCGGTCTGGTCGGCCATCCCGGCAACTACCCGTCCTGCCCGCGCGCATTGAGCGAACCGGTGACCCTGGCGATCGGCCCCGAAGGCGGCTGGATCCCCTACGAAATCGACCTGTTGAGCAAGTCCGGCCTGCAACCGGTGCAACTGGGCGAGCGCATCCTGCGCGTCGAAACCGCCGTCACCGCCCTGCTCGCCCGCCTGTTCTGACACACTATCCCCCCCTGTAGGAGCTGCCGCAGGCTGCGATCTTTTGATCTTGCTGTTAAAAACAAAATCAAAAGATCGCAGCCTGCGGCAGCTCCTACACAGGGGCGGTGTCGGACAAATCGGGTTACAGATTGCCATCACCCCGCCGATACAGTCCCCATAAGTCCAATTAGTGGTCCGAGGGGAGTCGTCGCATGTACCGTTGGTTAGCCGAGAATCTTGGGAACGTCAGCGTCAAACGCAAGCTGGGCATCGGTTTCGGCCTGGTGCTGTTGCTCACCCTGCTGATTACCTTTACCGGCTGGACCGGCATGGGCGGCATCATCAGCCGTGGCGACAAGCTGGGCTTCATCTCCAGCCTCAACGAGCTGACCAAGGACCTGCGCCTGGCGCGTCTGGACTATGAAATGCGTCGCGGCGAACAAGGCCCGGGCGCGGTCAACGAGCTGCTGAACAAACTCGACAGCGGCCTGCAAACCGCACGCGGCCTGATCGAACAACCGTCCGACGCCGCCAAGGTCGACCAACAACTGGCCGCCGTCGCCGAGTACAAACGCGCCTTCACCGACATGGTGCAGGCCGGCGCCAACCGCGAAGACGCCCGCAGCAAACTCGGCGCCACCGCCGACAATGCCGTGGCCAAAGTCGCCGAGGTGGAGAAATCCATGTTGCAGGGTGACAGCGTGGCGCAGTTCAACGCGGTGATCGACCTGAGCAAACTGATCCAGCAGGCGCGCTTCCAGGTGCGCGGCTACACCTACAGCGGCAAAACCGAGGCCGAGCAACCTGCGCTCGACGCCATCGACAATGCCCTGAACAACCTCGAAACCCTGCCGGCCAAACTGCCTGAGCAGCACATCGCCAACCTGCAGCAGGCCACCGACTCGCTCAAGGCTTATCGCGCGGCGGTCAGCCAGTTCCGCGACTCGCAGGTCGCCAGCGCCAAGGCCCTGGCCCGCATGTCGACCCAGGGCGACATCCTCCTCGACGTCAGCAAGCAACTCACCGAATCGCAGACCGTGGTGCGTGACACCGACGCCGCCAGCGCCAAGAACCAGTTGATCATCGCCACCCTGCTGGCCGTGGCCTTCGGCTTGCTGGCCGCGTGGGCGATCACTCGGCAGATCATCATCCCGCTGAACCAGACCCTGAAAGTCGCCGAGCGCGTGGCTGCCGGCGACCTGACCCACAATCTGGTGTCGCAGCGCCGCGACGAACTCGGCCAGTTGCAGCGCTCGATGCAGAGCATGACCCAAGGCCTGCGCGACCTGATCGGCGGCATCCGCGATGGCGTCACGCAGATCGCCAGCGCCGCCGAGGAGCTGTCGGCGGTGACCGAGCAGACCAGCGCCGGGGTCAACAATCAGAAGATCGAGACCGATCAGGTCGCCACCGCCATGAACGAAATGGCCGCCACCGTGCAGGAAGTCGCGCGCAACGCCGAGGAGGCTTCCGAAGCCGCCGTGGCCGCCGATCAACAGGCCCGTGAAGGCGACAAGGTGGTGGGTGAAGCGATCGCGCAGATCGAGCGTCTGGCAGTTGAAGTCGGCCACTCCACCGAGGCCATGGGCGAGCTCAAGCGCGAGAGCGACAAGATCGGCAGCGTGCTCGACGTGATCAAATCGGTGGCCCAGCAAACCAACCTGCTGGCGCTCAACGCCGCGATCGAAGCGGCGCGTGCCGGTGAGGCCGGGCGTGGTTTTGCGGTGGTCGCCGATGAAGTGCGCAGTCTCGCCCAGCGCACGCAGAAGTCCACGGAAGAGATCGAAGAGCTGATCGTCGGCCTGCAGAACGGCACCCAGCAAGTGGCGACGATCATGGACAACAGCCGCAGCCTGACCGACAGCAGCGTCGAACTGACCCGCCGCGCTGGTGGCTCACTGGAAAGCATCACCCGCACCGTCTCGGCGATTCAGGCGATGAACCAGCAGATTGCGGCGGCTGCCGAGCAGCAGAGTGCGGTGGCTGAAGAGATCAACCGTAGCGTGCTGAATGTGCGGGATGTGTCGGATCAGACCTCGGCGGCGAGCGAAGAGACGGCAGCGTCGAGTGTTGAGCTGGCGCGGTTGGGGACGCATCTGCAGATGCTGGTGGGGCGGTTCAAGGTTTGAGGTGATGCATCGGCCTCGGTTCGCTTTGGACCGAGGTGATGCTATCGCTGGCAAGCCAGCTCCCACAGGTTTCTAGTCGTTCACAAAGTTTGTGTTCAACCCGTTCACTGTGGGAGCTGGCTTGCCAGCGATGGCATCCAAAAGAACGCTGAAGTTACAGGACCTGCCGCAGGAAGGCCTGGGCCCGCGGATCCTTCGGCGCATCGAAGAACTCGGCTGGAGAAGCATCTTCCAGCAGTTTGCCGTGATCGAAGAACAGCACCCGATCCGCCACTTCCCGGGCGAAACCCATTTCGTGGGTCACGCAAACCATGGTCATGCCTTCCACGGCCAGGTTCTTCATCACATCCAGCACTTCGCCGACCATTTCCGGGTCGAGGGCCGAAGTCGGCTCGTCGAACAGCATGACTTTCGGCTCCATCGCCAGCGCCCGGGCAATCGCCACGCGCTGTTGTTGACCGCCGGACAAACGCGACGGGTATTCCCGCGCCTTCTGCGCAATACCGACCTTCTCCAGCAACGCCAAGGCCTTGGCCTCACTTTCCTTCTGCCCGCGCTTGCGCACGACTTTCTGCGCCAGGCAGAGGTTTTCCAGCACGGTCATGTGCGGGAACAGGTTGAAGTGCTGGAACACCATGCCGACTTCGCGGCGGTAGGCGTTGACGTCGGTTTTCGGGTCGGCCAGTTGCAGGCCGTCGATGCTCACCGAGCCTGAGTCGAATTCTTCCAGACCATTGAGGCAACGCAAGAAGGTCGACTTACCGGAACCGGACGGGCCGATCACCACCAGCACTTCACCCTTGGCGACAGAAGTGGTGACGTTATCCACCGCCCGGACTACCTGACCACGGGTGTCGAAGACTTTTACCAGATCGCGGACTTCAATCACTTTGCGCGAGCCTCCGCTCAAGCCGGCTGGCGATTTTCGACAGCGGCAGGTTGATCAACAGGTACAGGCCGGCGACGCAGAACAGGATCTCGAACGGCGAGAACGAGGTGGTAATGACTTCACGACCACTTTTCAGCAGCTCGGTAATCGCAATCACCGACACCAGCGAGGTGTCCTTGACCAGACTGATGAACTGCCCGGCCAGCGGCGGCAGCACACGTTTGAACGCTTGCGGCAGCACCACGTGGCGCATCGACTGGCCGGCGCTCAGACCCAGCGAACGCGCCGCTTCGTTCTGGCCACGGGCAATCGACTGCACGCCGGAACGGATGATCTCGGCCACGTACGCCCCAGTGAACAGCGACAGCGCGGCGATCCCGGCGAACTCGCGGGACAGGTTCATCACGGTACCGATGAAGAAGTAGAAAATGAAAATCTGCACCAGCAGCGGCGTGCCGCGCACCAGTTCGACATAGATGCTCGACAGGTCGCGCAGGGTCGGGTTGTTCGACAGGCGGCACAACCCGGTGACCAGTCCGATCAGCAGACCGAGTACCCCAGACACCACCGACAGCCACAGTGTGGTCCACAGCCCCCACAACAGCGGCCCTGCCGCCCAATGCCGGGTCACGCCCACGACGTCACCTTCAGCAACATCGTCGCCCTGAGCGAATTGCAGGCTGTTCTCGTCGACGGTCAGGTGCTGCTCATCACCGGCGTCGTTGCGCAGGGTGACCTGCGCGCTGCCGCCCTTGCGCACCAGTTCGGTGACGGTGGAGATATCGGTGGCACGCTGGGATTCTTCGGCCTGATAGGCGAAGTACTGCGGCACACGGTTCCAGCGCCATTCGTAGGACATCAGCGACGTGGCGTAATACAACGCGCCCGCCAGGCCGACCAGCACCAGCACGGTCAGGACGTGCCAGGGCCATTGGGCTTTTTTCTGTTTCATCTAAGAGCAAATCCATATCGATCAGGATGCTCGCTCCCTCTGTGGCGAGGGAGCTTGCTCCCGCTGGGGTGCGGAGCAGCCCTGAAATCAGCTACCGCGCAACGTCGGGTAGAACGAGTCAACCGGTTTACGACTGCTTCGCAGCCGAGCGGGAGCAAGCTCCCTCGCCACAACGACCGGGCTTATTCCATGTCCTTGAGCCACTCGGTGCTCTTGAACCACTTGTCATGGATGCGATCGTAGGTGCCGTCTTCGTGGATCTGGTGCAGGAAGTTGTTGATGAAGTTGATGCTGTCGTAATCACCCTTCTTCAGACCGAAGGCCAGCGGCTCGTAGGTGAACGGCTTGTCGAGGAACACCAGTTTGCCGGCGCCGACCTTGCTCACCGCGACCACGTTGTACGGCGCGTCGTAGATGAACGCGTCGGCCTTGCCGTTGACCACATCGAGCACGGCTTCCTGCTCGTTGTCGTAGCCGTGGTACTTGGCCTTGGCGATCAGCTTCTTGGCGACCATTTCGCCGGTGGTGCCGAGCTTGGAGGTGATGCGGTAGTCGGCGGTGTTCAGGTCTTTATAGGACTTGATGGTGCCTTCCAGCTCCATGGGGGGGGTGGGGGGGGGGGGGGGGGGGGTGGGGGGGGGGGGGGGGGGGGGTGGGTTGGT
>NZ_JBIUVO010000082.1:0-19199 GCF_044742995.1 Pseudomonas sp. NPDC087803
CTCGCCAGTACCTGCTGTATGGTGAGCATGCAGGCGACTCATCACGCCTTTGTCGCAATACAGCAGGTACTGGCGAGTCGGATCCAGCTCCTTGAAACGAGCGTTCACTGCGTAGAACGGCATCGTCTGTACTTCTATGCCGGCGAGTTCCAGCGGGTCATCCTCGGCCGCATCCGGATGACGGATGTCGATAACGATCTGACCGGCCAGCGCTTCGCCGACTTCTTCGATCTGCAAATCCTGGCCCAATTCGTCGATCACTCGATCGATCGGCACCAGTTTGGCGTTTTCGAGCGCACGCTCGAGGACCGCCATGTCGAATTCTTTCTCTTCGTGCTCAACACGGTGGCGCTTGGCGGCGGTCTTCGGATTGACCGAGATGACCCCGCAGTACTCCGGCATGTGCCGGGCGAAATCGGCGGTGCCGATCTCGTTGGCCGTGTCGATGATGTCCTGCTTGTGCGCAACGATCAGTGGGCGCAGGACCAGCTTGTCGGTCACACAGTCGATCACCGACAGGTTCGGCAGCGTCTGGCTCGATACCTGGGAAATCGCTTCGCCGGTGACCAGCGCGTCGATGTGCAGCCGGTCGGCGATGGCCGACGATGCGCGCAACATCATACGCTTCAATACGACGCCCATATGACTGTTATCGACTTTGCCGAGAATTTCGCCCAACACTTCTTCGAACGGAACACTGACAAATAGCACGCGTTGCGAGCTGCCGTACTTCTTCCAGATGAAATGCGCGACTTCCATCACGCCCAATTCGTGGGCACGCCCGCCCAGATTGAAGAAGCAGAAATGCGCCATCAGGCCGCGACGCATGATCTGGTAGGCGGCAACCGTCGAGTCAAAGCCGCCGGACATCAATACCAGCGTCTGCTCCAGGGCACCGAGCGGGTAACCGCCGATGCCGTTGTGCTGGCTGTGGATGACAAACAACCGTTGGTCGCGAACTTCGATGCGAACTTCGATTTGCGGGTCTTTGAGGTCGATTCCGGCCGCACCGCACTCACGACGCAGCTTGCTGCCGACGTATTTTTCGACATCCATCGAGCTGAACGGGTGCTTGCCTGCACGCTTGCAGCGCACCGAGAAAATCTTCCCGGCCAGCACATCGCCGTAGTGCTGTTTGCACTTCTCGGTGATGTCGTCGAAGTCGCCCAGCGGGTACTCGTCGATCTGCAGAAAGTGCGCGACGCCCGGGGTGCACACCAGGCGCTCACCCATCTCTTTCAAGGCTTTGGGGTCGGTAACGCGGGTTTCCAGCTCGAGATTGTCCCACACACCGTTCACCACCACGGCCGGGTCCAGATCGCGGAGCACGGCGCGGATGTTCTTGGCCAGCTGGCGGATGAAACGCATCCGGACAGGGCGGCTTTTGATGGTGATCTCGGGGAAGACTTTTACGATTAGTTTCATGAAAACAGCGCGCGCAGGGCCAGCCGAAAAAGGGGGGCGCGGATTATAGCGGAAATTGCTCAAGGTTTAACCAGTTAATATGCAGAAGGTTTCACTTGCACCAAAACGGGTCATTTTCGTTTTCAGGCGCTACATTAAGGGGCGAGATTTTCGCCTTTATGGCGCTTTGCAGTGCTGCAAGCGTGAATTTGGGGCAAAAAACCCATGCTGGGGCACTGGCATGCAATTTGCTCCCTTGTGAGGCAGGTTGCCTTGGCAGAGTATCTGCGCCGGCATCACCCATATTAAGGGCATCCACTACCAAGCCCTAAGCCACCCGGAGGACACTATGTCGAAGTCGGTTCAACTCATCAAAGATCATGACGTCAAGTGGATTGATCTGCGCTTCACGGACACCAAAGGCACTCAGCACCACGTGACCATGCCGGCTCGCGATGCGCTGGAAGACGACTTCTTCGAAGTCGGCAAGATGTTCGACGGTTCCTCCATCGCTGGCTGGAAAGGCATCGAAGCCTCCGACATGATCCTGCTGCCGGACGACGACACTGCCGTTCTCGACCCGTTCACCGAAGACGCAACCCTGATCCTGGTTTGCGACATCATCGAACCTTCGACCATGCAAGGTTACGATCGCGACCCGCGCGCCATCGCTCACCGTGCCGAGGAATACCTGAAGACCACCGGTATCGGTGACACCGTCTTCGCCGGTCCAGAACCAGAATTCTTCATCTTCGACGAAGTGAAATTCAAGTCCGACATCTCCGGTTCGATGTTCAAGATCTACTCCGAACAAGGCTCGTGGATGTCCGACCAGGACATCGAAGGCGGCAACAAAGGCCACCGTCCAGGTATCAAAGGCGGCTACTTCCCGGTTCCGCCGTTCGACCACGACCACGAAATCCGTACTGCCATGTGCAACGCACTGGAAGAGATGGGCCAGACCGTTGAAGTTCACCACCACGAAGTGGCGACTGCCGGTCAGAACGAAATCGGTGTCAAGTTCAACACCCTGGTGAAGAAAGCTGACGAAGTTCAGACGCTGAAATACGTTGTGCACAACGTAGCCGACGCTTACGGCCGCACCGCGACCTTCATGCCGAAGCCACTGTACGGCGACAACGGCTCGGGCATGCACGTACACATGTCCATCGCCAAAGATGGCAAGAACACCTTCGCTGGTGAAGGCTATGCCGGCCTGTCCGAAACCGCCCTGTACTTCATCGGCGGTATCATCAAGCACGGTAAGGCCCTGAACGGCTTCACCAACCCGGCCACCAACTCGTACAAGCGTCTGGTGCCAGGTTTCGAAGCGCCGGTGATGCTGGCCTACTCGGCTCGTAACCGTTCCGCCTCGATCCGTATTCCTTACGTCAACAGCCCACGCGGCCGTCGTATCGAAGCACGCTTCCCGGATCCGGCTGCCAACCCGTACCTGGCTTTCGCAGCACTGCTGATGGCCGGCCTGGACGGTATCCAGAACAAGATCCACCCAGGCGATGCCGCTGACAAAAACCTGTACGACCTGCCGCCTGAAGAGGCGAAAGAGATCCCACAAGTTTGCGGCAGCCTGAAAGAAGCCCTGGAAGAACTGGACAAGGGCCGTGCGTTCCTGACCAAGGGCGGCGTGTTCTCCGACGACTTCATCGACGCTTACATCGCGCTGAAATCCGAAGAAGAAATCAAGGTCCGCACCTTCGTACACCCACTGGAATATGAGCTGTACTACAGCTGCTGATCCGGTAGCGCCGCGCTACGCGGCGTGACAAAAAGAGGCCTCCTTCGGGAGGCCTTTTTTATTGCCCGGATTTCGTTGGCGCCGCACGACCCTGTGGGAGCGGGCTTGCTCGCGAAGGCGTCGTGTCAGTCACCATCATCTTCAATGACCGACCGCATTCGCGAGCAAGCCCGCTCCCACAGGGGCATTGCAGCGCCTGAATGATTTGCGGATATATCCAGGGTTGGGCCAACCGCCACACCTGACCTATGCTGCACCCCATCGCTTTCTTTCCCGGTCGATTTCATGGGGCGCACCTTTCTCTACATCCTGTTGCTGATCGCCCTGCCCGCCGCCGCGCAGATCTACAAGTACACCGACGCCAACGGCAACACGGTGTACAGCGATCACTCGCCGGACGGCGTCAAGGCGCAGCCGCTGGAGTTGCCGCCGCTCAACAGCGTCGAGCCGCAAGCACCGAGCGCGCCACCCGCCTCCAGCACAGATAATCGCCCAGTAGCGCGCAGCGCTTATGAAGTGCTGGAACTGACCGGCCTGCCCAGCGAAGAAGCCCTGCGCGCCAACAACGGCACCTTCACCGTCAACGTGCTGATCAAGCCGCGTTTGCAGGCGCCGCACCAGTTAAGGCTGATATTGGACGACGCGCCTTACGGCCAGCCGAGCAACGTGCCGATCCTGCAACTGGTGAATGTCGATCGCGGCGAGCATCGTCTCGCGGTGCAGGTGATCGACGGCGAAGCGATCATCCAGCAGAGCCCGGCGGTGGTGTTCACCGTGCAGCGGGTGCACAAGCCATGAGGCTGTGCTGGCTGATCCTGTGCCTGTTCGCCCTGCCCGTGCACGCCGAGGTCTTCACCTATATCGACGCGCAGGGCAATCGCGTCTACACCGACCAGCCACGCGGCAACGCCAAGCGCGTACCTATCGCGACCAGTAATCGCATGTCGGCCAACCCCACGGCTGCAGCACCGCTCAGCGCTGTGAAAAAGGTCGCGGAACAACCGCTGTTCCACTACGACATGCTGCGCATCCTGATCCCCGAGCCGGACGCGACCATTCGCAGCAGCGCCGGCGAGGTGATCGTCAGCGTCACCAGCGAACCGGGCCTGCAGCAGGGCCATCGCTATCGCCTGCTGCTGGACGGCCACGCCACTGGCGAGCCGGGCCCGAGTCCGGTGTTCCCGTTGAGCAATATCGACCGGGGCAGCCATAACCTGTCGGTGGAAATCCTCGATGCCGACGACCGCATCGTCGAACGCACCGCCAACCAGCCGTTTCACATGCTGCGCATCTCGCTGGCGCAGAAACGCCAGATCAAACCCTGCGTCAGCGAAGACTACGGCGTGCGCCCGGAATGTCCGTTGAAAGACAAACCCGTCGAAGAAAAAAATCCCTTCCTGCGTTTCTTCTAACGCCGTTCAGCTTTGCGCACTATATTGGTGCATAAGACTGCACCGTACCCACAACCCAACCCATTTTGGTTCGAAACTTCCCGTTCTCGTGCATTGAGCGCCACGCAAATGAGCGTCAAACGCCTGTTTCAGGGGTTGAGCGCTTCTTTTCGGAGCCTTGGTTTAGTTTTTGCATTTTCCGTTTAACGACGCCTGCTTCTTGCGCACGCTCCGCCCCCAAAAGAGGCTCCGATGACTATTAGCGACGCAATCCACCGTTTGCTGCTCGACAACCTGACCACCGCCACCATCCTGCTCGACGCCGAATTGCGCCTCGAATACATGAACCCGGCGGCGGAAATGCTGCTGGCCATCAGCGGCCAGCGCAGCCATGGGCAGTTCATCAGCGAGCTGTTCACCGAGTCCACCGAGGCGCTCAACTCATTGCGCCAGGCAGTCGAACAGGCGCACCCGTTCACCAAACGCGAAGCGATGCTCACCGCCCTCACCGGCCAGACCCTGACCGTGGACTACGCGGTGACGCCAATCCTCAGCAATGGCGCGACCATGCTTCTGCTGGAAGTGCACCCGCGTGATCGTCTGCTGCGGATCACCAAGGAAGAGGCGCAGCTGTCCAAGCAGGAAACCAGCAAGATGCTGGTGCGCGGCCTGGCCCACGAGATCAAGAATCCGCTCGGCGGCATCCGTGGTGCGGCGCAGCTGCTGGCCCGCGAACTGCCGGAAGACAGCCTGCGCGACTACACCAACGTGATCATCGAAGAGGCCGACCGCCTGCGCAATCTGGTTGACCGCATGCTCGGCTCGAACAAGCTGCCGTCGCTCGCGCTGTGTAACGTCCACGAAGTGCTCGAACGCGTCTGCCAACTGGTCGAGGCGGAAAGCCAGGGCTGCATCACCTTGGTGCGCGACTACGATCCGAGCATTCCCGACGTATTGATCGACCGCGAACAAATGATTCAGGCCGTGCTGAACATCGTGCGCAACGCGATGCAGGCGATCAGCAGCCAGAACGAGCTGCGCCTGGGCCGCATCAGTCTGCGCACCCGGACCATGCGCCAGTTCACCATCGGCCACGTCCGTCATCGCCTGGTGACCAAGATCGAGATCATCGACAACGGCCCGGGGATCCCCGCGGAACTTCAGGAAACCATCTTCTTTCCCATGGTCAGCGGCCGTCCGGACGGTACCGGGCTGGGCCTGGCCATTACCCAGAACATCATCAGCCAGCACCAGGGCCTGATCGAGTGTGACAGCCACCCCGGCCACACCACGTTCTCGATCTTTCTGCCACTGGAACAAGGAGCCACATCGACATGAGCCGTAGTGAAACCGTGTGGATCGTCGATGACGACCGTTCTATCCGTTGGGTTCTGGAAAAGGCCTTGCAGCAGGAAGGCATGACCACGCAGAGCTTCGACAGCGCCGATGGCGTGATGAGTCGTCTGGCCCGTCAGCAGCCTGATGTGATCATTTCCGACATCCGCATGCCGGGCGCCAGTGGCCTCGACCTGCTGGCACGCATCCGCGAACAGCATCCACGGTTGCCGGTCATCATCATGACCGCTCACTCCGACCTCGACAGCGCCGTCGCTTCCTATCAGGGCGGCGCCTTCGAATACCTGCCCAAGCCGTTCGACGTGGACGAGGCGGTATCTCTGGTCAAACGCGCCAACCAGCATGCGCAGGAGCAGCAAGGTCTGGAAGTGGTGCCGGCGCTGACTCGCACTCCGGAAATCATCGGCGAAGCGCCGGCGATGCAGGAAGTGTTTCGCGCCATCGGCCGCTTGAGCCATTCCAACATCACCGTACTGATCAACGGCGAATCCGGCACCGGTAAAGAGCTGGTGGCCCACGCCCTGCACCGCCACAGCCCGCGCGCGGCCTCGCCGTTCATCGCGCTGAACATGGCGGCGATCCCGAAAGACCTGATGGAATCCGAGCTTTTCGGCCACGAGAAAGGCGCGTTCACCGGCGCGGCCAACCTACGCCGCGGACGCTTCGAACAGGCCGACGGCGGCACGCTGTTCCTCGACGAAATCGGCGACATGCCGGCGGATACCCAGACCCGTTTGCTGCGCGTGCTGGCCGACGGCGAGTTCTATCGCGTCGGCGGCCATGTGCCGGTCAAGGTCGACGTGCGGATCATCGCCGCGACTCACCAGAATCTGGAAACCCTGGTGCATGCCGGGAAATTCCGTGAGGACTTGTTCCACCGCCTCAACGTGATCCGCATCCACATCCCGCGCCTGTCGGATCGTCGCGAAGACATCCCGACCCTGGCCAAGCACTTCCTCAGCCGCGCCGCGCAAGAACTGGCGGTGGAGCCGAAGCTGCTCAAGAGCGAGACCGAGGAATACCTGAAGAATCTGCCGTGGGGCGGCAACGTGCGCCAGCTGGAAAACACCTGCCGCTGGATCACCGTGATGGCCTCCGGGCGCGAAGTGCACATCAGTGACCTGCCACCGGAACTGCTGAGCCTGCCGCAGGATTCGGCGCCGGTAACCAACTGGGAGCAGGCGCTGCGCCAGTGGGCCGATCAGGCGCTGGCCCGCGGCCAGTCGAGCCTGCTCGACAGCGCGGTGCCGGCGTTCGAGCGGATCATGATCGAGACTGCACTGAAGCACACCGCCGGGCGTCGGCGTGATGCGGCGGTATTGCTTGGCTGGGGGCGCAATACCCTGACGCGCAAGATCAAGGAATTGGGGATGAAAGTGGATGGCGGCGATGACGAAGAGGGGGATGAGGGTTAACTCGGCACTCTAGTCATCCGCGAAAAGATCGCAGCCTGCGGCAGCTCCTACAGAGAACGCATATCCCTGTAGGAGCTGCCGCAGGCTGCGATCTTTTTTTGTGTGCACCGCCACAAGGCACGGCGAACCGCAATTGGGCATGACTCACTGATCAAAAAAACACCAACAAGATCAAAGCTTCACCAAGCAGAAGCCTCAAAGCCCCGATTCACAGGGCTTTCGCGGTTCTTGGGCTTTTTTCTGTTTCGAAATACAAAAACTGGCACGCGCCCTGCAATAACACTTACAGGTGATTCGATTCACCACCCGTTTCGGGGACCTTGGTACAGGCAGGCCGGGGAATCCCCTCTTTACACCGGGCTCACCGCGCCAACGCGATGTGCCCAGCCTTTTGGGATCCTTGGTACAGGCAGGCCGGGGGTTCCCTCTTTACACCGGACCGACGCTCTCAGCGAAGTCCACCCCGTTTTGGGAACCCTGGTACAGGCAGGCCGGGGATTCCCGCTTTTATTGCTCCCGGAGATGGATCTCCAGCCGCCAGCGGTCATCGACCTTGCTCCCGGCCCACTCCCCTTGCAGCGGCCGCGCCGCCAGCACCGTCAGCAACAACCCACCGTCACTCACGCGCGTTCGCCAGTTCACGTCCTTGCCGTTGAGCTTGAGCTGACCCTTCTGCGCCTTGCCTTCAGCCTGGAACAACAGGGCCACGGTGCCGTCGATGATCTCGCCGTGCAGTTGCGGTTCGTTGTTGAACCACACCACCAGGCCGTCACCGCTCACCTCGACCTGCTGCAACACAGTCGGATCCGGCGTGGTCAGGCGACCGATCATCAAACCGACCATCAGCCCGAAAATCGCCAGCGAACCGATCACCCGCGGGAATAGTTTCGAACGCGGGTCGGCTTGCGGCGTAGAATGCGCGTCATCTTTACCTTCGGAGCCGTGCATGTTTCACGTCATCCTTTTTCAACCAGAAATTCCGCCGAACACCGGCAACGTTATCAGGCTGTGCGCCAACAGTGGCTGCCACCTGCATTTGATCGAACCGCTGGGTTTCGAGATGGACGACAAGCGCTTGCGCCGGGCCGGCCTCGACTACCACGAATATGCCACGTTGCAGCGCCATGCCGACCTCGCCAGCTGCCTGGAAAGCCTCGGCAACCCACGGCTGTTCGCGTTCACCACCAAGGGCTCGCGGCCGTTTCACGATGTTGCGTTCGTCCCGGGCGATGCGTTCATCTTCGGTCCGGAAAGCCGTGGCCTGCCGCCCGAGGTGCTGGACGCCATGCCCGCCGAACAGCGCCTGCGCCTGCCGATGCGTGAAGGCTGCCGCAGTCTGAACCTGTCCAACACCGTGGCGGTGGCGGTGTACGAAGCGTGGCGGCAGAACGACTTCAAATAACCACCCGATCCCTGTAGGAGCTGCCGCAGGCTGCGATCTTTTGACCTTGTTTTTGAACATCAAGATCAAAAGATCGCAGCCTGCGGCAGCTCCTACACGAAGGTTTCGTTTGCCCCATGAAAAAAGCGCCTTTAAACGGCGCTTTTTCATGGGGCAAACGAAGCTTTTATTGTACGGTCGGCGTCTCGCCCGCAGCCTGCATGCGCTGCAGCTCTTGCGCGTACAGAGCGTCGAAGTTCACCGGCGCCAGCATCAGGGCCGGGAACGAACCGCGGGTCACCAGGCTGTCCAGGGTTTCGCGAGCGTACGGGAACAGAATGTTCGGGCAGAACGCACCCAGGGTGTGGCTCATCGAAGCCGCGTCGAGGTTCTTGATCAGGAAGATACCGGCCTGTTGCACTTCAGCGATGAAGGCGACTTCGTCACCGTTTTTCACGGTCACGGACAGGGTCAGCACGACTTCGTAGAAATCACCTTCCAGTTCTTTCTGGCGAGTGTTCAGATCCAGACCGACGGTCGGGTCCCACTGCTGGCGGAAGATCGCCGGGCTTTTCGGGGCTTCGAAGGACAGATCGCGTACGTAGATGCGCTGCAAGGAGAATTGCGGTGCGGTTTCTTCTTCGCTGGCTGCAGTGTTCTGTTGGTCAGTCATCTCAGATCCTTTCTGATCTTGGGTCTTTTAGGGATTGCTGTACGTGGGTGCAGCCGTTCAGGCCTTGAGCAGCGCGTCGAGCTTGCCGGCGCGCTCCAGGGCATACAAATCATCACAACCGCCGATGTGCCTGTCGCCGATCCAGATCTGCGGCACGGAGGTGCGTCCGGCCTTCTGGCTCATGGCAGCACGAATCTGCGGCTTGCCATCGACCTTGATCTCTTCGAAGGCCACACCTTTGTTCGCGAGCAATTGCTTGGCTCGCATGCAGTAAGGGCAGTAGTCGCTGGAGTAGACGATGACTTCGCTCATATCACTTCACCAGTGGCAGGTTGTCGCCTTTCCAGCTGGCGATGCCGCCGGACAGCTTGGCGGCGGTGAAGCCGGATTTCATCAGCTCGCGAGCGTGGGTGCCAGCGGTCTGGCCCAGGGCGTCGACCAGAATGATGGTCTTGGCCTTGTGCTTTTCCAGCTCGCCGATGCGCGCAGCCAGCTTGTCTTGAGGAATGTTGATCGCGCCAACGATATGGCCGGCGGCGTAATCTTTCGCCGGACGGATGTCCACCACCACGCCTGCGTCCTTGTTGACCAATGCGGTCAGTTCGCCGGTGCTCAGGCTTTTACCGCCGCCCTGCATCGTGTGCGCCAGCAGCAAAGCCAGCAATACGACGAAGATACCGACAAGAATGTAGTGGTTAGTGGCAAATTCAATCAGGTGAGCAACCATCGAAGGAGGTTCCAGGGCGTTAAAATGTCGGCCAGTATACACAGCCCCTATGGTGGGCCAAACCCCGTCCGGCGGTGACGTGGTCGGAACTAAGCATTAAACTCACCACTCCCTTTTTCAACGCCCTCTTCTTTATTAGCCACGAGTGGATTCCATGACTACCACGCCTAAACCTTTGGTCCTGATGATTCTCGACGGCTTCGGTCACAGTGACAGCCACGAATCCAATGCCGTGTATGCGGCGAAGAAGCCTGTGCTCGATCGTCTCTGGGCCACGGTGCCGAACGGCCTGATCTCGGGCAGCGGCATGGACGTCGGCCTGCCGGACGGCCAGATGGGCAACTCCGAAGTCGGCCACATGAACCTCGGCGCCGGGCGCGTGGTGTATCAGGACTTCACTCGCGTGACCAAGGCGATCCGCGACGGCGAGTTCTTCGACAACCCGACCATTTGCGCCGCCGTGGATAAAGCCGTGGCCGCCGGCAAAGCCGTGCACTTCATGGGTCTGCTGTCCGATGGCGGCGTGCACAGCCACCAGGATCACCTGGTCGCGATGGCCGAACTGGCCTTCAAGCGCGGCGCCGAAAAAATCTACCTGCACGCCTTCCTCGATGGCCGCGACACGCCGCCGAAAAGCGCCGCGTCGTCGATCGAACTGCTCGACGCGACCTTCCAGGCGCTTGGCAAGGGCCGCATCGCCAGCATCGTCGGTCGCTATTTCGCGATGGACCGTGACAACCGCTGGGACCGCGTGTCCCAGGCCTACAACCTGATCGTCGACGGCAACGCCGAGTTCAACGCCGCCACGGCCCAGGAAGGCCTCGAAGCCGCCTACGCCCGTGGCGAGAGCGACGAATTCGTCAAAGCCACGACCATCGGCGAGCCGGTCAAGGTCGAAGACGGCGACGCCGTGGTGTTCATGAACTTCCGCGCCGACCGCGCCCGCGAGCTGACCCGCGTATTCGTCGAAGACGACTTCAAGGAATTCGAGCGTGCGCGCCAGCCAAAAGTGCAGTACGTGGGCTTGACCCAATACGCTGCCAGCATCCCGGCCCCGGCGGCTTTTGCTCCGGGCAGCCTGGAAAACGTGCTTGGCGACTACCTGGCGAAAAACGGCAAGACCCAACTGCGCATTGCAGAAACCGAAAAATATGCACACGTGACCTTCTTCTTCTCCGGTGGCCGTGAAGAACCGTTCCCGGGTGAAGAGCGCATTCTGATTCCGTCGCCAAAAGTCGCCACCTACGACCTGCAGCCGGAAATGAGCGCGCCGGAAGTCACCGACCGTATCGTCGATGCCATTGAGCATCAGCGTTACGACGTGATCGTGGTCAACTACGCCAACGGCGACATGGTCGGCCACAGCGGCGTGTTCGACGCGGCAGTGAAGGCCGTTGAATGCCTCGACACTTGCGTCGGGCGTATCGTCGAGGCGCTGGAAAAGGTGGGCGGCGAAGCGCTGATCACCGCCGACCACGGCAACGTCGAAAAAATGGCCGATGAAGAAACCCACCAGGCCCACACCGCGCACACCACCGAGCCGGTACCGTTCATTTATGTCGGCAAGCGTGACCTCAAGGTCCGTGAAGGCGGCGTACTGGCGGACGTGGCCCCGACCATGCTGATGCTGCTGGGCCTGGAAAAACCGGCGGAAATGACCGGCACATCGATTCTGGTGTAATTCGCCAGAGCAAACACCGCCAAACCCTGTGGGAGCTGGCTTGCCAGCGATAGCAATCTGACAGCCAACAGCTATGTTGAATGTGCAGACGCCATCGCTGGCAAGCCAGCTCCCACAGTGGTTTATGGGGTTTTCGAAATGGAAATGAGCCTCTCTGCCGCTCCAGTTATCACACAAGCCCAATTGGGCGTTTTTTTTGCCGCCCCGGGCGGGCATACTAGGCCGTCCATTACCCTGGTGCCGCCCGCCTCTATGCTCCGCGTCCTGATCGCCCTCGCTCTGACCTGCCTGCTCCAACCGGCCTTCGCTGACGAGCGCGCGCAAACCCAACAGCAGTTGGATGCCACGCGTCAGGACATCGCCGAGCTGAAAAAGCTGCTGGGCAAGCTGCAGGAAGAAAAATCCGGTGTGCAGAAAGAGCTCAAGGGCACCGAAACCGAGATGGGCAAGCTCGAGAAGCAGGTCGATGCCCTGCAGAAAGAGCTGAAGAAAAGCGAATCCGAGCTGCAGCGGCTCGATGCGGAGAAAAAAAAACTCCAGAGCGCGCGCACTGAACAGCAGCGACTGATCGCCATCCAGGCCCGCGCGGCCTACCAGAATGGCCGACAGGAATACCTCAAGCTGCTGCTCAACCAGCAGAACCCCGAGAAATTCGCCCGCACCCTCACCTATTACGATTACCTGAGCCAGGCCCGCCTGGAGCAGTTGAAGAACTTCAACGAAACCCTGCGCCAACTGGCCAATGTCGAAAAAGACATCGCCATGCAACAAGCACAATTGCTGGTGCAGAAAAGCAGTCTCGACAGCCAGCGTGACGAACTCGACAAGGTGCGCAAGGAACGCCAGCAAGTCCTCGCCAAGCTCAATGATGACGTGAAGGCCCGCGACCAGAAACTCGCCGCCCGCGAGCAGGATCAGGCAGACCTGTCTAAAGTCCTTAAAACCATTGAAGAAACCCTGGCCCGCCAGGCCCGTGAGGCAGAAGAAGCGCGGCAGAAAGCGCTGATCGCCCAGCAGGAAGCGGAAAAAAAGCGTTTGCGTGAGGCGCAGGCTGAAAACAGCGACGCCCCACGAAAACCAGTCAGATCAAGCCCCGGCGCACTGGTGTCGAGCAGCGGCGAGACCTTCGGTGGCCCTTTTGCCGCAACCCGGGGAAAACTTCCTTGGCCGGTTGATGGTCGATTGCTGGCACGCTTCGGCGAAAGCCGTGGCGACGATGCCCGGACCAAGTGGGATGGCGTGATGATCAGCGCCGCCGCCGGCAGCCAGGTGCATGCGGTGCACGGTGGGCGCGTGGTGTTCGCCGACTGGTTGCGTGGCGCCGGGCTGCTGGTGATCCTTGATCACGGCAATGGTTATCTGAGTCTTTACGGTCACAACCAGACGCTGCTCAAGTCGGCCGGTGACGTGGTAAAAGCCGGTGAGTCGATCTCCACTGTGGGTAACAGTGGCGGTCAGGACACACCAGCGCTGTATTTCGCAATTCGTCAGCAGGGTCACCCGAGTGATCCGGCGCAATGGTGTCACGCGCAAGGATAAGCGCGTCGCCTAATTCAGGAGTTCGTTCGACATGCTGCATTTGTCCCGCCTTACCTCGCTGGCCCTGACGATCGCTCTGGTGATCGGCGCGCCTCTGGCGTTCGCCGCTCAACCGGCCCCGGCCGTCGCTCCGGCAGGTACTGCCGCGACCGCCAAGGCCCCGTTGCCGCTAGAAGAGTTGCGCACCTTTGCCGAGGTCATGGACCGGATCAAGGCGGCGTATGTCGAGCCGGTGGACGACAAGACCCTGCTGGAGAACGCGATCAAGGGCATGCTCAGCAACCTCGATCCGCACTCCGCCTATCTGGGCCCTGAAGACTTCACCGAGTTGCAGGAAAGCACCAGCGGCGAATTCGGCGGCCTGGGCATCGAAGTCGGCTCCGAAGACGGCTTCATCAAGGTCGTCTCGCCAATCGACGACACCCCGGCATCGAAGGCCGGCATTCAGGCCGGTGACTTCATCGTCAAGATCAACGGCCAGCCGACTCGCGGCCAGACCATGACCGAAGCCGTGGACAAGATGCGCGGTAAGATCGGTCAGAAGATCACCCTGACCCTGGTCCGCGACGGCGGCACGCCGTTCGACGTGACCCTGGCGCGCGCCGTGATTCAAGTGAAGAGCGTCAAGGCGCAGCTGCTGGAATCGGGCTACGGCTACATCCGCATCACCCAGTTCCAGGTCAAGACCGGCGAAGAGGTCTCCAAGGCCCTGGCCAAGCTGCGCAAAGACAACGGCAAGAAGCTCAACGGCATCATCCTCGACCTGCGCAACAACCCGGGCGGTGTGTTGCAGGCAGCGGTGGAAGTGGTCGACCATTTCATCAAGAAAGGCCTGATCGTCTACACCAAGGGCCGGATCGCCAATTCCGAGCTGCGCTTCTCCGCCACCGGCAAGGACGAAAGCGAAGCGGTGCCAATGGTCGTGCTGATCAACGGCGGCAGCGCCTCGGCGTCGGAAATCGTCGCCGGCGCCCTGCAGGATCAGAAACGCGCGGTGGTCATGGGCACCACCAGTTTCGGCAAAGGTTCGGTGCAAACCGTGCTGCCGCTGAACAACGACCGTGCGCTGAAGATCACTACCGCGCTGTACTTCACGCCGAACGGTCGCTCGATCCAGGCCCAGGGCATCGTCCCGGACATCGAAGTGCGCAAGGCCAAAATCACCAACGAAGCGGACGGCGACTACTTCAAGGAAGCCGACCTGCAAGGTCACCTGGGCAACGGCAACGGTGGCGCGGACAAGCCGACCGGTTCTGGCGCCAAGGCCAAGGCCATGCCGCAGGATGACGATTACCAGTTGGCCCAGGCCCTGAGCCTGCTCAAAGGCCTGAGCATCACGTCCGGCCGTTGAGGATGACTTTGCGTTTTCTCTTCGTCCTGCTGTGCTGTCTGGCGGGTGCTGCGCACGCAGAACCCGCCAGGACTACCCCGCCGAAAGCCTACCTGACGCTGATCATCGACGACCTGGGGCAAAACCTGCCCCGGGATCGCCGCGTGCTGGCCCTGCCCGGCCCGGTGACCACGGCGATCATGCCCGACACTCCGCACGCCACCGAATTCGCCCGCGAAGCCCATCGCGCCGGCAAGATCGTGATCCTGCACATGCCGATGGACCCGGCCACCGGCCCGTACGCCTGGCACCCCGAGCTACCGCTCGAAGAGTTGCAAAAGCGCCTCGACGCCGCGTTCAAAAGGGTCCCTTACACCGCCGGCATCAACAACCACATGGGCAGTCGCATGACGGCGCAACCGGTGGCAATGGCGTGGCTGATGGGTGAATTGCAGCGCCGGCACAAGTTCTTCGTCGACAGTCGCACCAGCGCCCAGACCGTCGCCGCGCAGCAGGCACAGAAGATCGACCTGGCGAGTGTTTCGCGGGATGTATTCCTCGATGACGAGCGCACCGAAGCCGCGATCTTCACTCAGCTGCAGATCGCCATCAGCCTGGCGCGCAAGCAAGGATCGGCGGTGATGATCGGCCACCCGTATCCGCAGACGCTGGCGGTGCTGGAGCGTGAATTGCCGAAGCTCAAGGCTCAGGGCATCGAGTGGATCGACATCAAGCAGATGATCAGCGTGCGCAGCAATCGCGCCACCGCCGCGCATGGCAAGGACGGCGTCTACCGCTGAACAGCCTTCACCGCGATACATAATTACCGCCAAACGGCCCGTGCATCGCCGGATAGTGAGCCCTGCAACCGTGACGACTCTTCCCGAGTCGTCTTTCACTATCAGGGCTGATTATGAATACCGAAGAAAAGGACGCAGGCGTCCCGAAACAGGCGAAACCCATCACGCTGGACAATCTGCTGATCAACTTCACGACTGATTTCCAACGAATCTGGGACAGCAGCGGATCGAAAGCGGCACCCGGGAGCTTTTGGCGCCCGACGCCCTCTCCCGAGATGCTGCCGGGCTACTTCCCGTTAGGCGATGTCGTGATCGGCAGCCACGACAACATCAGTGCAAAACACGTCGTCGCTGTTGTCAGTGAGCGCGAGACCGACCCGACAAAAGCCAAAGCCCTCAGCGCGCCCCTCGACTTCGAGCAAGTCTGGAAAGATACCGGCTCGGGCGCCAACGCCAACTGCACGGTGTGGCAACCGCTGCCCCCGGCCGGCTACGTTGCCCTGGGGCAAGTTTGCTCCAGCGGCAGCGACAAACCGCTGCTCAGCAGCGTGCGCTGCGTCCGGGCCGATCTGGTGATCGCGTCAGCCATCGGCAACCTGCTCTGGAGCGACAAGGGCAGCGGTGCACGGCAGAGTTTCAGTGCCTGGAGTGTCACGCCGCCCAGTGCACCGCCGGGAGAAATTCACTTCGCACCGGGCACCTTTTTTGCCGCAAACAGCTTCAGCCGGCCAGAGGCCAATGTCAGTGTCTATGCCTTGCGGATGCAGATCGCGCCGCTGATCAACGCGTCGCCAGCGCTGCCGGCGCTCTCCGTAGCAGGCGCTGCGCAAACCAACGGAGCGGCCGCCCTCGCTCAGGTGGTCGAACTGCCGTGGTTCGTGGTCAAGGATGACCTGTCACCGCTCGAACAATTACGCCGCACGCCGTTTTATCGCCTGGAAAGAACCGATCAGTATTATCTGGTCGGGAGCGGACACAATACGGGCGACAAGGCCCGGGCTTTCAAGTGGACTGCTCAGCGCCTGCAGAATCCGAAGATACTGCGTCTGTTCTCGCAACTTACCGCCATCAGTTTCGTAGGCTCGTGGGCAACGAAGGGCGACATTCATCCGTCTCTACCGTTTTCGGCAAGACTGGACAGCCAGTTCACTCACGGCGAGACCTCAACCAGTGGCTGGCAGACGCCATTCGTCAGCCACGTCCTCGCGATGGCCGGCAAAGGCAAATTCGTCGCGGCTTATCAGCAAGAGAGTTTCTACGAGCTGCTGCGTGCAGACGGCTCGCAAGCGGGGATCAACCTCGGTTACACCCAGTACGACAACCTGGAGTTGCTGCAATATCCGCCGGAAGAATGCACCCACGACGCAGCGGACAAGACGTTGCCGACCGCTACAGATAGCGCCCCATGATCTCGTCGACCACACCGTCCTTGCGCATCTGATCCAGCGCCGCCTGCAGCCTGGCGACGGTTGCATCCGAGACGTCCTTGTTCAGCGCCAGGTACAACTCGGCGCTGTTGAAGCGCAATACGGTCTTGAGGCCGGTGACCCCGTCCTGCCGCGCCAGATAACGCCCGGCAGGATCACCCGTGGCCCACAGGTCGATCTGGCCGTTGACCAGTTTTTTCGCGTTGTCCTGATCGCGCAGTACCACGATCGGCTTCAAGCCTTGCTTGGCCAGGGTCTCGGCAATCGCGTCGCCCTTGTAGGCACCGATCTTGTATTTGCGCGCATCGTTGAGGGTTTCGAGGGTGATCTTGCTGTCGGCCCTGGCCAACATGATCCAGTCGTCCGGACCGATCGGGCCGACCCATTTGAACAGCTGTTCGCGATCCGGCAGGCGGGCCATCACGAAGGCACCATAACCGGGGTTTTCCAGCGCCAGTTTGTAGACCCGCTCCCACGGGAAGCGCAGCGTCAGGCTGTAAGTGAGCCCGGCGCGCTTGAACATTTCGCGCACGATGTCGGCGGCAATGCCGTTGATATTCTCGCCCTTGGCGAAGTTCTTGCCGTCTTTCGCCATGTTGTACGGCGGAAAGTTTTCGGTGAGGAGCACCAGATCGGTGTCGGGACTGTTTTCGGCCCGCGCCGTGTTGAGCAACAACACAGAGGCACTGGCGAGAACAAGAAGCAGGCGTTTGATCATATCGGGCTACCGGATTCCATGGCGTGCCCAAGAGTGCCTTGGGGACGCCATGCTGTCCACTGGCCTGTACGGTTTAGCGCATGACAATTCCGCGCTGCGCCATGTAGGCCTTGGCCTCCTGCACGGTGTATTCGCCGAAGTGGAAAATACTCGCCGCCAGCACCGCGCTGGCGTGGCCTTCGAGGATACCGTCGGCCAGATGCTGCAGGTTGCCGACGCCGCCGGAGGCGATCACCGGAATGCCCAGGGCATCGCTGATCGCCCGGGTCACGCCGAGGTCGAAACCGCTTTTCATGCCGTCCTGATCCATGCTGGTCAGCAGGATCTCGCCGGCACCGAGGCCTTCCATTTTCTTCGCCCACTCGACGGCGTCGAGACCGGTCGGCTTGCGCCCGCCGTGGGTGAAGATTTCCCAGCGCGGGGTTTCGCCCGGGCCGGAGACCTTCTTCGCGTCGATGGCGACGACGATGCACTGCGAGCCGAAATGCTGCGCCGCTTCGCCGACGAACTCCGGATTGAACACCGCTGCGGTGTTGATCGAGACCTTGTCCGCACCGGCGTTGAGCAGGTTGCGGATGTCCTGCACGGTACGCACGCCACCGCCGACGGTCAGCGGAATGAACACCTGGCTGGCCATGCGCTCGACGGTGTGCAGCGTGGTGTCGCGGCCATCGACACTGGCGGTGATGTCGAGAAAGGTAATCTCGTCGGCGCCCTGCTCGTCATAACGACGGGCAATTTCCACCGGGTCACCGGCATCGCGGATGTTCTCGAACTTCACACCTTTGACGACCCGGCCGTTGTCCACGTCCAGGCAAGGGATGATGCGTTTGGCCAGCGCCATGGTCAGTCCTCAGCCTTGGTACGCGTCGCAGAAAGCTTGCGCTTCAGCGACGTCGAGGGTGCCTTCGTAGATCGCGCGGCCGGTGATTGCGCCGATGATGCCCGGCGCCTTGGCGTCGAGCAGCGACTTGATGTCACCCAGGTTGTGAATGCCGCCGGAGGCGATCACCGGGATCTTGGTGGCAGCAGCCAGCGCAGCGGTGAACGGTACGTTGCAGCCCTGCATCATGCCGTCTTTGGCGATGTCGGTATAAACGATCGACGATACGCCGTCGGCTTCGAACTGCCTGGCCAGGTCGATGACCTGCACGGTGCTGATTTCAGCCCAGCCATCGGTGGCGACGAATCCGTCTTTGGCATCCAGACCGACGATGATTTTGCCCGGAAACGCGCGGCAGGCTTCAGCGACGAACGCCGGATCTTTCACCGCTTTAGTGCCGATGATCACGTAGCTCACGCCGGCCTTGACGTAGTGCTCGATGGTTTCCAGCGAGCGGATACCGCCGCCAATCTGGATCGGCAGGGTCGGGTAGCGCTTGGCGATCGCGGTCACCACTTCGCCGTTGACCGGCTGGCCTTCGAACGCACCGTTCAGGTCGACCAGATGCAGACGGCGGCAACCGCCCTCCACCCACTTGGCAGCCATGCTCACCGGGTCATCGGAGAACACTGTGGAGTCTTCCATGCGGCCCTGGCGCAGACGTACGCAGGCACCGTCCTTGAGATCGATGGCGGGGATCCTCTGCATCTGGCACGGC
>NZ_JBIUVO010000083.1:0-13217 GCF_044742995.1 Pseudomonas sp. NPDC087803
CGCCCAGCAAAGACTGCTTGGTAATCGGCAACTCCTGCAATTCAGGCGAATCCACAGAAGTTGTATCAAGAAGGGAGCGTAGTCTACCGGAATGCCCCTTTCATCTCAAACCTTGATCTTCGTCTGTTGGCTGCCAATGCAATTTCCAGCCGTCCTGCCCCTGCCCGTCAAGACCCGGCAGGTTCGCCACCGCGAGCAATTCTGCGCCGCGAAACAGCAGCGGCAATCTGCCACGGACGAAGCCCGGCACCGCGCGCTCATTGAGCAGGCGCTTGAGATCGCGGTGGCCGCGATCCGCCAGATGCATCACTTCGCCGCCCTGCCGATAGCCAATCCGCAACGGCCCGACCGGAGTCTGCCCGCTGAACATGACACGCCCGTTATCCGCCAAGCGCAGCGCTGTCGACGGGTCAGGCCACTCGGCGCTGATCGCTGGCGCGCGCAGCCAGTTGCCGCTCAGCCACCATATCCGGCCGGCGCTGCGCTGCAGCTGGCCATCGGCCAGACGCCAGACCGGCGATGCATCGCTGGCAGCGCCGCAGAGGTCGTCCCAACCCGACCAATGGTCAGAGTCCGGCAGTCGGGTCAGCGCTGCGAGCCAGTGGCTGAGTGCATTGCGCTGACGAGCGGCGGACAACTTCGCCAGCGGCGCCATTTCCAGTGACGGCAGGCCCAGCCATGCAAACTCGCTCGGCGTGGCGGCTTGCGCCAGATCGAGCTGCGCCAGTTCATCGAGCAAGCCTTGCGCCTCGCGCAGATGCGCCGCACTGCGCGCCATGCTCGCCTGCGCCTGCGGCCAGCGCGCGGTGAGCAACGGCAGCACCTGATGGCGCAGATAGTTGCGGGAGAATTGCCGATCTTCGTTCGACGGGTCTTCGATCCAGCGCAACTGATGGGTGCGGGCGTAAGCCTCAAGCTCGGAGCGCGTCACGTCGAGCAATGGCCGCAGCAGCGTGCCCTGCCCCAACGGTCGCTGCGCCGGCATCGCCGACAGTCCGCGCACGCCGGCACCGCGCATCAAGCGAAACAGCAAAGTCTCCGCCTGATCGTCACGGTGCTGACCTGTCAGCAACAAATCCCCGGCCTCGGTCAGCGAGGCGAACGCCGCATACCGCGCCTCCCGCGCCGCCCGCTCCAGACTGGCGCCGGGTTGCACCGTCACCCGCATCACCTGCAACGGGACACCCAGCGCAGCGCAGACCGCCTGACAATGCGCCGGCCACGCATCGGCCGCAGCCTGGAGGCCGTGGTGGATATGGATGGCGCTGAGCGCCGGCAGGGAATGATGTTTAGCGAGATGGGCCAGCAGGTGCAGGAGGACGGTGGAATCGAGACCACCGGAGAAGGCGATGCGCCAAGTCTTGGCATTGCGCCAAGCTGCAAGATTGCGCAGAAGCCGGGAAGGCAGATCACTCACAGACTGACCCATATCTTTCTCTTGGCCCAAATCAAATGTGGGAGCGGGCTTGCTCGCGAAGGCGTTTCAACATTCAACACATCTGTCGAATGTTACACCGCTTTCGCGAGCAAGCCCGCTCCCACATTGGGTATTGCGAGATCTGTCAGAGACCGTAGCTCATCAGACGATCGTAACGACGCTTGAGCAGCGCTTCGTTGTCGAATTTCTTCAACATCGCCAGTTGCGAGCTCAGCTCGGCACGGATCGACGCAGCGGCAGCAGCCGGATCACGGTGGGCGCCGCCCAGCGGCTCGCCGATCACTTTGTCAACGATGCCCAGGCCTTTCAGGCGCTCGGCGGTGATGCCCATGGCTTCAGCGGCATCCGGTGCCTTTTCGGCGGTTTTCCACAGAATCGAAGCGCAACCTTCCGGCGAGATCACCGCGTAGGTCGAATACTGCAGCATGTTCAACTGATCGCAGACACCGATCGCCAGTGCACCGCCGGAACCACCTTCACCAATAACGGTGGCGATGATCGGGGTCTTCAGACGCGACATCACGCGCAGGTTCCAAGCGATGGCTTCACTCTGGTTACGCTCTTCAGCGTCAATGCCCGGGTAGGCACCCGGGGTGTCGATGAAGGTCAGGATCGGCATCTTGAAACGCTCGGCCATCTCCATCAGACGGCAGGCCTTGCGGTAGCCTTCCGGACGCGGCATGCCGAAGTTGCGGCGTACCTTCTCGCGCACTTCACGGCCCTTCTGGTGGCCGATGATCATCACCGGCTGGTCTTCCAGACGTGCCACGCCGCCCACAATGGCCGCGTCGTCGGAGAAGTGACGGTCACCGTGCAGTTCGTCGAACTCGGTGAAGATGTGCTCGATGTAGTCGAGGGTGTACGGGCGTTTCGGGTGACGCGCCAGGCGTGCGATCTGCCAACTGGTCAGCTTGCCGAAGATGTCTTCGGTCAGCGTCATGCACATGTCCAGCAGGCGGGAGATCTCATCGCCGATATTCAGCGAATTGTCATTACCGACCAAGCGCAACTCTTCGATCTTGGCTTGCAGGTCGGCGATCGGCTGTTCGAAATCTAGAAAATTCGGGTTCATAGGCGTCCGTCTTGGGTCGTGTCCCAAATGAGCTTGGGCCGGCCGGTTGTCTATTCGCGCCCTACCTTAAGGGAGAGGCGCGCTGAGGTCGAGATTAAAAATTCAGGTTGTGAGCAAGCGCAATGATGGCACTTGCCGGTCAACGGTATTGGAGGAAGACGTTGTCTCGCCCGAACTGGTCACGCAGGGCTTGAATCAACGCATCCGCCGGGTCGATTCGCCAGGTCTCGCCGAACTGCAGCAAGGTCTTCGCATCGGGACTGGTGTACTCCATGGTGATCGGGCACGCCCCGCGGTGACGCTTGAGCAGTTCACCCAACCAGCGTAGCTGATCGCCCTTCAAGTCCTGAGTGTGCAGCTTCAGGCGCAGGCTTTCGGCCAGATTGGTCCGCGCATCTTCCATGCTCATCACCCGCTTGACCCGCAGACGCAAGCCGCCGGAGAAGTCATCGTTACTGACTTCGCCTTCGACCACCACCATCGCGTCGGTCTGCAACAGCGACTGCGCGGAGTGGAACGCGTCGGCAAACAGCGACGCCTCAATCCGCCCCGAGCGGTCGTCGAGGGTGATGAAGCCCATCTTGTCGCCCTTCTTGTTCTTCATTACCCGCAGGGCAATGATCATCCCGGCCACGGTTTGCGTGTCGCGGGCCGGTTTCAGGTCGATGATGCGCTGCCGGGCAAAACGGCGAATCTCACCCTCGTACTCGTCGATCGGGTGACCGGTCAGGTACAGGCCCAAGGTGTCTTTCTCACCCTTGAGGCGTTCCTTGAGGGTCAGCTCCTTGGCCTTGCGGTGCGTCGCGTAAACGTCGGCATCTTCCTCGACGAACAGCCCGCCAAACAGGTCGGCGTGGCCACTGTCGTGGGTACGGGCGGTCTGTTCGGCAGCCTTGATCGCTTCTTCCATCGCCGCCAGCAGCACCGCGCGGTTGCGGTCGATGTTGGCCTGATAAGCCTTTTGCTCGTCGTGGAAGTACGGACCGAGGCGATCCAGCGCGCCACTGCGGATCAGACCGTCCAGCGTGCGCTTGTTGATGCGTTTGAGGTCAACCCGGGCGCAGAAGTCGAACAGATCCTTGAACGGACCGTCCTGACGCGCCTCGGTGATTGCTTCCACCGGGCCTTCGCCGACGCCTTTGATCGCGCCGAGGCCATAGACGATGCGGCCGTCGTCGTTCACCGTGAACTTGAACTCCGAGGTGTTCACGTCCGGCGCGTCGAGGCGCAGTTTCATGGTGCGCACTTCCTCGATCAAGGTCACGACCTTGTCGGTGTTGTGCATATCTGCCGAGAGTACCGCGGCCATGAACGGCGCCGGGTAATGCGCCTTCAGCCAGGCCGTCTGGTACGACACCAGGCCGTAGGCGGCGGAGTGGGATTTGTTGAAGCCGTAACCGGCGAATTTTTCCACCAGGTCAAAGATGTTACCGGCGAGGTCGGCGTCGATATTGTTGGTCGCGCAACCTTCAATGAAGCCGCCGCGCTGCTTGGCCATTTCTTCGGGCTTTTTCTTGCCCATGGCTCGACGCAGCATGTCCGCACCACCGAGGGTGTAACCGGCCATGACCTGGGCGATCTGCATCACCTGTTCCTGATACAGGATGATGCCGTAGGTCGGCGCCAATACCGGTTTCAGGCCTTCGTACTGGTAGTCGGAGTGCGGGTACGCCAGTTCGGCGCGACCGTGCTTACGGTTGATGAAGTCGTCCACCATGCCGGACTGCAGCGGGCCGGGACGGAACAGCGCCACCAGTGCGATCAGGTCTTCCAGGCAGTCGGGCTTGAGCTTTTTGATCAGCTCTTTCATGCCGCGCGATTCAAGCTGGAATACCGCCGTGGTTTCGGCCTTTTGCAGCAAGCTGTAAGTCGGCTTGTCGTCGAGCGGAATGAACGCGATGTCCAGCGGCTCTTCCCCGACCTTGGCGCGGTCGCGGTTGATCGTTTTCAGCGCCCAGTCGATGATCGTCAGGGTCCGCAGGCCGAGGAAGTCGAACTTCACCAGACCGGCGGCCTCCACGTCGTCCTTGTCGAACTGGGTTACCAGACCGTCACCGGCCTCGTCGCAATAGATCGGCGAGAAGTCGGTCAGCTTGGTCGGCGCGATTACCACACCACCGGCGTGCTTGCCGACGTTACGCACCACGCCCTCAAGCTTGCGCGCCATCTCCCAGATTTCCGCCGCTTCTTCATCGACCTTGATGAAGTCGCGCAGGATCTCTTCCTGCTCGTAGGCTTTTTCCAGGGTCATGCCGACTTCGAACGGAATCATCTTCGACAGACGATCCGCCAGACCGTAGGACTTGCCCTGCACCCGCGCCACGTCGCGCACCACAGCCTTGGCAGCCATGGAACCGAAGGTGATGATCTGGCTCACCGCGTTGCGGCCGTACTTCTCGGCCACGTAGTCGATCACCCGGTCACGACCGTCCATGCAGAAGTCGACGTCGAAGTCGGGCATCGATACCCGTTCCGGGTTAAGGAAACGTTCGAACAGCAGGTCGTATTCCAGCGGATCAAGGTCAGTAATTTTCTGAACGTAAGCCACCAGCGAGCCGGCACCCGACCCCCGGCCAGGACCTACCGGCACGCCGTTGTTCTTGGCCCACTGGATAAAGTCCATCACGATCAGAAAGTAACCGGGGAAGCCCATCTGGATGATGATATCCAGCTCGAAATTCAAGCGATCGACGTAGACCTGACGCTTGGCTTCGTAGTCTTCCGTGGTGTCCTTGGGCAGCAGCACCGCGAGGCGCTCTTCGAGACCTTCGAAGGACACCTTGCGGAAGTATTCGTCGATGGTCATGCCATCGGGAATCGGGAAGTTGGGCAGGAAGTGCGTGCCAAGCTTCACTTCGATATTGCAGCGCTTGGCGATCTCGACGGTGTTTTCGATGGCGTCGGGAATGTCGCTGAACAGCTCGGCCATTTCCTCGGCGCTTTTGAGGTATTGCTGATCGCTGTAGTTCTTCGAACGCCGTGGATCGTCGAGGGCACGGCCCTCACCGATGCACACGCGGGTTTCGTGGGCAGCGAAGTCTTCCTGTTTGATAAAGCGCACATCGTTGGTCGCCACCAGCGGCGCACCGAGCTTGTCCGCCAGGGCTACGGCACCGTGCAACTGCTCTTCGTCGTTGGGGCGATTGGTACGCTGGATTTCCAGATAGAAACGATCCGGGAACACCGCCATCCACTCCCGCGCCAAGGCCTCAGCCTCGGCCGGGTTGCCGCTGATCAGTGCCATGCCGATCTCGCCTTCTTTGGCGGCGGACAGCATGATCAGGCCTTCGTTGGCCTCGGCGACCCATTCGCGCTCGATGATGATCATGCCATTGCGCTGACCGTCGATGAAGCCGCGCGAGATCAACTCGGTGAGATTGCGATAACCCTTGGCGTTCATCACCAACAGGCTGATCCGGCTCAGGGGTGCGTCCGGGTCCTTGTTCGACAGCCACAGGTCGGCGCCGCAGATCGGCTTGATGCCGGCGCCCATGGTGTTTTTATAGAATTTGACCAGGGAACACATGTTGTTCTGATCGGTGACCGCCACCGCCGGCATGTTCATGCCGGTCAGCGCCTTGACCAGTGGCTTGATCCGCACCAGCCCGTCGACCAGGGAGTATTCAGTGTGCAGGCGTAGATGAACGAATGAAGCCGGCATAGTGATCCTGTCCAGTTACATAGAGACAACAAGGCCCGGATTGTACCGGGCCTCGAACAAAACATCAGCCTTGCGACTAAACCTGCATCAGACCTTCCAGCGCCTCGTAAGCCTGACGCACCGGGGCGAACGAGCGCCGGTGAATCGGCGTCGGCCCCAGCCGTGCCAGCGCTTCCAGATGAACGGGCGTCGGATAGCCTTTATGGCCGCCGATGCCGTACCCCGGGTAGATCAATTCGAACGCGGCCATTTCCCGATCACGACTGACCTTGGCCAGAATCGATGCGGCAGCAATGGCTGGCACCTTGCCGTCGCCCTGCACCACCGCTTCGGCGCGCATTGGCAATTTAGGGCAGCGGTTGCCGTCGATCATCGCCAGTTTCGGCTGAACGTGCAGCCCGGCCACCGCGCGCTGCATGGCGAGCATGGTCGCGTGCAGGATGTTCAGCTCGTCGATTTCCTCGACTTCGGCGCGGGCGATGCACCAGCTCAGGGATTTTTCGATGATCTCGTCATAGAGCTTCTCGCGCCTGGCTTCGGTGAGTTTCTTCGAGTCGTTGAGGCCGAGGATCGGGCGGTTCGGATCGAGGATCACCGCTGCCGTCACCACCGCGCCGCACAACGGGCCACGACCGACTTCGTCGACACCAGCCACCAGCTCTTCGACTTCGGCGACCAGGGTGAAATCCAGGCCCATCTGCATCGCCTTGCTCATGGTTTCTGCCCGATCAGGTTGAGGACGGCATCCGCCGCCTGATTGGAAGCATCCAGCCGCAATGTGCGGTGAATCTCGTCAAAGCCACGGGTCTGTTCTTCGCCACCGTCGATCAGCGGCGACAGAGTCTGCGCCAGTGCTTCAACAGTCGCATCATCCTGCAGCAACTCCGGCACCAGCAGGCGCTGGGCCAGCAGGTTCGGCAGCGACACATACGGACTCTTGACCATGCGCTTGAGAATCCAGAACGTCAGCGGCGCCAGGCGATACGCAACGACCATCGGCCGCTTGTACAGCAACGCCTCAAGCGTCGCCGTGCCGGAGGCGATCAACACCGCGTTGCACGCCGCCAGAGCCTGATGCGACTTGCCGTCGAGCAGGGTCACCGGCAGATCACGGCCAACCAGCAACTCTTCGAGCTGGGCGCGGCGCTCGGCATTCGCGCACGGAATGACGAAGCGCAACCCCGGGTGCATGGCACGCAGACGCTCGGCCGTATCGAGGAACAGCGCGCCCAGGCGGCCCACTTCACCACCGCGACTGCCGGGCATCAACGCCACCAGCGGCCCGTCGGGCAACCCCAGCTCGGCACGCGCAGCAGCGCGATCGGCCTGCAGCGGAATGGTATCGGCCAGCGTGTGGCCGACGAACCGCACCGGCACGCCTTTCTCTTCGTAGAATTTTGCTTCGAACGGCAGCAGTGTCAGCATCAGATCGCAGCCTTCGCGAATCTTCAGCACACGCTTCTGGCGCCACGCCCACACCGAAGGGCTGACGTAGTGCACGGTCTTGATACCGGCCTGACGCAGCTTGAGTTCGATATTGAGGTTGAAATCCGGGGCGTCGATGCCGATGAACACATCGGGTTTCTCGGCAATCAACGTGGCAATCAGGTCCTTGCGGCGCTTGAGCAACTCGCGCAGTCGCCCGAGCACTTCCACCAGCCCCATGACCGACAGACGCTCCATGGGGAAATAAGACGTCAGGCCCTCGGCCTGCATCAAGGGACCGCCGACACCGATGAACTCGACTGCCGGGTGTTGAGCCTTGAGGGCGCGCATGAGACCGGCGCCCAGAATGTCACCGGAAGCCTCTCCCGCCACCAGCGCAATACGCAGATTGGCCATGATCAGCGGGTGATGCCGCGAGTCGACGACTGGATCGAGTCACGGAACAGCGCGACCTCCGGGAACTGCGCAGCTGGTTCGGCCAACTCGGCCAACGCTTGCTCCACGGTCAGGCCCTGGCGATACACGGTTTTGTAGGCGCGGCGCAGGGCGTGGATGGCGTCTTCGCTGAAACCGCGACGGCGCATGCCTTCGAAGTTCATGCTGCGCGCTTCGGCCGGGTTGCCGAACACGGTGACGAACGCCGGAACGTCCTTGCCGATGGCGGTGCCCATGCCGGAAAAGCTGTGCGCACCGATGTGGCAGTACTGATGCACCAGGGTGAATCCGGAAAGGATCGCCCAGTCCTCGACGTGCACATGCCCGGCCAATGCGGTGTTATTGACCAGAATGCAGTGGTTGCCGATCACGCTGTCATGCCCGATGTGGGCATAGGCCATGATCAGATTGTGATCGCCAAGGGTGGTTTCCGAACGGTCCTGAACGGTGCCACGGTGAATCGTCACGCCTTCGCGAATGACGTTGTGGTCACCGATCACCAGACGGGTTTCTTCACCCTTGTACTTCAAGTCAGGGGTGTCTTCGCCCACCGAGGAAAACTGGTAGATGCGATTGTGTTTGCCGATTCGGGTCGGGCCTTTGAGGACCACATGCGGTCCGATCACGGTACCCTCGCCGATTTCCACACCTGCGCCGATGATCGACCACGGGCCGACCTCGACGCCGTCAGCCAGAACGGCCGACGGATCGATGATTGCGCGAGGGTCAATCAAACTCATAGCTTGCGTTCCGCACAGATGATTTCAGCCGAGCAGACTGGCTTGCCGTCGACCGAAGCCTGGCATTCGAATTTCCAGATCTGGCGCTTGCAGCTGATGAACTTGGCTTCAAGGATCAATTGATCGCCCGGCAGCACTGGCTGACGGAAACGCAGCTTGTCGGAACCGACGAAGTAGTAAAGGGTGCCATCGGCCGGTTTCACGTCGAGCATTTTGAAACCGAGGATCCCGGCAGCCTGGGCCATCGCTTCGATGATCAGCACGCCCGGCATGATCGGGTGCGCCGGGAAGTGGCCGTTGAAGAATGGCTCATTGATGCTGACATTCTTGTAGGCGCGAATGCGCTTGCCTTCAGTGTCCAGTTCCACCACCCGGTCCACCAGCAGGAACGGGTAACGGTGAGGCAGGTATTCGCGAATCTCGTTGATGTCCATCATTTCGGGGGGAAGCCTATGTAAAGATTGGGAGCGCGACTGACGCGCACTCCTCTAGCAAATCAAGGAGGCAGTCTAGAGGCTGTGCACACTTGATATGGAAATGGTATCAGCCATCAGATGAAGCATTGCTGCCGGGGGTCACTTCCCCGACGCGCTTTTCCAGCTGCTTCAAACGTCGCGCGAGGTCATCGAGCTGACGGATGCGGGCCGCGCTTTTGCGCCATTCGGCCGCCGGTTGCATGGCTGTGCCGGAAGAGTAGGCACCCGGCTCGGTAATCGAGTGGGTCACCATGGTCATCCCGGTGAGGAAAACGTTGTCGCAAATATCGATGTGGCCGACCAGACCGACACCACCGGCGAGCATGCAGTGCTTGCCAATCTTGGTGCTGCCGGAGATACCGACACACGCGGCCATGGCGGTGTGATCACCGACCTGGACGTTGTGCGCGATCTGGATCTGGTTGTCGAGTTTCACGCCGTTGCCGATCACGGTATCCGCCAGCGCGCCACGGTCGATGGCGGTGTTCACGCCGATCTCGACATCGTCGCCAATGGTCACGCCGCCGATCTGAGCGATCTTCTGCCAGATACCTTTCTCGTTGGCAAAACCGAAGCCTTCACCACCGAGCACGGCACCAGACTGGATCACCACCCGCTTGCCGATGCGCACGTCGTGGTACAGCGTCACCCGCGGAGCGAGCCAGCCGCCCTCGCCGATTTCACTGCGGGCACCGATAACGCAATGGGCGCCCAGGGTGACCTGCGCACCAATGCGCGCACCGGCCTCGATCACCACGAACGGGCCGATGCTGGCGCTTGGGTCAACCACCGCATCCGGCGCAATCACCGCGGTGGAATGAATACCCGCAGCAGCTTTCGGTTTGGGATCGAACAGGTGAGAGATACGCGCATAAGCCAGGTAAGGATCCGGCACCACCAGCGCGTTGCCGGCAAAACCGTCGGCATCGGCGTCCTTGAGCAATAGCGCAGCCGCCTGGGAACTTGCCAGGTACTTGCGATATTGAGGATTTGCCAGAAAGCTCAACTGAGCTGGGCCAGCCTCCTGCAAGGTGGCTAGCCCAGTAATTTGCGTCTCGGGGTCGCCACGCAGGGTGGCGCCGAGGAACTCGGCCAACTGGCCGAGCTTGATAGTCACGGTCATGGGTTACTTCAGCTGATTCATGCGCTCGATAACCTGGCGCGTGATGTCGTACTGCGGTTTGACATCGATCACAGCACCACGCTCGAACACCAGGTCAAAACCACCTTTCTTGATGACTTCTTCCACTGCGCTATCCAGCTTCGGCTTGAGTTGCTTGAGCATTTCGCGGTCGGCAACAGCCTTGGCTTCGTTCAGCTCCTTGGACTGGAACTGGAAGTCACGGGCCTTTTGCTTGAATTCAAGCTCCAGACGCTCGCGCTCGCCCTGCTGCATCTTGTCGCCACCGGCCATCAGGCGGTCCTGAATGCCCTTGGCGCTGCTTTCCAGCGTCTTGAGCTTGGTCAGTTGCGGACCGAACTTCTTCTCGGCATCCACGGCGTATTTCTTGGCCGCGTCGGATTCCAGCAGTGCCATCTGATAGTTCAGAACGGCAATTTTCATGTCGGCGAACGCCGGGCCTGCCACCAGTACGGAGGCCAGGAGAACCAATTGAGTCAACTTACGCACGATGCACTCCTACAAAATCCATTGTCGTTATCTTGGGTCAGACGCTTAGAACGTCTGGCCGAGGGAGAATTGGAACACTTGAGTTTCAGCGTCATCCGGTTTCTTGATCGGCATGGCCAACGCGAAGCTCAAAGGCCCCAGTGCGGTTACCCACGTCACGCCCACACCGACGGAACTGGCCATGTTGCTCAGGCTGATGTCGTTGCACTGAGTGTTGGCTTTTGTACCGTCAGCATTGGTGGTCGACTTGCAAGTCGAATCGAACACGTTACCGACGTCCCAGAATACCGAGGTACGCAGGGAGCGCTGATCCTTCACGAATGGCAGCGGGAACAGGACTTCAACACCGCCCTGGATCAGCACGTTACCACCGAACGGCAGCGGATCCTGGTCCGGGTCGGCCAGTGTACCGGCGTTACCTGTAACCCCGACGCCACGGCTAGGGGTACTGCGAGGACCCAAAGTGCTGTCCTTGAAGCCACGTACCGAGTTGAAACCACCAGCATAGTAGTTTTCATAGAACGGCAAGCCATCGGTCGAACCATAACCGTCGCCATAACCCAGCTCGGTGTGCAGACGCAGGGTGTAGTTCTCGGTGATCGGCTGGAACAACTGACCACGGTAGTCGAGTTTGTAGAACGACAGGTCGCTGCCTGGAATCGTGGTTTCCAGCGTCAGGCTCTGCGAACGGCCACGGGTCGGCAATACGCCCTTGTTCAGAGTCGACTCGGACCAGCCGGCCGAAGCCTTGAAGTTCAGGTACTGATCGCCTTCCTTGTTAACGAAGTCGAAAATCTCGTCAACGGTGTACTGACCGGTCTTGATCTTGTCCTGTTGCGCGGACAGACCGAAGGTCAGACGCGAAGTCTCGCTGATCGGGTAGCCAACGTTGATGCCGGCACCCAGGCTGTCTACCGCATAGCTCGCTACGTCGACGTCGAGGTCTTTGTAGTCGGTGGTGCGATAGAACGCGTTGTAACCCAGGCTCACGCCATCGGCGGTCCAGTACGGGTCAACGTAGCCGAAGTTGTACCGGCTCTGGTATTCGCTGCGGGTCAGGCCCACGCTCACACGGTTACCGGTACCCAGGAAGTTGTTCTGGGTGATCGAACCACCGAGGATCAGACCGGCGCTCTGAGCGAAACCGACGCTGGCGGTGATCGAACCGGAGGCCTGTTCTTCAACGGCGTAGTTCACGTCAACCTGGTCGTCGACACCCGGAACAGCCGGTGTCTCGACGTTCACTTCCTTGAAGAAGCCCAGACGTTCAAGACGGGTCTTGGACTGGTCGATCAGGTAGGTCGAAGCCCAGCCACCTTCCATCTGACGCATTTCGCGACGCAGCACTTCGTCCTCGGACTTGGTGTTGCCACGGAAGTTGATACGGTTGACGTAGGCACGCTTGCCCGGATCGACAGCGAACAGGATGTCCACCGTGTGATCGTCGTCATGCGGCTGAGGTACGCCGTTGACGTTGGCGAAGGTGTAACCCTCGTTACCCAGGCGGCGAGTGATCAGTTCGGAGGTGGTGGTCATCAGCTTGCGCGAGAACACCTGGCCTTTCTGCACCAGCAACAGCGACTTGACCTGGTCTTCAGGGACTTTCAGGTCACCGCTGAGCTTGACGTCGCGAACGGTGTACTTCTCGCCTTCGGTGATGTTGACGGTGATGTAGACGTGCTTCTTGTCCGGGGTGATGGACACCTGAGTCGAAGCGATATCCATGTTGATATAGCCGCGGTCCAGGTAGTAGGAACGTAGACGCTCCAGGTCACCGGAGAGTTTTTCACGGGCGTACTTGTCGTCGTTCTTGAAGAACGACAGCCAGTTGGTGGTTTTCAGCTCGAACAGGTCGATCAGGTCGTCATCAGGGAAGACCGTGTTACCCACCACGTTGATGTGCTGGATGGCAGCCACGGTGCCTTCGTTGATCTTCACCTTCAGCGCCACGCGGTTACGCGGCTGCGAGACCACTTCGGTATCGACGGTCGCCGAGTAACGGCCCTGGGCAACGTACTGACGTTGCAGCTCGTTACGGACGCCTTCGAGGGTGGCGCGCTGGAAGATTTCACCTTCGGACAGACCGGACTGCTTGAGGCCCTTCATCAGGTCTTCGGTGGAAATCGCCTTGTTGCCTTCGATCTCGATACTCGCGACCGACGGACGTTCGACGACAGTGATCACCAGAACATTGCCTTCGCGGCCCAGCTGGATATCTTGAAAGAAACCGGTTTTGAACAACGCACGAGTGGATTCCACCAGGCGGCGGTCCGCCGCCTGGTCGCGGCCGTTCAAGGGCTCGGCGGCACAGACGCTGCC
>NZ_JBIUVO010000083.1:13227-19132 GCF_044742995.1 Pseudomonas sp. NPDC087803
TCCGCACCGCAGTAAGCACCAGACCTTTCATGAAGTCCTTTCTAATACCAACTGGCAATAAACAAACTGCCGCAAAATGCGGCAGATTCGCAATTCAGCGAAGCTTTACAGTCGACCCAGATCATTGACCAGAGCAAGCAACATCACTCCGACCACCAAACTGATACCGATCTGCACCCCCCAACCTTGCACCCGATCCGACAAGGGGCGACCACGCACCCACTCAATCAGATAAAACAACAAATGCCCCCCATCCAGTACAGGAATGGGCAGCAAATTCAGAACCCCCAGGCTAATACTCAGATAAGCAAGGAAATTCAGGAAATCAGCAACGCCCGACTGGGCAGAAGCGCCCGCCACTTTAGCAATGGTTATCGGTCCACTCAAGTTTTTTACCGAGAGCTCGCCGAAGAGCATTTTCTTCAGTGAGTCCAGCGTCAGGATGCTCATGGTCCAGGTACGACGGGCACCCTCGCCAATCGCGGCCAGCGGACCATAGCTGACCTCGCGGATCATTTCCGGCGGCCAGTCCACAGCCTTGACGCCAGCCCCGAGATAACCGCTTGGCGCCTTGCTTTCGCCACGCGCAGCCAGGGTCACCGGGATGTCGATTTGAGCACCGTCGCGCTCGATGCGCAGCATGATTTTGGTATCAGGACGCGTACGAACGGTATCGACCACCTGCTGCCAGTCATTCAGCGCCACGCCGTCCAGCGACAACAGACGATCACCGGTTTTCAGACCGGCGGCCTGCGCCGGGCCTTTGGGATCGAGTTCGGCCAGTACCGGCGGCAAGGCCGGACGCCATGGACGAATTCCCAGCGAGCGAATCGGGTCAGGTTCGTCAGCGCCTTTTAGCCAGTGATCGAGGGCCAGCTCGCGCGGCGTATCCGCCGTAGAGCCCTGCTCGCGCACGAGCAACTGCAAGGCACCACTTTCCCCGAGACGACGAACCAGCTGCAGATTGACAGCCGCCCAACCGGAGGTCGGCTCGCCATCAATGGCGACGATTTCCTGGCCGGCAGTCAAACCGGCCTTGGCCGCGATGCTGCCGGACTCGACGGCACCAATGACCGGACGGATCTGCTCGCTGCCGAGCATCGCCAGCACCCAGAAAAACACCAGGGCCAGCAGGAAGTTGGCGATCGGTCCCGCCGCGACTATAGCGATACGCTGGCGCACCGATTTGCGGTTGAAGGACTGATGAAGCTGATCGGCCGGGACTTCGCCCTCACGCTCGTCGAGCATTTTGACGTAGCCGCCCAGCGGAATCGCGGCGACGACAAACTCAGTGCCCTGCTTGTCGTGCCAGCGCAGCAGGGGCATGCCGAAGCCCACGGAAAAACGCAGAACCTTGACGCCACAGCGACGCGCGACCCAGAAGTGGCCGAATTCGTGAAAGGTGACCAGCACACCCAAAGCGATCAGGGTGCCGGCAATCATATAGAGCGCGCTCATCTACTTTCTCCGCAATCCTGTTCAGTGCCGCGTGAAACCATGGTTCTGCAACGCCTAGCGGTCGTGACGACTCAGCCACTGTTCGGCCAGAATCCGCGCTTTCGCGTCTGCGGTAAACACCGCCTCCAGATCCGCCAGTGCAACCACTGGCTCGAGGTTCAGCACGTCCTCGATAATACTCGCGATTTCCAGATAACCAACGCGTCCGTCGAGAAACGCCGCGACCGCCACTTCGTTGGCCGCATTGAGCATGGCCGGCGCGCTGTTGCCAGCCTCTGCCGCCTGTCGCGCCAGGCGCAGGCAAGGGAAGCGCTGCTCGTCCGGTGCTTCGAAATCCAGACGTGCAATGGCAAACAGGTCCAGCGGCGCCACACCCGAGTCGATCCGCTCAGGCCAGGCCAATGCGTTGGCAATCGGCGTGCGCATGTCAGGGTTACCCAACTGCGCCAACACCGAGCCATCGACATAGTCGACCAGCGAGTGAATCACACTCTGCGGATGAATCACCACCTCGACCTGCGACGGCTTGGCATCGAACAGCCAGCAGGCCTCGATCAGCTCCAGGCCCTTGTTCATCATGCTGGCCGAATCCACCGAGATCTTGCGCCCCATGGACCAGTTCGGGTGTGCACACGCCTGATCGGGCGAAACATGCGCCAGCTCGCTCATCGGCGTCTGACGGAAAGGACCGCCCGAAGCCGTCAGCAAAATCCGTCGCACGCCAACCGCCCCCAGACCACGGGCGAAATCCGGCGGCATGCACTGGAAGATCGCGTTGTGCTCACTGTCGATCGGCAGCAGCACCGAACCGCTCTTGTGCACGGCCTGCATGAACAGCGCGCCGGACATCACCAGCGCTTCTTTGTTGGCCAGGAGGATTTTCTTCCCGGCCTGCACCGCTGCCAGAGTCGGGCGCAGGCCCGCGGCGCCGACAATGGCGGCCATCACCGCATCGACCTCAGGGGCAGAGGCAACCTGGCACAGGCCCTCCTCCCCGACCAGTACGCGAGTGGACAGGCCGGCAGCACGCAGGTCGTCCTGCAAACCACGCGCTGCCGCCACTTCCGGCACCACCGCGAACTGCGGCACATGGCGAATACACAAGGCCATCAATTCGCTCAGGCGCGTGAAGCCGCTCAGCGCGAAAACCTGATAACGCTCGGGATGCCGAGCGATGACGTCCAGGGTGCTCAAGCCGATCGAGCCGGTGGCCCCCAGAACGGTAATCTGCTGCGGGCGGCTCACGGTGCAGCCATCCACAGCAATACGGCAAAAATCGGGATCGCAGCGGTCAGGCTGTCGATGCGATCAAGCACGCCGCCATGACCGGGCAGCAGGTTGCTGCTGTCCTTGATCCCGGACTGACGCTTGAACATGCTTTCGGTGAGGTCACCCACCACCGAAATGAATACGATCAATGCTGCTCCGATCAGGCCCTTGAGCAGTTCGCCCACGGTCCAGTCACGCACCAGACCGACGATCGCGGTAATCACCAGGCTCAGCGCCAGGCCACCGTAAACGCCTTCCCAGCTCTTGCCCGGGCTTACCTGCGGCGCCAGCTTGCGCTTGCCGAAAGCACGGCCGGAGAAATACGCGCCGATATCGGCTCCCCAGACCAGCACCATCACCGCCATGATCAGCCAGTTACCCAACGGGTATTGCTTGATCTGCACCAGCCCTTGCCAGGCCGGCAGCAGGATCAGCAAGCCAATCACCAGTTTGGTGGCCGCCGTGGACCAGTGCTCGCTCGAGCGCGGATAGGTCAGCACCAGGTAGGTCGCCACCGCCCACCACAACACCGAAGCGCCCAACACCCAAGGGGCAAGGCCCGGCAGGACGTACATGACGAACAGCATCAGCGCGACGACAGCGGCATAACCGACGCGGAACGACTGTGCGGTGAAGCCGGCCAGACGCGCCCATTCCCAGGCACCCAGGCTTACGACCAGACCGATGAACAGCGCGAAACCGGAACCCTCGAGCAGGAAAAACCCGCACAGAGCGATCGGCAGCAGGATCAGCGCAGTGATGATTCGTTGTTTAAGCATTAAACCCGGGCTCCAGCTTCGACCTGTTCGCTCGTTTTACCGAAACGACGCTGGCGCGAAGCGAAATCGGCCAGCGCGGTGCGCATGGCTTCGTGTTTGAAGTCCGGCCAGAACAGGTCGGAGAAGTACAACTCGGCGTACGCCAGTTGCCACAGCAGGAAGTTGCTGATGCGGTGCTCGCCACCGGTGCGGATGCACAGATCCGGCAACGGCAGGTCGCCGGTGGCCAGACAGGTCTGCAGCAGATCCGGAGTGATGTCTTCCGGACGCAGATGCCCGGCCTGGACTTCACGCGCCAGACGCTGCGCCGCTTGGGCAATATCCCACTGACCGCCATAGTTGGCGGCGATTTGCAGGATGAAACGGTTGGCACCGGCCGTCATCGCCTCAGCCTCGCGCATCGCCGCCTGCAATTCAGGGTGGAAGCGCGAGCGATCGCCGATGATGCGCAAGCTGATGTTGTTGTCGTTGAGGCGCTTGGCCTCGCGACGCAGGGCCTTGAAGAACAGATCCATCAAGGCACTGACTTCATCAGCAGGGCGTTGCCAGTTTTCACTGGAAAAGGCGAACAGGGTGAGCACTTCGACCTTCGCCTCGGCGCACACCTCGATTACCGCCCGCACAGCATCCACGCCGGCTTTATGCCCGGCGACACCCGGCATGAAGCGTTTTTTCGCCCAGCGATTGTTGCCATCCATGATGATCGCGACATGGCGCGGCACCGCGGACGGCGCAGACTGCTTGGTCTTGTCCATTTAAAACTCGACCCTTATACGGCCATCAGATCCGCTTCTTTTTCCTTGGTGGCCGCATCGATATCAGCTTCAGCCTTGTCGGTCAGCTTCTGAATATCAGCCGCCGCACGGCGCTCTTCGTCTTCACTGATCTCTTTGTCCTTGACCAGCTTCTTCAGGTCGCCCAGCGCATCACGACGGATATTGCGCACCGCAACACGTGCATCTTCAGCTGCCGCACGCGCCTGCTTGGTGAAGCCCTTACGGGTTTCTTCGGTCAGGGCCGGCATGGAGATCAGCAGCAGCTCACCCAGGTTGGTCGGGTTCAGGTTCAAACCGGCGCTCTGGATCGCTTTGTCGACAGCCGCCAGCATGTTGCGCTCGAAAGCCACGACTTGCAGGGTGCGGGAGTCTTTTACAGTGACGTTCGCCACTTGGCTGAGCGGAGTATCGGCCCCGTAGTACGGAACCATCACGCTACCGAGAATGCTCGGGTGCGCTTTACCAGTGCGAATCTGGCCGAATGCATGAGCAAGCGATTCAATCGACTTCTGCATGCGCTCTTGAGCGTCTTTCTTGATTTCGTTGATCATTGTTGACCTTCCTCGATCAGAGTGCCTTCAGCGCCGCCATGCACGATGTTCAGCAGGGCGCCGGGCTTGTTCATGTTGAATACGCGCAGCGGCATCTTGTGGTCGCGGCACAGGCAAATAGCTGTCAGATCCATTACACCCAGCTTGCGATCCAGTACTTCATCATAAGTCAGATGATCGAACTTCTCGGCATGCGGGTCTTTGAACGGGTCAGCGGTATAGACGCCATCGACCTTGGTCGCCTTCAGCACGACGTCGGCGTCGATTTCGATGGCACGCAGGCAGGCTGCCGAATCCGTGGTAAAGAACGGATTGCCGGTACCGGCCGCGAAAATCACCACGTCCTTGGAGTTCAGGTGGCGCATGGCTTTGCGGCGATCATAGTGATCGGTAACGCCAACCATGGAAATGGCCGACATCACGATGGCCGAGATATTGGCACGTTCCAGCGCATCGCGCATGGCCAGGGCGTTCATCACAGTGGCCAGCATGCCCATGTGGTCGCCTGTCACCCGATCCATGCCAGCCTTGCTCAAGGCCTCGCCACGGAACAGGTTGCCACCGCCGATCACCAGACCGACCTGTACGCCGATGCCGACCAGTTGGCCGACTTCCAGCGCCATCCGATCCAGCACTTTTGGGTCGATCCCGAACTCTTCCGAGCCCATCAGGGCCTCGCCGCTAAGCTTGAGTAGAATGCGTTTATAGCGAGCCTGATAACCACTGCCCTGCTGAGCCATTGCGAATCTCTCCTGCGGCGTATTTAAAAAATTCTTTGCAAGCTGTTTTACAGCTGGCGTTCACTCTAGCTTGGCGCTGCTTCAGCGCCATCGGAACATGGCTTTGTAAGTCAGTTCCAGGTGGAAACCAATTAAAAATTGGTAACCCCATCTGAAAAGAGGCTGCGCGCGTGAGCGGGCAGCCTCTTTCGGGCGACAGTTGAAAAACCGTCTTATTGCTTGGCGGCAGCCAGCTGGGCAGCAACTTCTTCAGCGAAGTTGTCGAGGGGCTTCTCGATGCCTTCGGCTCCTTTGAAGTTGGTGTAGGTGGCGTTTTCGGCGCCGCGTTTGTT
>NZ_JBIUVO010000084.1:0-16857 GCF_044742995.1 Pseudomonas sp. NPDC087803
CTGACAAGCCAGCGCTTGAGGTATAACAAAGGCAGCGCCTTGTCCCGCACGATAACCACTTCCTGGCCGTCCACCACGTTGGTGGTCGACAGGTCGAGGTGGAAGATTTCGTTGACGTTGACCAACGGGAACGCAAACGCCTGATTGCCGAGCATCACCATCAGGGTCGGCATGATCGCAAGCGTCAGCGGCACCTTGATGACGATCTTCGAGCCCTGGCCCTTGGTCGAGTAGATGTTGATCGAACCGTTGAGCTGGGAAATCTTGGTCTTCACCACGTCCATGCCAACACCGCGGCCGGACACGTCGGAAATCTCGGTCTTGGTCGAGAAACCCGGGGCGAAGATCAGGTTGTAGCACTCGGTATCGCTCAGGCGATCGGCCGCGTCCTTGTCCATCACACCGCGTTTTACCGCGATCGAACGCAGGACGTTCGGGTCCATGCCCTTGCCGTCGTCAGAGATCGACAACAGGATGTGATCGCCTTCCTGCTCGGCGGCCAGTACCACGCGACCACCGCGGGCCTTGCCCGACGCTTCGCGTTCTTCTGGCGACTCGATGCCGTGGTCGACCGCGTTGCGCACCAAGTGGACCAGCGGGTCGGCCAGGGCCTCGACAAGGTTTTTGTCGAGGTCGGTTTCTTCACCCACCAGTTCCAGGTTGATCTCTTTCTTGAGCTGACGCGCGAGGTCGCGAACCAGACGCGGGAAGCGCCCGAAGACCTTCTTGATCGGCTGCATCCGGGTCTTCATCACCGCGGTCTGCAAGTCAGCCGTGACCACGTCGAGGTTCGACACGGCCTTGGACATGGCTTCGTCGCCGCTGTTGAGACCCAGGCGCACCAGGCGGTTACGCACCAGCACCAGCTCGCCAACCATGTTCATGATTTCGTCGAGACGCGCGGTATCGACCCGCACGGTGGTCTCGGCTTCGCTGGCCGGTTTTTCCGGCGGCGGAGCAGCGGCGGCGCGGGCCGGAGCCGGTGCAGCAGCGGCAGCCGGTTTTGGCGCTTCGGCTTTTGGCTCAGGCTTGGGCGCTGCCTTCGGTGCAGCAGCCGGAGCGACCGCAGCCTTGGCAGCTGGCGTCGCCACGGTCGACGCGGTGCCCGCAGCAGCGGCGCCGACATCGGTGAACTTGCCTTTGCCGTGCAACTCGTCGAGCAGCGATTCGAACTCGTGATCGCTGATCAGATCACTGCCGGCGGCAGCAGCGACCGGAGCGGCTGGCGCAGCCGGTGCCGAGGCAATCGCCGACTCGAGTGCTTCAACGGCAAAGTTGCCCTTGCCATGCAACTGATCGAGCAGTGCTTCGAATTCGTCGTCGGTGATGTCCGAGCTGTCACCGGCAGCCGGTGCCGCCGGAGTGGCCGCTGCCGGTGCCACGGCATCCGCCGCGAACTGGCCTTTGCCGTGCAACTGATCGAGCAACGACTCGAATTCAGCGTCGGTGATTTCATCGCTGGCAGCCGTATCGGCAGTCGGCGCCGGTGCAGCAGCGGCCGGGGCTTCGGCTTCGGCCTTGACGGCGTTCAGCGAATCCAGCAGCTGTTCAAATTCGTTATCGGTGATGTCGCCCGAATCGCTCGAGTCGCCTTCGACGACCAGTTCTTCGATCATCTCGGCCACTGGCGAAACCGGGGCTTCGTCGGCCGCTTGCGGCTCGGCCAGACGCGCCAGCGCGGCCAGCAGTTCCGGAGTGGCCGCCGTGATCGGTGCACGTTCACGGACTTCGCTGAACATGCTGTTCACCGCGTCCAGTGCTTCAAGCACCACGTCCATCAGTTCTGCATCAACGCGACGCTCACCCTTGCGCAGGATGTCGAACACGTTTTCGGCGATGTGACAGCACTCCACCAGCTCGTTGAGCTGAAGGAAGCCGGCGCCCCCTTTTACAGTGTGGAAACCGCGAAAAATTGCGTTGAGCAGGTCTGCGTCATCCGGGCGGCTTTCCAGCTCGACCAGTTGTTCGGACAGTTGCTCAAGAATCTCGCCGGCCTCAACCAGGAAATCCTGAAGGATCTCTTCATCGGCGCCGAAGCTCATTAATGGGGTGCTCCTACAGGTCTAAAAACCCAAAAAACCTAAAATTCCAAAACTCTAGAATCCAAGGCTGGATAACAAATCGTCCACATCGTCCTGACCGGACACAACGTCTTCTCGTTTATCGGCATGAATCTGCGGACCTTCACCCTGCGAGAGATGTTTTTGTGGATCTTTTTCCGCAAGCATCGCGGCACGGTCGTGTTCGATGCCCGCAAAGCGGTCAACCTGACTGGCCATGAGTACGAGTTTGAGCAAATTGCTTTCGACTTCGGTGACCAGTTGGGTCACACGCTTGATCACCTGACCGGTGAGGTCCTGGTAATCCTGAGCCAGCAGGATGTCGTTGAGGTTGCTCGACACCGCACGGTTGTCCGTGCTGCTGCGTGACAGAAAACCGTCGACCCGGCGCGCCAGCTCGCGGAACTCTTCAGCTCCGACTTCACGACGCATGAAGCGCCCCCAGTCGGTGCTCAAGGCCTGGGCTTCATCGGCCAGGCCATTGACCACCGGCGTGGCGCTTTCCACCAGATCCATGGTGCGGTTGGCCGCGGCTTCGGTCAGCTTGACCACATAGCCCAGGCGTTCGGTGGCGTCGGTGATTTGCGACACTTCCTCGGCCTGCGGCATGTGCGGATCGATCTGGAAATTGACGATCGCACTGTGCAGTTCGCGTGTGAGCTTGCCCACTTCCTGATACAGGCCGCGGTCACGGGTCTGATTGAGCTCATGGATCAGTTGCACAGCGTCGCCGAACCTGCCTTTTTCAAGGCTCTCGACCAGTTCGACCGCGTGTTTTTTCAGGGTCGACTCGAAATCGCCCTGTGAAGATTCGTTATGCTCCATAGCTCCCCCGCGCGTCATCAGCCGATGCGTTCGAAAATCTTCTCGATTTTGTCTTTCAACGCCTGAGCCGTGAAAGGTTTGACCACGTAGCCGTTCACACCGGCCTGAGCAGCCTCGATGATTTGCTCGCGCTTGGCTTCAGCGGTCACCATCAGCACGGGCAGATGCTTGAGTTTTTCATCGGCACGCACGTGGCGCAGCAAGTCGATACCGGTCATGCCCGGCATGTTCCAGTCCGTTACCAGAAAGTCGATGCTGCCGCTGTTGAGTACCGGAATGGCGGTAGTGCCATCGTCGGCCTCGACGGTGTTGGTGAACCCGAGATCGCGCAGCAGGTTCTTGATGATCCGCCGCATCGTTGAGAAGTCATCAACGATGAGGATTTTCATGTCTTTGTTCAATTCGACCTCCAAGCAGTCTTAAACGCGCCCAGCACCTGGACGCGCCACTTCAATCAATCGGCGCAGCACTCGAAGACTGTCTGGAGCACAACAGAGCAAGACCGGTGCCGTTCATCACCGCACCAGCCTCGTTCGCAGTGTCCCCACACTGCCTTCAGCGCGCTCGCCACTCCCCCAAACGCCCCCGCAAACGGGCCGCGCACTGGCTGAGTAACTGGCTGACCCGCGATTCACTGACGCCAAGGACTTCACCGATCTCCTTGAGGTTCAGCTCTTCGTCGTAGTACAGCGCCAACACCAGTCGCTCACGCTCCGGCAAATTGGCAATCGCGTCCGCCAGCGCCGCCTGGAAGCGTTCATCTTCCAGATCGCGTGACGGCTCAAGATGAGCACTCGCGCCATCCTCGTGCAGCCCTTCGTGTTCGCCGTCCTGCAACAGGTCGTCGAAACTGAACAAGCGGCTGCCCAGGGTGTCATTCAAAATCCCGTAGTAATCGTCGAGACTCAATTGGAGTTCGGCCGCAACCTCGTGATCTTTAGCATCACGGCCGGTTTTAGCTTCAATTGAACGAATTGCGTCACTGACCATACGGGTGTTGCGGTGAACCGAGCGTGGCGCCCAGTCCCCCTTGCGCACTTCATCGAGCATCGCGCCGCGGATCCGGATGCCCGCGTACGTTTCGAAACTGGCGCCTTTGCTGGCGTCGTATTTGGTCGAGACTTCGAGCAGGCCGATCATCCCGGCCTGAATCAGGTCTTCCACCTGCACACTCGCCGGCAAGCGCGCCAGCAGGTGATAGGCAATGCGCTTGACCAGTGGCGCGTAACGCTCGATCAACTCGTACTGCGCGTCACGTGCTGACTTCTTGTAGTAGTTCATACCGCTGGCGGTCATAGCACAGGCCCTGCCGTTTGCTGCACGAGGCGCTCGACGAAAAACTCCAGGTGACCGCGCGGGTTGGCAGGCAGCGGCCAGGTATCGACCTTCTGCGCGATCGCCTTGAACGCCAGCGCGCACTTGGAACGCGGAAAGGCTTCATAGACCGCTCGCTGCTTCTGCACTGCCTTGCGCACGCTTTCGTCGTACGGCACCGCGCCGACGTATTGTAAGGCGACGTCGAGGAAGCGATCCGTGACCTTGGTCAACTTGGCGAACAGGTTGCGGCCTTCCTGCGGGCTCTGCGCCATGTTGGCGAGGACGCGGAAGCGGTTCATGCCGTAGTCGCGGTTGAGCAGTTTGATCAGCGCGTAGGCGTCGGTGATCGAGGTCGGCTCGTCGCAGACCACCAGCAACACTTCCTGCGCGGCGCGGACAAAACTGACTACCGAGTCACCAATACCCGCAGCGGTGTCGATCACCAGCACATCGAGGTTGTCGCCGATGTCGCTGAAGGCCTGAATCAGACCGGCGTGTTGTGCCGGGCTCAGGTGCACCATGCTCTGGGTGCCGGAAGCGGCCGGCACGATGCGGATCCCGCCGGGGCCCTGCAACAGCACGTCGCGCAGCTCACAGCGGCCTTCGATGACATCGGCCAAAGTGCGTTTGGGGGTCAGTCCCAGCAGAACGTCGACGTTCGCCAGCCCCAGATCGGCGTCCAGCAGCATGACCCGACGGCCAAGCTCTGCCAGCGCCAGAGACAAGTTCACTGACACGTTAGTCTTGCCGACGCCACCTTTGCCGCCGGTCACCGCGATCACCTGTACGGGATGCATGCTGCCCATGTTATTTCTTTACCTTGTCTTGCATAGACGGAGGCCACATTACTGGCTGCGCGTTCTCAACCGGAACAATGCATGGCAGACCATCGATGTAGGTACAAAAACTGTTCATTACCTCAGCCAACCTGCTTGGTCGGGCTGTGGTAGATATCAGCGAACATGTCAGCCATGGCTTCTTCGCTGGGTTCTTCCTGCATTTGCACGCTGACGGCGCGGCTGACCAATTGATGACGGCGCGGCAGATGCAGATCATCCGGAATCCGTGGGCCGTCGGTCAGGTACGCGACCGGCAATTCATGACTGATCGCCAGGCTCAACACTTCGCCGAGGCTGGCCGTCTCATCCAGTTTAGTCAGGATGCAGCCGGCAAGCCCGCAACGCTTGTAACTGTGATAAGCGGCGGTTAGAACCTGTTTCTGGCTGGTGGTTGCCAGGACCAGATAATTTTTTGAACGGATGCCACGCCCGGCCAGACTTTCCAGCTGCATGCGCAGTGCCGGGTCGCTGGCCTGCAAGCCAGCGGTGTCAATCAGCACCACGCGTTTGCGCAGCAATGGATCCAGCGCCTGTACCAGCGACTGGCCCGGATCGACGTGCGTAACCGGCACATTGAGAATCCGCCCCAGGGTCTTGAGTTGTTCCTGCGCGCCGATGCGGAAACTGTCCATGCTGACCAGCGCCGCGTTCTGCGCGCCGTACTTAAGCACGTAGCGCGCAGCGAGTTTGGCCAGGGTGGTGGTCTTGCCCATGCCGGCCGGGCCGACCATGGCAATCACCCCGCCCTCTTCCAGCGGCTCGACTTCCGGTACCGCGATCATCCGCGCGAGGTGCGCGAGCAGCATGCGCCAGGCCTGACGCGGTTCTTCGATGTCGGTGATCATCGCCAGCAGATCGCGCGACAACGGTCCGGACAGACCGATGCGTTGCAGACGGCGATACAGATTGGCTTGGGCCGGACGGCTGCCTTGCAGCTGATTCCAGGCCAGGGTGCCGAGCTGCACTTCCATCAGCTCACGCAGACTGTTCAATTCGAAGCGCATCGAATCCAGCGCACGCGGATCGACGCCGGCGGACGCCTGCGCAGGTGCCGGAGCCGGACGCGCCGGGGCGGCATAGGTCGGTTCGCTCAACGGTTCGGCAGCGGTCAGCGGCAGGCCGGCCGTCAACGGCAGCCCGGCGAACAACTGGCGATTGGTGTTGCCATCGGCTTCGCCCCGCAGGCTCAGCTCGGCCTGGGCGGTGACGATGCGCGACTGAGTCTTGCGCAGCTCGTCCTCGAGTTCCATGTTCGGAACCCGTGGCGCCAGCGCCGACAATTTGTAATCCAGTGCCGCCGTCAGCTCGACACCGCCGGCAATGCGGCGGTTGCCAATGATCGCGGCATCAGCGCCCAGCTCATCACGAACCAGCTTCATGGCCTGACGCATATCGGCGGCAAAGAAACGCTTAACTTGCATAAACCACTACCTCAGCCGTTGGGCCCTACTGTCGCAACGATGGTCACTTGCTTGTTGTCCGGTATTTCCTGGTAGGCCAGCACATGCAGTCCCGGGACGGCGAGGCGGCCAAAGCGCGAGAGCATCGCGCGGATCGGGCCTGCTACCAACAGGATCACCGGTTGACCTTGCATTTCCTGACGCTGCGCCGCTTCGATGAGCGAACGCTGCAGCTTCTCGGCCATGCTTGGCTCCAGCAGAACGCCCTCTTCCGAGCCTTGTCCTGCCTTCTGCAGACTATTGAGCAATATTTGTTCCAACCTTGGTTCCAAGGTGATCACAGGCAGCTCGGAGTCAGTGCCTACAATGCTTTGGACGATGGCGCGAGATACCCCGACGCGTACTGCGGCCACCAAAGCGGCGGTATCTTGACTCTTCGCGGCGTTGTTGGCGATGGCTTCGGCGATGCTGCGAATGTCGCGCACCGGCACGTGTTCGGCCAGCAGCGCCTGCAGCACTTTGAGCAACTGCGACAGCGACACCACACCCGGCACCAACTCTTCAGCCAGTTTCGGCGAGCTTTTGGCCAGCAATTGCATGAGTTGCTGCACTTCTTCGTGGCCGATCAGCTCGCTGGAGTGCTTGTACAGAATCTGGTTCAAGTGCGTGGCGACCACGGTACTGGCGTCGACCACGGTGTAACCGAGCGATTGCGCCTGCGCGCGCTGGCTGACTTCGATCCATACCGCCTCCAGGCCGAAAGCCGGATCTTTGGCGGTAATGCCGTTGAGCGTGCCGTAGACCTGCCCCGGGTTGATCGCCAGTTCGCGATCCGGGTAGATCTCGGCTTCGGCCAGGATCACCCCCATCAGCGTCAGGCGGTAGGCGCTCGGCGCCAGATCGAGGTTGTCGCGAATGTGCACGGTCGGCATCAGGAAGCCCAGATCCTGCGAGAGCTTCTTGCGCACGCCCTTGATCCGCGCCAGCAATTGACCGCCCTGATTGCGATCCACCAGCGGGATCAGGCGATAGCCGACTTCCAGGCCGATCATGTCGATCGGCGTCACGTCATCCCAGCCCAGCTCCTTGGTTTCCATGGCGCGGGCCGGCGACGGCAGCAGTTCCTGCTGACGCTGAACCTCTTGCAGCGCCTGCACCTTGGCGACGTTCTGCTTTTTCCAGAACAGGTAGGCGCCACCGGCAGCCAGCGCGGCCATGCTCAGGAACGAGAAGTGCGGCATGCCCGGCACCAGGCCCATGACCGCCATCAGACCAGCAGCCACCGCCAAGGCTTTGGGCGAGGCGAACATCTGCCGGTTGATCTGTTTGCCCATGTCTTCCGAGCCGGAAGCACGGGTCACCATGATCGCTGCTGCTGTCGATAACAACAGTGATGGCAATTGCGCCACCAAACCGTCACCGATGGTCAGCAAGGCGTAAACCTTGCCCGCGTCGGCGAAGGTCATGTTGTGCTGGAAGATACCGACAGCCATACCGCCGATGAGGTTGATGAACAGAATCAGCAGGCCGGCGATGGCGTCACCCCGGACGAACTTGCTGGCACCGTCCATCGAACCGTAAAACTCGGCCTCTTGCGCGACTTCCTGACGGCGCAGCTTGGCCTGGTTCTGGTCGATCAGACCGGCGTTGAGGTCGGCGTCGATCGCCATTTGTTTGCCGGGCATTGCATCGAGGGTGAAGCGCGCGCTCACCTCGGAAATCCGCCCGGCACCTTTGGTCACCACGACGAAGTTGATGATCATCAGGATCGCAAAGACCACGATACCGACCACGTAGTTACCGCCGATCACCACTTCACCGAAGGCCTGGATCACCTTACCGGCAGCGGCGTGGCCGTCCTGACCGTGGAGCATCACCACCCGCGTCGAGGCCACGTTCAACGCCAGCCGCAGCAGCGTCGCCACCAGCAGAATGGTCGGGAACACCGCGAAATCCAGTGGCCGCAGCGCGTACACGCAGACCAGCAGAACGACAATCGACAGCGCGATGTTGAAGGTGAAGAACACGTCCAGCAGGAACGGCGGCACCGGCAGCATCATCATGGCCAGCATGACCAGCAGCAACAACGGCACGCCCAGATTGCCTCGACTGAGGTCGGCAATGTTCGAGCGTGCGCTGTTGATTAACTGAGAGCGATCCACCGGTTTTCCCCGTTCCTTTAAAGCAAACTTTTGACGCCCAAAGCAGGCGCACGGCGGCTACTGCAAGAAGCCTTCCAACTTTTGCGCAGACCAAAAAGATCGCAGCCTGCGGCAGCTCCTGCACCGATCTCTGTAGGAGCTGCCGCAGGCTGCGATCTTTTGATTGTCCAGCCAAGTGACGGCTTATTGGGGAAACTGTGGCGCCTGCACTGACGCTTTCGCGAGCAAGCCCGCTCCCACATTTGATCCTCGGGTGAATACAGATTTGGCATATCACCCAGCCCCCCCTGTGGGAGCGGGCTTGCCCGCGAAGAGGCCAGCAGCCACACCGCAGAATCAGGAGCCACTGCGCCTTTTAAACGCCGATGTTTAAAAGACACTTAAAGACACGCCTCCAAGGCTACACATCCTTGCGCCATTGCCTACAGCTACGCCAGAATCCGCCGGCTTGTGCGCCTTGGGGTCGGGTTCTATTGTGGGTCGGTCGCTGACGAATCAGCGATCGGGTTTAGCGATCCGACACCTTACAGACGCACCAATGCCCAATCTCAATTGCAGTTTTTCGACCTGCACTTGATTTCATGGTGGCTGTGCGTGGGAGACCTTCGGGTCTACCCGGGGTTTCTGTGACCCGGATCGCTAACCTGCGTACAGCCGCCACCTTTACTTGTTTAGCGATGAGCCGTGGCGGCTAAATCAACCACGGAGCTTCACCATGATCAAACCAACACCCAACCCACCCGAAACCGACGCCACCTCCCCCTACGAATCCCTCGATTCAAAAAAACTCCACGAAGCGGCCGACCGCGCCCTCGACCACTACCTCTGCGCGCCCGGCGCCACGCCCATTCAACGTAAAACCCGCTCGATGTATGCCGTGACCGCAGACTACAAAAACGAGGAACTGCTGGCCGATGCCTGCGAAACACTCGCCTCAGCCAGAACCATCGCCAATGACTTCGCCCACCTGATACCCGCATCACAGCGCAGGACGCTGCTGGGGATCGCGCAATTGATCATGCTTGGGGAACTGGCAGTGAATCGGGCGCTGGATAATCTGGAACTGCCGCAGTAGAACACTTCACTGCTCCCCTCTGTAGGAGCTGCCGAAGGCTTGGGCCGCGATCGGACGATCTTTGGCTTTTCAAAAGCAGGATCAAAAGATCGCAGCCTGCGGCAGCTCCTACAGAGATCGGTGTAGGAGCTGCCGCAGGCTGCGATCTTTTGGTTTCGGGGGGAAACTAATACTTCAGGTTCGTGGCTTCGCCACCAGCCGTTGATGGCTTGTCGAACTCCACCGCTTTATCCTTTTTGATCTTCACACGTCCGGCTTCAGCCAGTGGAATGCTGAACGGGTAATCTTCGGCGAACAGCACGCCCGCCGCGGCCGCGCCAAAAGAAAAACCTGGCGATGCAGACTCTGGATCTGGCGTGATGGTGCCTTTACCGGTTTTCGGGTCATAGCTGCTGAATGTGCCTTTCATTGCCTTGCTCCCTTGCTCCCTTGCAGTCGCGCGAATTACGCGGCATCACCCCGCAATCAAACGGCAAAAGGAAGGTAAGCACACCTGTCAGAGTTGACAGGTCACGCCTGCTTTCAGACCAAAGGCATCAGGCTGAGGGCGTAACGGGAAATTTCGCGCCTGGACTGACGCCTTCGCGAGCAGGCTCGCTCCCACAGTGGAAATGCATTCCAAATCCGCGAGTGGAATACATTCCAAATGTGGGAGCGAGCCTGCTCGCGAAGGGGTCAGTGCAGTCAGCGCAAATTGTTCTTTAAACTCTGGTGTTTAAAAGACACTTAAAGACACGCCTCCAAGGCTACACATCCTTGCGCCATTGCCTACAGCTACGCCAGAATCCGCCGGCTTGTGCGCCTTGGGGGCGGGTTCTATTGTGGGTCGGTCGCTGATTGTTCAGTGATCGGGTTTAGCAGCCTGGGTTTTCTCTAGACGCACAAAGTCCGTAGTCGTTATGGCGGCTTTGCGTGGGGCACTTCGGTGCGCCGGGTTCTAGAGTCCTGGTCTGCTAACCCGCGTACAGCCGCCACCTCCTTCGTTAGCAGCGAACGGTGTCAGCTTCACTACTCTAGAGGCTTCACCATGATCAAACCAACACCCAACCCACCCGAAACCGACGCCACCTCCCCCTACGAATCCCTCGATTCAAAAAAACTCCACGAAGCGGCCGACCGCGCCCTCGACCACTACCTCTGCTCGCCCGGCGCCACGCCCATTCAACGTAAAACCCGCTCGATGTATGCCGTGACCGCAGACTTCAAAAACGAGGAACTGCTGGCCGATGCCTGCGAAACACTCGCCTCAGCCAGAACCATCGCCAATGACTTCGCCCACCTCATACCGGCTTCGCAGCGCCGGACGCTGCTGGGGATTGCGCAACTGATCATGCTTGGGGAACTGGCAGTGAATCGCGCGCTGGATAATCTGGAGTTGCCGGGCTGAGAAGTCAGACGAGAAACTGTGGCGAGGGAGCTCGCTCCCGCTCGGCTGCGCAGCAGCCGTAAACCCTGAACTCGCGGTATTCCTGAAAGATCGCGGTGACAGGTTTTAGGGCCGCTGCGCAGCCCAGCGGGAGCAAGCTCCCTCGCCACAGTGACTGCGGCAGGAGCCGAAGTTTCATTGGTCAGGTGGGGGAACTGGCGGTGAATCGAGCGCTGGATAATCTGGAATTGCCGGGCCAAGAAGGCAGGCAAAAACCTGTGGCAGGAGGCCGTAATAACATTGGGTCAGCATAAAAAACTGCCGCCCCGTTCAATCGAGACGGCGTTTTTCCATCACAGTAGCGGCAGAACTCGCGGCGCAGATCTGATGGAATCGGCAAAATTGCTCAAAAACACCAGACTACTCAAAAACTGATACTTTTCACGTCCGTTGACCCCTTTTCCACAAGCTCAAACTCAACCTCCGCGTTCGGTGTGATTTTAAACCTGCTCCTATGCCCCTCAGGAACGATGAGGTAGTAAAACTTTTTCTCACTTATCGTTTTAGACCTGGTGGATAAATCAACTCGTTGGGGGTTCTTTACGCCGAAAATGATCTCTTTACGCGCCTGGGAACGGATGGCCTCGTTGATAGAGGATTCGACTTGAGTGTCCGCCTCAATCTTCACCTCACCCGTGCTCTCGTCATAGCTTATGAATTTACCTTTCATTGCCTTTCTCCTTGTTGTCACAGAAATGCGCGCACCGACTGTGCGGCGCCACCCAGCAAGCAAACCGCAAATGCACTTATTCCACACCTGTAAAACATGACAGGTACGACCTGCTTCCAGACGAAAGGCAGATATTGCAGTTGCGCCGTTCTCTGCCCGCTCGGCGCCACTCCGATTCAACGTAAAACCCGCTCGATGTATGCCGTGACCGCAGACTTCAAAAACGAGGAACTGCTGGCCGATGCCTGCGAAACACTCGCCTCAGCCAGAACCATCGCCAATGACTTCGCCCACCTGATGCCCGCGTCGCAGCGCAGGACGCTGCTGGGCATTGCGCAATTGATCATGCTTGGGGAACTGGCGGTGAATCGGGCGCTGGATAACCTGCAATTGCCGCAGTAACAGGGATCGGTGACAAGCTTTGAATGAGGCGTTGCGGCTGCTAACGTCTTCGCGAGCAAGCCTGCTCCCACAGGAATTGGGGTCGATCACAAACCTGTGCCTACACGCCGAACCTGTGGGAGCGGGCTTGCTCGCGAAAGCGGCCTCACAGCCGACAGATGTCTTCAGGCATAAAAAACCGCCGTCCCGTTCAATCAGGATGGCGGTTTTTATTGCGTCACTGTCAGGTCAGGAATCGCGGCGCAGATCCGGTGGGATCGGCAGATCGTCCTTGAGTGGATCCGGGCGTTTGCCCTTGCCGGCGCGGTACTGGCGGATCTGATAGACGTAGGCCAATACCTGAGCGACCGCCAGATAGAGGCCGCCGGGGATTTCCTGGTCGAGTTCGGTGGAGTAGTAGATCGAGCGCGCCAGCCCCGGCGATTCGAGGAGCATGACGTTGTTGGCCACGGCGATTTCGCGGATCTTCAGCGCCAGGAAGTCGCTGCCCTTGGCCAGCAACACCGGCGCCCCGCCCTTCTCCGAGTCGTACTTGAGCGCGACGGCGTAGTGGGTCGGGTTGGTGATGACCACGTCGGCATCGGGAATCGCCGCCATCATCCGCCGCTGCGACATCTCGCGCTGGGTCTGACGGATGCGCTGTTTGACCTCTGGCCGGCCTTCCTGATCCTTGTGCTCGTCGCGCACTTCCTGCTTGGTCATCAGCAGTTTCTTGTGGCTTTCCCACAACTGCACCGGCACGTCGACCGCAGCGATGATGATCAAACCGCAGGCCAACCACAGCGAGCTCCAGCCCACCAGCGTCACGCTGTGAATGATCGCCTGCTCCAGCGGCTCATGGGCGATGCGCAGGAAGTCGTCAATGTCGGCCGACAACACCATCAGCGCCACGAACAGGGTGATGAGGAACTTGGCCAACGCCTTGACCAACTCGATCACGGCCTTCATCGAGAACATGCGCTTGAGGCCTGCACCGGGGTTCATCCGGCTGAATTTCGGCGCCATGGAGCCAGCGGCGAACAGCCAGCCGCCAAGGGAAATCGGCCCGATCAGTGCGGCCAGCAACAGGGTGATCATGATCGGCTGAATCGCCACCAGCGCGATCTTGCCCGAGATCAGCAGGAACGTGCCCATGGACTTCTGATCCATGATCACTTCCCGCGACAGCGAGAAATTCAGGCGCATCAGGTCCATCAATTCCTGCGCCAGCATGCCGCCGAACACCAACAGACCACCGGCACCGGCGAGCATCACCGCGAGGGTGTTGAGCTCTTTGGAACGGGCAATCTCACCCTTCTCACGGGAGTCCTTTTTGCGTTTCTCCGTGGGGTCTTCTGTTTTGTCCTGACCGCTTTCGCTCTCAGCCATGCCTCAGCGCGCCCGTGCCAGTTCGCGTAACAACTGCAGAGCCTCGGAGGCCAGCGGTTGATACTGATTGAGGATGTCCGCCAGACCCACCCAGACAATGAACAGGCCCAGCACCAGGGTCAGCGGAAAACCGATGGAGAAGATGTTCAGTTGCGGCGCGGCGCGGGTCATCACGCCGAACGCAATGTTGACCACCAGCAGCGCAGTCACCGCCGGCAGCACCAGCAACAACGCCGCCCCCAGCACCCAGCCGAGTTTGCCGGCCAGTTCCCAGTATTGCGCGGTCATCAACCCGCCGCCGACCGGCAGCGTGGTGAAGCTTTCGGTGAGCACTTCGAAGACCACCAGATGGCCGTTCATCGACAGGAACAGCAGGGTCACCAGCATGGTGAAGAACTGCCCGATCACCGCCACCGAGACGCCGTTGGCCGGGTCGACCATCGAGGCGAAGCCCATGCCCATCTGGATCGCGACAATCTGCCCGGCGACGGCAAACGCCTGGAAAAACAGTTGCAGGGAAAACCCGAGCACCGCACCGACCAGAATCTGCTCGGCGATCAGCAACCAGCCGCTCAGAGCAAGCGGACTGACGTCCGGCATCGGCGGCAGCCCCGGGGCGATGCACACGGTGATGGCCACGGCGAAATACAGGCGCACACGACGCGACACCAAAGTGGTACCGAACACCGGCATGACCATCAGCATCGAGGCGACGCGAAACAGCGGCAACATGAACGATGCCACCCAGGTACTGATCTGGGTGTCGGTCAGCTGAAGCAGCGATTGCATGGCTCAGCCGATGACCATCGGAATGTTCTTGTAGAGCTGGATGATGTACTCCATGAACGTCTGCACCAGCCACGGACCGGCAACGATCAGGGTCACCAGCATGACCAGCAGACGCGGCAGGAAGCTCAGAGTCTGTTCGTTGATCTGGGTGGCGGCCTGGAACATCGCCACCAGCAGGCCGACCAGCAGGCTCGGCACGACGAGGATTGCGACCATCATCGTGGTCAGCCACAGCGCTTCACGAAAGATATCGACCGCCACTTCCGGCGTCATGGCGAAACACCTCCGAAGCTACTGGCCAGGGTGCCGATAATCAGCGCCCAGCCATCCACCAGTACGAACAGCATGATCTTGAACGGCAGGGAAATGATCAGCGGCGAGAGCATCATCATACCCATCGCCATCAGCACACTGGCCACGACCAGGTCGATGATCAGGAACGGGATGAAGATCATGAAGCCGATCTGGAACGCGGTTTTCAGTTCAGAGGTGACGAACGCCGGCACCAGAATGGTCAGCGGTGCCTGATCCGGGGTGGCGATGTCGGTGCGCTTGGACAAGCGCATGAACAGCTCCAGATCGCTGGTGCGGGTCTGGGCGAGCATGAAGTCCTTGATCGGTACCTGGGCCTTTTCCACCGCTTGCTGCGCGGTGAGTTTTTCCGCCAGGTACGGCTGCAGCGCATCGTTGTTCACCCGATCAAACACCGGGGCCATGATGAACATGGTCAGGAACAGCGCCATGCCGGTAAGGATCTGGTTCGACGGCGTCTGTTGCAGGCCGAGGGCCTGACGCAGGATCGAGAAGACGATGATGATCCGGGTGAAACTGGTCATCAGGATCACGGCCGCCGGAATGAAGCTCAGGGCGGTCATGATCAGCAGGATCTGCAGGCTGACCGAATACTCCTGCGCGCCGTCGGCGTTGGTGCCCAGCGTGATCGCCGGAATCGACAACGGGTCGGCGGCGAATGCCAGTGGCGCGGCCAGCATCAGGGCCAGCGTCAAGACGATGCGTAGCGCACCCATTACTTCTTATCCTTCTGATCCTTGCCGAGAATCTTCAGCAGATGCTGGGCAAATTCCGGGGTCGCTTTTTCGCTGCTGCTCGGCACCTGCACCGGCTCCTTGAGCACGTGCAGCGCGGTGATGGTGCCAGGGCTGAGGCCCAACAGAATCTGTTCGTTGCCAACCTGCACCAGCATCAAGCGGTCGCGCGGACCGAGTGCGCGGGAGCCGATCAGCTCGATCACCTGGCCCTTGCCTGCCGGCCCGGACTGCTGCACCCGGCGCAGCAGCCAGGCGAGGAAGAAGATCAACCCCAGCACCAGCAACAGACCGAACACCAGTTGCGTCAGTTGCCCGGCCACACCGCTGCCGATCGCCGGCGCGGCACCCGCAGCGGCGGACGTGGCGGCCGGTTCAGCGGCCAGCACACTCATCGGCAGCGCCAGCAGCGCCCACAGGAACCGTTTCACTCAGCGCAGCTTCTTGATGCGTTCGCTTGGGCTGATCACGTCGGTCAGGCGGATGCCGAACTTCTCGTTGACCACCACCACTTCGCCGTGCGCGATCAGCGTGCCGTTGACCAGCACGTCCAGCGGCTCACCGGCCAGACGATCCAACTCAATCACCGAACCCTGATTCAGTTGCAGCAGGTTGCGAATGTTGATGTCGGTGCTGCCCACTTCCATCGAGATCGACACCGGGATGTCGAGGATCACGTCCAGGTTCGGACCGTCCAGCGTCACCGGATCGTTGTTTTTCGGCACGCTGCCGAACTCTTCCATCGGCAGACGGTTGGAGCTTGCAGCGCCAGCGTCGGCCGCGAGCAGCGCGTCGATGTCAGCCTGGCTGCCATCACCGGTCTCTTCCAGAGCCGCAGCCCATTCGTCGGCCAGTGCCTGATCGTCCTGGGCGTTCATTTCGTCGTTCATCATTTGTCCTCGGCGGGCAACAATTCAGTTAAATGCGTGGGGGTGAGAGCGGCGCTTCAGCGACGCTCGATCGGCTCGATCACCTGCAACGCGAGGTTGCCTTTGTGCGAGCCCATCTTGACCTTGAAGGCCGGTACGCCGTTGGCGCGCATGATCATGTCTTCCGGCATCTCGACCGGGATCACGTCCCCCGGCTGCATGTGCAGGATGTCGCGCAGCTTCAACTGGCGGCGGGCCACAGTGGCGCCGATCGGTACATCGACATCGAGCACGTCCTGACGCAGGGCATTGACCCAGCGCTCGTCCTGATCGTCGAGGTCCGACTGGAAACCGGCGTCGAGCATTTCGCGCACCGGCTCGATCATCGAGTACGGCATGGTCACGTGCAGGTCGCCGCCACCGCCATCGAGTTCAATGTGGAAGGTGGAGACCACGATCGCTTCGCTCGGGCCGACGATGTTGGCCATGGCCGGGTTCACTTCCGAGTTGATGTACTCGAAATTGACTTCCATGATCGCCTGCCAGGCTTCCTTCAGATCGACGAAGGCCTGCTCCAGCACCATGCGCACCACCCGCAGTTCGGTCGGG
>NZ_JBIUVO010000085.1:0-16773 GCF_044742995.1 Pseudomonas sp. NPDC087803
CAGGATCTTTTTCCTGGCAGTCAGCGAGCTTGCCCGGCAGGCCGGCGATGTCCAGCGCGCCTTTGCGGCGGGTCATCTCACGGGCTTTACGCGCCGCTTCACGGGCACGGGCCGCGTCGATCATCTTGCCGACGACCAGCTTGGCTTCGTTGGGGTTTTCCAGGAGGAAGTCGGAGAAGTATTTGCCCATCTCCTGCTCGACCGCGGTCTTCACTTCGGAAGACACCAGCTTGTCTTTGGTCTGCGAGCTGAACTTTGGATCCGGCACTTTCACCGAGATGATCGCGGTCAGGCCTTCACGGGCATCGTCACCGGTGGTGGCGACTTTGTGCTTCTTCGCCAGACCTTCCTGCTCGATGTAGTTGTTCAGGTTACGCGTCAGTGCGGAACGGAAACCCACCAGGTGAGTACCGCCGTCGCGCTGTGGAATGTTGTTGGTGAAGCACAACAGGTTCTCGTTGAAGCTGTCGTTCCATTGCAGGGCGATTTCCACGCCGAGGCCGTACTCACGCTGGATGTTGAAGTGGAACACCTGGTTGACCGCAGTCTTGTTGGTGTTCAGGTATTCAACGAACGCACGCAGGCCGCCTTCGTACTTGAACAGCTCTTCCTTGCCGCTGCGCTCGTCCTTGAGGACGATGCCGACACCGGAGTTGAGGAAGGACAGTTCACGAATGCGCTTGGCCAGGATGTCCCAGCTGAAGTGAATGTTCTTGAAGGTTTCGCTGGAAGCCTTGAAGTGGATCTGGGTACCGGTGGTTTCACTGTCGCCAACGATTGCCATAGGAGCCTGAGGCACGCCGTGGACGTAGGTCTGTTCCCAGATCTTGCCGCTGCGGCGTACGGTCAGTACCAGCTCTTCGGACAGGGCGTTCACTACCGACACACCTACACCGTGCAGACCGCCGGATACCTTGTAGGAGTTGTCGTCGAACTTACCGCCAGCGTGGAGGACGGTCATGATGACCTCGGCGGCGGAAACGCCTTCCTCTTTGTGCACGTCTACCGGGATGCCACGGCCGTTGTCTATGACGGTGATGGACTCATCCGGGTGGATGATGATGCTGATGTCGTCGCAGTGGCCGGCGCGGGCTTAGTAGATCGAGTTGTCGACCACCTCGAACACCATGTGGTGCAGACCGCTGCCATCGTCGGTGTCACCAATGTACATACCGGGACGTTTGCGTACGGCATCCAGGCCTTTCAGCACTTTAATGCTCGTTGAGTCGTACGTATTTTCTTCGCTCAATGCCTTCACTCCCGATGGTCGTGGGTCTGGGTGATACGGCCCTGTTCCACCTGGAACAGAGCGACAGGCGTTTCCGTCTGCCAGCCTTCCCTCAATAATTCGTGATCTACACAGGTGATGAACACCTGGCAGCGTAAGTCTTCCAGCAAGCGGCACAGCGCGCGACGGTGGCTCTCGTCCAGCTCGGACGGCAAGTCATCCACCAGATAAATACACTGGCCGCGTCGGGCCTGGCTCACCAGATGCCCCTGGGCAATTCGCAAGGCACAGACCACCAGTTTCTGCTGACCCCGGGACAAGATGTCCGCGGCATTGTGTGCGCCCAATCTAAGACGCAAGTCAGCCCGTTGCGGTCCGGCCTGGGTATGACCCATTTGCTGGTCCCGTTGCACGGAGCCAGCCAATACGGCACTCAATTCCCGGTCCTTGTCCCAGCCTCGGTAATAGCTGAGCGTCAAACCTTCGAGCTCAACCAGTTCGCTCAAGGTTTGTTCAAAGACTGGTTTCAAGGCTTTGATGTAAGCGCGGCGGTATTCATCGATTTCAGCGCTGGCCTGGCACAGTTCCCTGTCCCAAACCGCTTGCGAAACGGCGTCAAGTGTACCATGCCGCAGCCAGGAGTTTCTCTGGCGCAAGGCCTTCTGCAAACGCTGCCAGGTCGCCATGAAACGCGGTTCGACGTGGAACACACCCCAATCGAGAAACTGCCGGCGAATCTTCGGCGCGCCTTCGAGCAGGCGGAAGCTGTCAGGGTTGATCAGCTGCAGCGGCAGGATCTCGGCCAGTTGCGCAGCACTGCGGGCGTTCTGCCCGTCAATGCGGATCTGAAACTCGCCCTGACGGTCGCGGGATATCCCCAGCGCACTGTGGCCACCCTCGGCCAATTCGACCTGACCGAACACGGTGCACGCAAGTTGCTCGTACTGGATCACCGGCAACAGCCGCGTGCTACGAAACGAACGGGCAAGCCCCAGCAGATGAATGGCTTCCAGAACACTGGTTTTGCCGCTGCCGTTGGCGCCGTAAAGGATGTTGATGCGGGGGGAGGGAGAGAAGGTCACCGGGTGCAGATTGCGCACCGCGGTGACCGAAACACGACTTAAGGACATCCAGGATCAGCTGATTACAGACGCATCGGCATGACAACATAAGCCGAGTCGTCATTGTCGGACTCTTGCACCAGCGCACTGCTGTTGGAGTCGGACAGGATCAGGCGAACCTGTTCGGTGGTCATCACGCCCAGCACGTCGAGCAGGTAGCTCACGTTGAAGCCGATTTCCAGCGAACCGCCGTTGTATTCAACGCCCACTTCTTCTTCCGCTTCTTCCTGCTCCGGGTTGTTGGCCTGAATCTTCAACTGACCGTTAGCCAGTTGCAGACGGATGCCGCGGTACTTCTCGTTGGACAGAATCGCGGTACGGCTGAACGCTTCACGCAGAGCCTGACGATCGCCCAGAACCAGCTTGTCGCCGCCCTTCGGCAGAACGCGCTCGTAATCCGGGAACTTGCCGTCGACCAGCTTAGAGGTGAAGGTGAATTCGCCGGTGGTGGCGCGGATATGGTGCTGGCCCAGAACGATGCTGACGTTGCCATCCGGCTCGGTGAGCAGACGCGCCAGCTCGAGGATACCTTTGCGCGGCACGATCACTTGGTGGCGATCCGGCTGACCGATATCGGCCTGCATCGAGCACATGGCCAGACGGTGACCGTCGGTGGCCACGGCGCGGATCACACCGGCCGAGACTTCCAGCAGCATGCCGTTGAGGTAATAGCGCACGTCCTGCTGGGCCATTGCGAAGCTGGTGCGTTCGATCAGACGACGCAGTTTGCTCTGCTCCAGGCTGCAGGTCAGCGAGCCCGGGCCTTCTTCAACCGTCGGGAAATCGTTGGCCGGCAGGGTCGACAGGGTGAAACGGCTACGGCCGGCCTTCACGACCAGCTTCTGCTCGTCGACCTTGATGTCGATCAGTGCGTCGTTGGGCAGGCTCTTGCAGATGTCCATCAGCTTGCGCGCAGGCACGGTGATGGAACCGGTTTCGGCCGGCTCTTCGAGTTGCACGCGACCCACCAGCTCGACTTCCAGGTCGGTACCGGTCAGCGACAGTTGCTGGCCATCGACGACCAGCAGCACGTTGGACAGTACCGGCAAGGTCTGTCGGCGCTCGACTACGCCTGCGACCAGTTGCAGGGGTTTCAACAGGGCTTCGCGTTGAATGGTGAAATGCCTGGTCTAGTCCCTTGCCGTAATAAGCTGCGCTGGTGTTCATCAAGTGGTCAGTGTACGCAGCAGGTTCTTGTAGTCCTCGCGGATGTCCGCGTCGGATTCCTTAAGTTCGTTGATCTTGCGGCAGGCGTGCAACACCGTGGTGTGGTCGCGACCACCAAACACATCGCCGATTTCCGGCAGGCTGTGGTTGGTCAGTTCCTTGGACAATGCCATGGCCACCTGACGCGGACGTGCCACCGAGCGCGAACGGCGCTTGGACAGCAGATCGGAGATCTTGATCTTGTAGTACTCGGCGACGGTGCGCTGAATGTTATCCACAGAGACCAGTTTGTCTTGCAGTGCCAACAAGTCTTTCAGGGATTCGCGAATCAACTCGATGGTGATGTCGCGACCCATGAAGTGCGAGTGGGCGATCACGCGTTTCAGCGCGCCTTCCAGCTCACGGACGTTGGAACGAATGCGCTGGGCAATGAAGAACGCGGCGTCGTGCGGCAACTCGACTTTGGCCTGGTCGGCTTTCTTCATCAAGATCGCCACGCGGGTTTCCAGCTCCGGCGGCTCGACGGCAACCGTCAGGCCCCAGCCGAAGCGGGATTTGAGCCGTTCTTCCAGGCCTTCGATTTCTTTCGGGTAGCGGTCACTGGTGAGAATGACCTGCTGGCCACCTTCAAGCAGGGCGTTGAAGGTGTGGAAAAACTCTTCCTGGGAACGCTCTTTACGGGCGAAGAACTGAATATCGTCGATCAGCAGCGCGTCCACCGAGCGGTAGAAACGCTTGAACTCGTTGATCGCGTTCAGTTGCAGCGCCTTGACCATGTCGGCCACGAAACGCTCGGAATGCAGGTAAACGACCTTGGCATTCGGGTTCTTCTTTAATAGGTGGTTACCCACTGCGTGCATCAAGTGGGTTTTACCCAGGCCGACGCCGCCATAAAGGAACAGCGGGTTGTAACCGTGCTTGGGATTGTCCGCCACCTGCCAGGCCGCCGCGCGGGCGAGCTGGTTGGACTTGCCTTCGACGAAGTTCTCGAAGGTGAAGGTGCGGTTCAGGTAACTGGTGTGCTTGAGCGCGCCTTCAACCTGCACCGTGCGCTGTTCGGCACGAACCGGGGCCTGTTGCGAGGCCGCACCGGCCATCGGATCAAAGCTGTCGCGGGACGGCTCCTCACTGACTTCTTCGGTTTTCTGCGTCGAGCGCTTGGCCGGCGCACTCGGGGCTGGCGCTGGCGGGCTGGCCGGAGCGGCATTGGCCTGCGCCTGGGACGCTTGCGCAGCGGCCAACGGTGCATTCGGTGCGGCACGTGGTGCCGAGCTGCGTTTGCTGCCTATTAATAAGGAAAGCGCTGGCGCCATGCCGTTGCCGTGCTCATCCAGCAGTTCAAGGACGCGACCGAGGTACTTTTCATTGACCCAGTCCAGCACAAAACGGTTCGGTGCGTAGACGCGCAACTCGTCGCCTTCGGCTTCGACCTGTAGTGGACGGATCCAGGTGTTGAATTGTTGGGCAGGCAGCTCCTCGCGCAAAAGCTCCACGCACTGCTGCCAAAGTTCCACTGACACGGATATCCCCTAAGTTGAAAGCCGGTGAGGCAAAAACAAGCGGCCATTGTAGCGGCGAGCCGTCCACTTATCCACATGCAGGTTGTGGGGTGAGCATGATTAATCAATACGTTAACCGGTAAAAAGGCGACCAACGGTGTGTGCATAAGCTCTGTGGATAACCGCCTGTGAGGGCATTGGACAACTGGGGGTAGAACTCAGTGGATAACCTGCCTGTGGATAACAGGCCATTCCACACACAGGTTATCCGATAGCGCAGCACAGGCTGACCACGGTTTTCCACTGTAGTTGTCATTCTCTGTACATCGCGTTTTGTATGGGCTGAGCATGGTTATCCACAGAAGAAGGCCGGACTAGCTTTTACAAGCTTTACAGAAAAGCTTTAAATAATTCCCTTCTTTATTTTTATGTCTGGCGGACAGGGTTTTGGTTCTGGAAGCCCCTGAGATCTATTTATAAGGAAACGCTGGTTGGAAATTGACCTGAAGGCTTGCTTTCTCTAGAATCCCCGGTCTCTTAAAACGGGGGCCATTCCGGCCCGTTGTGGACGAACCAGGTAACACGACATGAAACGTACTTTCCAACCAAGCACTATCAAACGCGCTCGTACCCACGGTTTCCGTGCTCGCATGGCTACCAAGAACGGTCGCGCTGTCCTGTCGCGTCGTCGCGCCAAAGGTCGTGCGCGTCTGGCAGTTTGATAATCCGGTACTGGAGGTGAGTCAGGACTTCAGTCGGGAAAAGCGTCTGCTTACCCCCCGGCATTTCAAGGCAGTCTTTGACTCCCCTACCGGCAAGGTTCCGGGGAAAAATCTCCTGCTCCTTTCGCGCAACAACGATCTCGATCACACCCGTCTCGGGCTGGTTATCGGGAAAAAGAGCGTAAAGCTCTCCGTTGAGCGCAATCGCCTCAAACGTCTGATGCGCGAATCGTTCCGTCTGCACCAGGATTCACTGGTCGGCTGGGACATCGTTATCGTCGCGCGCAAAGGTTTGGGCGATGTAGAAAACCCCGAATTGATTCAGCATTTCGGCAAACTCTGGAAGCGCCTGGCCCGTAACAAGCCAGTTCCAGCAGTCAAAACCGAAACTGTAGGGGTAGACAGTCCAGATGCGTAAACTGGCCCTCGTTCCGATCCAGTTTTATCGCTACGCCATTAGTCCTTTGATGGCCAGTCACTGTCGTTTCTACCCCAGTTGTTCTTGCTACGCGTATGAAGCCATAGAAAATCATGGCCTTCTGCGCGGTGGCTGGCTGACCTTTCGTCGTTTTGGTCGCTGTCATCCGTGGAATCCCGGTGGTTATGACCCGGTTCCACCTATCCCTACCTCCCGTTCTTCTTCGATGGCCGAGTAATCATGGATATCAAACGCACGATCCTGATCGTCGCCCTGGCAATCGTGTCCTACGTTATGGTTCTTAAATGGAACCAGGACTATGGCCAGGCTGCCCTGCCGACTCAGAATGTTGCTTCCAGTACGACTGCATCCGGTTTGCCGGACACCGTTCCTGGCAATAACGCTTCCGCCAGTGACGATATTCCGCGTGCCGCGAGCGATACCAGCGCACCTGTGGAAACTCCGGTCGCTGTCAGCAAGGATCTGATCCAGGTCAAAACCGACGTGCTCGATCTGGCAATCGATCCACAGGGCGGTGACGTTGCTCAACTGACTTTGCCACTGTATCCACGTCGTCAGGACCGTCCTGATGTGCCGTTTCAGCTGTTCGACAACGGCGGCGAGCGTACTTATCTGGCACAAAGCGGCCTGATCGGCACCAACGGTCCGGACGCAAGCCCGGCCGGTCGTCCGGTTTACGCCTCGGAGAAGAAAAGTTATCAACTGGCTGACGGTCAGGACCAACTGGTCGTCGACCTGAAGTTCAGCAAGGACGGCGTCAACTACATCAAGCGTTTCACCCTGAAACGCGGCCTGTATGACGTGACCGTGACCTACCTTGTGGATAACCAGAGCGCGCAGCCTTGGTCGGGTTCGATGTTCGCCCAACTGAAGCGCGACGCCAGTGCCGACCCTTCGTCGACCACTGCCACCGGTACCGCGACTTACCTGGGCGCCGCCCTGTGGACAAGTTCCGAGCCGTACAAGAAAGTGTCCATGAAAGACATGGACAAAGGTCAGCTCAAGGAAACCGTCACCGGTGGCTGGGTAGCCTGGCTGCAACACTACTTCGTGACTGCATGGGTTGCGCCGAAGGGCGAAAACAACATCGTTCAGACGCGTAAAGACAGCAAAGGCAACTACATCATCGGTTACACCGGTCCTTCGCTGACCGCTGCACCGGGCGCCAAAGTTGAAACCAGCGCCATTCTGTACGCCGGTCCGAAAAGCCAGGCCGTGCTGAAACAGTTGTCCCCAGGTCTGGAACTGACTGTCGACTACGGCATTCTGTGGTTCATCGCCCAGCCGATCTTCTGGTTGCTGCAACACATCCACGCGATTGTGGGTAACTGGGGCTGGTCGATCATCTTCCTGACCATGCTGATCAAAGGGATCTTCTTCCCGCTGTCGGCTGCCAGCTACAAATCCATGGCGCGCATGCGTGCCGTTGCGCCGAAACTGGCTGCACTGAAAGAACAACATGGCGATGACCGGCAGAAAATGTCGCAAGCCATGATGGAGCTGTACAAGAAAGAGAAGATCAATCCGCTGGGCGGCTGCTTGCCGATCCTCGTGCAGATGCCGGTTTTCCTCTCGCTGTACTGGGTTCTGCTGGAAAGCGTGGAAATGCGCCAGGCGCCGTTCATGCTGTGGATCACCGACCTGTCGATCAAGGATCCGTTCTTCATCCTGCCGATCATCATGGGCGCGACCATGTTCATCCAACAGCGTCTGAACCCGACTCCGCCGGATCCGATGCAGGCGAAGGTGATGAAAATGATGCCGATCATCTTCACCTTCTTCTTCCTCTGGTTCCCTGCTGGTCTGGTGCTGTACTGGGTTGTGAACAACTGCCTGTCGATTGCCCAACAGTGGTACATCACGCGTAAGATCGAAGCGGCGACGAAAAAAGCCGAGGCGTAACTTACTCTGTGGATAACACCACTCAAAACGCCCCCTAGTGGGGCGTTTTGCTATCTGCCACTTTTGTCTGGATTCCGGTTTATGAGCGCACCTCGTGAAACCATCGCCGCCGTCGCTACCGCTCAAGGTCGTGGCGGTGTCGGCATCGTCCGTATTTCCGGGCCACTTGCCAGTGTTGCGGCCAAAGCCATCAGCGGCCGCGAACTGAAACCGCGTTACGCGCATTACGGTGCGTTTTTCAGTGATGACCAGCAGGTGCTGGACGAAGGGCTGGCCCTGTATTTCCCGGGACCCAACTCGTTCACCGGCGAAGATGTGCTGGAGTTGCAGGGTCACGGTGGCCCGATCGTCCTCGACATGTTGCTCAAGCGTTGCCTGGAACTGGGTTGCCGTCTGGCCCGCCCGGGTGAATTCAGCGAGCGCGCGTTCCTCAACGACAAACTCGACCTGGCTCAGGCCGAGGCGATCGCCGATCTGATCGAAGCCAGTTCCGCACAGGCTGCACGCAACGCACTGCGTTCCCTGCAGGGGGCGTTTTCTCAGCGTGTGCATAACCTCACCGAACAACTGATCGGCCTGCGCATCTATGTCGAAGCTGCCATCGACTTCCCGGAAGAGGAAATCGATTTCCTCGCCGATGGCCACGTGCTGAGCATGCTCGACAAGGTGCGCGCAGAATTATCCACAGTACTGCGCGAAGCCGGGCAGGGCGCGTTGTTGCGCGATGGCATGACGGTGGTGATCGCCGGTCGTCCGAATGCCGGCAAGTCCAGCTTATTGAACGCTCTGGCCGGCCGCGAAGCCGCGATCGTCACCGAGATTGCCGGCACCACCCGGGATATCCTGCGCGAACATATCCACATCGACGGCATGCCATTGCACGTGGTGGATACCGCAGGTCTGCGCGATACCGACGATCAGGTGGAAAAAATCGGCGTCGAGCGTGCGTTGAAGGCGATCACTGAAGCGGATCGGGTGCTGTTGGTGGTCGATGCAACAGCGCCGGAAGCCGCAGATCCGTTCGCGTTGTGGCCGGAATTCCTCGAAACCCGTCCGGACCCGGCGAAAGTCACCTTGATCCGCAACAAGGCTGACCTGACGGGTGAGGCAATTGCCCTGGAAGTCAGCGACGATGGCCACGTGACCATCAGCCTCAGCGCCAAATCCGCCGGCGAAGGTCTGGAGTTGCTGCGCGAACACCTCAAAGCCTGCATGGGTTATGAGCAAACTTCGGAAAGCAGCTTCAGCGCGCGCCGCCGGCATCTGGAAGCCTTGCGCCATGCGAGTGCGGCGCTGGAACACGGGCGTGCGCAACTGACCCTGGCCGGCGCCGGCGAATTGCTCGCCGAGGATTTGCGTCAGGCTCAGCATTCCCTTGGGGAAATCACCGGGGCCTTCAGCTCTGATGATCTGCTCGGGAGAATCTTTTCCAGCTTCTGCATCGGCAAATGAACAAAGGGGCTGTGGACAATTTATCCACAGCCCCTTTTCCGTTTTACCAGTTGTAGGAAACCGTGCCGAGCAGGGTGCGGTCCTCGCCCCAGTAGCAGCGGCCGGCGTCGTTGCATCCCGACACATATTCCTTGTCGAACAGGTTCTTCGCGTTCAAATCCACGCTCCAGTGCGTGTCGATCTGGTAACCGATGGCCGCATCCACCAAGGTGACATCGCCGGCATCCAGCTTTCCGTACAAGGACGGCGCGGTGTAGGCTAAGGCACTGTCGAAGTAACGCACACCGCCGCCGACGTACAGACCTTTCAAATCGCCATCAAGGAATCGGTATTTGGCCCAGACCGACGCCTGATTACGCGGTACGCCGGTCATTTGGTGGCCTTTGACCAATGAAGTCGCCGCATCCTTGGTGATTCGCGCATCGGTGTAGGTGTAAGCCGCTGTGACGTTGAGGTTCTGCGTCAGGTTGCTGTTGAGTTCCAGTTCCACGCCTTTCGAGCGACTTTCGCCCACTTGGCGATAGGTCGACGTGGTTGAGTCGAAGTAGGTGTCGTCCTTTTTGCGCAGGTCATACACCGAAGCGGTGAACGCGGTATCCCAGCCGATCGGTTCGTATTTCAGGCCGACTTCATATTGGCTGCTGGTGATCGGATCCAGCGGCGCGCCAGCATTGGATATCTGCTGCACCGGCACGAACGACGTGGAGTAGCTGACATACGGCGTCATGCCGTTGTCGAACTGATACATCACACCGCCCTGGTAAGTGAACTTCTTGTCCTCGGAACTGATGTTGCTGCCCTTGGCCACCTTGTCGCGGAAGTCACTGTCGACCCAGTCCTGACGACCGCCGAGCAGAAACAGCCAGTGGTCATACTTGCTCTGGATCTGTGCATAAACCCCTTTCATCTGTTGTTCGAGCAAGGTGTTCTGCACTGCAATCGGTGTAGTCGGATCGCGCAAGTACACCGGGTTATAGATATCGATCGGCCCGACGATGCCGGCGTTCCAGTCCTGATTGAACGAGGTGCGGTCGTAGCTGGCGCCGAACAGCACGGTGTTTTCCAGCTCACCGACCTGGAATTTGCCTTCCAGTTGGTTATCCAGCGAGTACACCATCGACTTGTTGAAGCGATCGTACGCGGTCATGTTCAGACGCGTGCCGAACCCGGCGTTGTTGAGGTTGCCGGGCCAGGTCTCGTGGCGGGTGATGCGCGACTGCATGTAGCGCGAGTTCTGCCGGAACTGCCAGTCATCGTTGAAGGAATGGCTGAACTCATAACCGCTGCTCCAGGTTTCCCGTTCGAAGGTGTTCCAGTCCGGATCGCCGAGCATGGTGCCTTTGGATAGCTTGCCGTTGGGATTGCTCAGCAAGGTGCCGGCGGCCGGCAGACCCAGTTCCATGTTGGTGTGATCTTTCTGGTAGTTGGCCAACAGGGTCAGGGTGTTGAAGTCGTCGAAATTCAGGGTCAGCGACGGGGCGATGTAAATGCGGTCATCCGGTACGTGATCAGTCTGGGTGTCCGACTTGCGCCCTAGCATCACCACTCGCCCCAGCACATTGCCGCTGTCGTTGAGTGGCCCGGACACATCGACGCCGATCTGCCGGCGATTATTCGAGCCATAACCCAGTTGCACTTCGCCACGAGGAACGGCGGTTGGCCGTTTGCTCACCAGATTCACCAGTCCGCCCGGGGCGTTTTCCCCATAGAGCAAGGACGATGGGCCACGGAAAATTTCCACGCGTTCCAAACCGTAAGGTTCGGTGCTGGTGTCATAACGGTTGCCCTGTACACGCAATCCATCGCGCAACAGGCCATAGCCGTAATCGGTGGCGTTGAATCCGCGAATGTAAAACAGGTCGCCGGCCAGGCTGTCGCCCGCTGCAAACGGTGGGGCGAAGATGCCGGGAACGTAGCCGAGTACCTCGGTGAGTGTCTGAGATTTCTGATCTTTCATGCGCTGGGCGGTGACGACTGACACCGAACGCGGTGTTTCCGACAACGGTGTGCTGGTTTTCGTACCGATCCGGCTGTTCTGTGCCTTGTAACCGACGTCGGCGGCGTAATCCAGATCCATCGGGTTGGCGAGCTGGCCATTGATGTTGGTCGGTGCCAGTTCCAGCGAGTCAGCGGTCGGCAGCGCCTGCAGAATGTAACTGCCCGGCGCCTGAGGCACAGCTTGCAGACCGGAGCCCTGAAGCAGTTGGGCGAAGCCCTGTTCCACGGAGAAACTGCCGCTCAATCCCGAACTGTGCATGCGGCTGGTCTGTTGCGGCGAGAACGACAGGATCACGTTCGCGGCGGCGGCATACTGGCTCAGGGCATTGTCCAGCGGGCCTGCAGCAATGGCGTAACGCTGGGTCGCCGTCGCGGCGAACGCGTTACCCGTCATCACCAGGCAGGACGCGGCACTGGTCATCAATAGGCTGTAGGCAATGCAGTGGTGGGAAAAGCGCTGACGGAACGTGGGAAGACGCATGTGTGGATAAGCCCTGAAGTTGGCAAAAAGCCGCGTTTATCGCGATTACCTGAAGGGCCGGGTCAGGGCGAAAAAAGATAACCCTGATTTCGATTTATTTTTCCTCAGGTGTCGATTGGCTCAAGCGTTGTGGCTGATCGAAACCCAGTAGCGGGTGAAATAGCGCACGTTGATTGGCAGCGAAGCCTGCAAATTGGCCAATGCCGCGTCGGTGGAATCGAGACGGAAGGTCCCCGATACCCGCAAATCCTGAGCTCGGGCGTCACACTGCAGCACGCCGCTGCGATAGCGGCCCAACTCGTCGAGCACATCGCCGAGCCGCGCATCGAGGACAATCAATTGGCCGTTGCTCCACGCCACTTCCGAGGGTCTGAAGGGATGAATCAGGCCGACATGCCGACGGTCGAAGTCGGCGCCCTGGCCTGCTGTGAGAATTCTGGCGGCGGCGAGATCTTCGCCGGGCTGAATGCTGATCCGATCTTCCAGCACACCGACCCGAGTCGATCCCGACAACTGATGCACAGAAAAACGGGTGCCCAAGGCCTGAATCCGGCCATCGCGGGTTTCGACGAAAAACGGCCGTTGATCACCAAGCTTGCCGGTCTGAATGAGAATTTCGCCGGCGCGCAGACGAATCAATCGCTGCGTCGCGTCGAAAGACACGTCGATGGCTGTGTCCGTGTTGAGCTGGATCTGGCTGCCATCGGCCAGGGTCAAGTGGCGACGCTGACCGACCCGGGTTGTGTAGTCGGCCCAGACGTTACCCAAGGAACTGTGTTGCTGGAGATTCCAACCGACGAAACCCGTGCCGGTCGCCAGTAACAGTAACTTCAATACCTGACGACGTTGCTGGCCGCTGTTCAAGGCGCGGCGCTTGAGGTCCTGCGGCAGTGTGCCGAGGTGGCGCTGCAATTGTTCCATCTGGCTCCAGGCCGCCAGATGCGCCGGATCGCTATCTATCCACAGCTGCCAGGCCCGTTGTTCGGCGAGGGTGGGCGGTTCCGCCTGAAACTGCACGTACCAACTGGCGGCCGCTTCGAATACCTGACGACTGGGCGCGATAGCCATTACAGCTCCGCCATGGTCAGTGCACATTCGGTGAGCGCGCGGATCATGTGTTTCTTTACTGTGGTCAACGAAACCTTCAGCTGCAGGGCGATCTGTTGATAAGTCATCCCGTCGATCTGCGACAGCATGAAGATCTGCCGGGTTCTGGCGCCCAGACTGGTCAGGGCTTTATCCACAGCGATCAGGGTTTCAATGATCAGCGCCTTGTCTTCCTCGCTGATCGCTGTGGCTTCCGGCCGAGCGGACAGGGTCTGTAAATACGCGGCTTCGATCGCGCGCCTTCTGTAACGGTCTATCACCAGACCCCGGGCGACGGTGGTCAGATAATCCCGCGGTTCGCGAATGTGCGCAGCATTACGCGCGGCCAGGATCCGCACAAAAGTGTCATGCGCAACATCGGCCGCATCGCAGGCGTCATTCAATTTGCCCCTGAGCCAGCCATATAGCCACGAATGGTGTTGCTCGTAGATTTGCTCGATCGCAGCGTTGTGGATGGGTAAGGACATAGAGGGCAGGGGTGAGTTAATGATAATGGCTATTATTAGCCTCTGTTACGTTCTCTCACAATAGTCTTCGCGCAACCCGCCATCGGCAGATTTTCCGTTTCCTTGGCGCTTCCGAGCAATCGGCGGTGTTTTTTTTGCGCCTGAAAAAGCTCGATTCTTTGGTTTTCTGTGGATTAAGCCCTGTGAATAACTGCCACTGAGGCCAGTTGATAACAGGGCCGCAAAACTGGATATAACTGCCCCTGTGGATAACCACCCCATTCATCCACAGGCTTAAACCGGTTATCCAAGGGCCTCGTTGCCACCTGGCCACAAGGTTTTGAAACTCTGTACACATTGAATAATAAGGCCTGTAGCAATCTATCCACAGAAAGGTCGCTCAGTAAGAATAAACATAAAAACAAAGGTTTTATAAATTTCTCTCTTTTTTATTCTTTTAACCTTGAGTTCTCCACAGCTGGTTAAATTTTGTGCAAAGGGTTCTTTAGGAAGGGCGAAGTCCCTATACTTGTCGACCAGGTCCAGAAACCTGATCTCAAACTATTCCTGAATTACCTACTTAAGCAGGCACGAGGTGCGTGGTGGATTTCCCTTCCCGTTTTGAAGTGATCGTCATCGGCGGCGGTCATGCCGGTACCGAGGCAGCACTGGCCTCAGCACGTATGGGGGCAAAAACCCTGTTGCTGACGCATAACGTGGAAACCCTTGGTGCCATGAGCTGCAACCCGGCGATCGGTGGCATTGGCAAAAGCCATCTGGTCAAGGAAATCGACGCCCTCGGCGGCGCGATGGCCATGGCCACCGATCTGGGCGGCATCCAGTTTCGCGTGTTGAACAGCCGCAAAGGTCCGGCCGTACGGGCGACCCGTGCGCAAGCCGACCGTATTCTGTACAAGGCCGCTGTCCGCGAAATTCTCGAAAACCAACCGAACTTGTGGATATTTCAACAGGCCGCTGACGATCTGATCGTCGAGCAGGACCAGGTACGCGGTGTTGTCACCCAAATGGGTCTGCGGTTCTTCGCCGATTCCGTGGTGTTGACCACTGGTACGTTCCTCGGTGGACTTATCCACATCGGTTTGCAGAATTTTTCCGGTGGTCGCGCTGGTGATCCACCGTCGATCGCCCTGGCGCATCGTTTGCGTGAACTGCCATTGCGTGTCGGTCGCCTGAAAACCGGGACACCACCGCGTATTGATGGCAAGTCTGTGGATTTCTCGGTGATGACCGAGCAACCGGGAGATACGCCGATTCCAGTGATGTCGTTCATGGGCAACAAGGAACAGCATCCACGCCAGGTCAGTTGCTGGATTACCCATACCAACGCCCGCACCCACGAAATCATCGCGGCGAACCTCGACCGTTCGCCGATGTATTCCGCTGCCGGCGAAATCGAGGGCATCGGTCCGCGTTACTGCCCGTCGATCGAAGACAAGATCCATCGCTTTGCCGACAAGGAAAGCCATCAGGTGTTCATCGAGCCGGAAGGCCTGACCACCCATGAGCTGTACCCGAACGGGATATCCACAAGCTTGCCGTTCGACGTGCAATTGCAGATCGTGCAATCGATCCGCGGCATGGAGAACGCACACATCGTGCGTCCGGGCTATGCGATCGAGTACGACTACTTCGATCCGCGTGACTTGAAGTACAGCCTGGAAACCAAGGTTATCGGCGGTCTGTTCTTTGCTGGCCAGATCAACGGCACCACCGGTTACGAAGAAGCCGGTGCACAAGGTTTGCTCGCCGGGGCCAACGCCGCATTGCGTGCGAAGGGCAAAGAAGCCTGGTGCCCGCGTCGCGATGAGGCGTACATCGGCGTGCTGGTCGACGACCTGATCACCCTCGGTACCCAAGAGCCGTACCGCATGTTCACTTCCCGTGCCGAGTACCGCCTGATCCTGCGTGAAGACAACGCCGACCTGCGTCTGACCGAAAAAGGTCGCGAACTGGGTCTGGTCGATGACGCGCGTTGGGCGGCCTTCTGCAAGAAGCGCGAAAGTATCGAACTGGAAGAGCAACGCCTGAAAAGCACCTGGGTTCGCCCGGGTACGCAGCAGGGCGATGCGATTGCGGAAAAATTCGGCACACCGCTGACTCACGAATACAACTTGCTCAATCTCTTGAGCCGTCCGGAAATCGACTACGCTGGTCTGGTCGAAGTGACCGGGCAGGGCGCAGAAGACCCACAGGTCGCCGAACAGGTTGAAATCAAGACCAAATACGCCGGTTACATCGACCGTCAACAGGACGAAATCGCCCGCTTGCGCGCCAGTGAAGACACCAAACTGCCTGTGGATATCGATTACACCAACATTTCCGGTCTCTCCAAGGAGATCCAGAGCAAGCTCGGTGCCACGCGTCCGGAGACGCTCGGCCAGGCTTCGCGGATCCCCGGCGTGACCCCGGCAGCGATTTCGCTGTTGATGATTCATTTGAAAAAACGCGGCGCGGGCCGTCAGTTGGAGCAAAGCGCTTGAGTTCTAAGGTCACTTCGCAACACGCCGAAGAGTTATCCACAGGAGCCCGCGCGCTCGGTGTCAATCTCACTGAAACCCAGCACGAATTGCTGCTGGGTTACCTGGCCCTGTTGATCAAATGGAACCAGGCCTACAACCTCACGGCTGTACGCGATCCGGACGAAATGGTTTCGCGTCATTTGCTCGATAGCCTGAGCGTGATGTCGTTCATCGAAAACGGTCGCTGGCTCGACGTCGGCAGCGGCGGCGGCATGCCGGGGATCCCGTTGGCGATCCTGTATCCGGGCTCGCAAGTGACCTGTCTGGACAGCAACGGCAAGAAAACCCGCTTTCTGACTCAGGTCAAACTCGAACTCAAACTGGATAACCTGCAAGTTATCCACAGTCGCGTCGAAGCGTTCCAGCCTGCCCAGCCATTCAACGGGATCATTTCCCGGGCATTCAGCAGCATGGAGAACTTCACCAACTGGACTCGCCACCTCGGCGATGCCGACACGCGCTGGCTGGCAATGAAGGGCGTTCATCCGGCCGAGGAGCTGGTAGCATTGCCGGCTGTCTTCTAACTCGATAGCGAACACGCCCTGGCCGTACCCGGTTGCCAAGGCCAACGCCATCTGCTGATACTGCGCCGCACGGCAAGATTGGGAACACAAGCAAGAAAGGCTAAGGTCTTCGCGATAGCGAACCAGAAGGGTGGTGTGGGCAAGACA
>NZ_JBIUVO010000086.1:0-16348 GCF_044742995.1 Pseudomonas sp. NPDC087803
TTTTACCGACGCCGGTCGGGCCGATCATCAGAATGTTTTTCGGGGTCACTTCGTGACGCAGCATCTCGTTGAGCTGCATGCGGCGCCAGCGGTTGCGCAGGGCAATCGCGACGGCGCGCTTGGCATCGTCCTGGCCGATGATATGGCGGTTGAGTTCGTGGACGATTTCGCGGGGAGTCATGGACATAGTAATTGACGGTCCTCAAGCAGAAACAAGCCGTGGCACAGGGGCCGTATCAGGCTTCTTCAGCGAGATCCTGCTCCTCAATGGTCTGAGTGTGGTTGGTGAATACGCAGATGTCGGCAGCGATGCCCAGTGCGGTTTCGACGATTTCACGGGCCGACAGGTCGGTCTTTTTCAACAGTGCGCTGGCTGCTGCCTGTGCATAGCCACCACCGGAACCCATGGCGATCAGGCCATTTTCGGGTTCGACCACGTCACCGTTGCCGGTGATGATCAGCGAGGCGTCCTTGTTGGCGACCGCGAGCATGGCTTCGAGGCGGCTCAGGGAGCGGTCGGTGCGCCACTCTTTGGCGAGTTCGACAGCGGCGCGGATCAGGTGGCCCTGATGTTTCTCGAGCTGGCCTTCGAAACGTTCGAACAGGGTGAAGGCGTCGGCGGTGGCACCGGCGAAACCGGCGATGACCTGGCCGTGGTACAGGCGGCGAACTTTTTTCGCGTTGCCTTTCATCACGGTGTTGCCGAGAGAAACTTGGCCGTCGCCGCCCATGACGACTTTGCCGTGGCGGCGGACTGAAACGATGGTGGTCAAGGGAAGAGTCTCCACGCAGCGGGGCGAAAATGCCTTATGCACATTCATATGGGGGTGCTGGAGAGGATTTCAACCGGGGGCGGAGAGAGGAGACGAGCGGTGACCAACTGTAGGAGCTGCCGCAGGCTGCGATCTTTGGATCTTGCTCTTGAAACAAAATCAAAAGATCGCAGCCTGCGGCAGCTCCTACAGGGGATTGGTGTTGCCTGCGGGGCTAAATCAGCGGCTCTGGCGTTGTTGTAACAACAGGTTGCTGAAGCCGCTGCCGGCCAGTTGTTTCTGTGCGGTGGTCAGCTGTTCGCGGTTGCTGAACGGACCGACCAATACGCGGTACCAGGTTTCGTCCTTCACCGTGCCCGACTCAACCGAAACGGCCTGGCCCAGCAGAATGATCTGCGCCCGCACCTTGTCCGCGTCCGCCTCTTTGCGGAACGAACCGGCCTGGAGGAAGAACTTGGTCACCGGCGCCGCTTTCGCCACCGGTGGTGCTGGCGGCGGGGTGATGCCCGACAGCGCAGCCTGCGCCCGTGCGGTGTCGATCTTCGCCGCTTCGGCCGGGGTGACCGGCGTGGTCGGCACTTGTGGCGTCGGCAGGGTTTTCTCCGGCACGGCATCCGGCGGCACGATCACTTCCGATTCCGGCAGCAGGGTGTAGAAGTCGTACTTCGGCTTCACCGGTTGCGTCGGGCTCGGCGGAGTCTTGTTGGCCTCGGCGATTTTCGTGGCTTTCTGCTGTTGCGCCTGCTCGACTTTCTCGCGCTTGACCGTGTCGCTGCCCTTGCCCGGCTCCAGTTTCATCAGGAATACGATGAACGCACCGACCGTCAGGCCGATGGCCATCCACAGCCAGCCCGGGATCGGTTGCTTTGCAGGAGCTTGGTAACGGCTGGCGCCACGCTTGGGTGCAGGTTTTTTCTTGGCAGCCAACTTACATGCGCTCCAGAGTTTCCAGGCCCAACAGTTCCAGGCCTTGCTTGAGAGTACGACCGGTCAGCGCGGCCAGACGCAGACGGCTCTGCATCTGGGCCGGCGTTTCGGCGGCGAGGATCGGGCAGTTCTCGTAGAAGCTGGAGAACAGACCGGCAACGTCATACAGATAGGTGCAGAGGATGTGCGGCGTGCCTTTTTCCGCGACGTTGTTCAGCACTTCGCCGAACTGCGCCAGCTTCGCCGCCAGCTCCTGCTCGTGCGCCGCTTCGAGGACGATCTGGCCATCGACTTCGCTGAAGTCCTTGCCCAGCTTGCGGAACACACCGGCGACACGGGTGTAGGCATACAGCAGGTACGGCGCGGTGTTGCCTTCGAAATTCAGCATCAGGTCGAAGTTGAAGCTGTAGTCGCTGGTGCGGTGCTTGGACAGGTCGGCGTATTTCACCGCGCCGATGCCGACGACCTTGGCGATGTTGCGCAGTTCGTCTTCGGCCAGTGTCGGGTTTTTCTCTTTGACCAGGTTGTAGGCACGTTCCCGGGCTTCGGTCAGCAGGTCGATCAGCTTCACGGTGCCGCCGTCACGGGTCTTGAACGGACGGCCATCGGCGCCGTTCATGGTGCCGAAACCCATGTGCTCCATCTCCATCGGATGGGGCACGAAACCGGCCTTGCGCGCCACTGCGAACACTTGCTGGAAGTGCAGGGCCTGACGCTGGTCGACGAAGTACAGCGCGCGGTCGGCCTTGAGCTTGCCACTGCGGTAGCGCACGGCCGCCAGGTCAGTGGTGGCGTACAGGTAACCGCCGTCAGCCTTGACGATGATCACTGGCAGCGGGTCGCCGTCAGCGTTCTTGAACTCGTCGAGGAACACGCACTGGGCGCCGTTGCTTTCCACCAGCATGCCGGCGGCTTTCAGGTCGTTGACCACGTTGATCAGATCGTCGTTGTAGGCGCTTTCGCCCATCACGTCGGCCATGGTCAGTTTGACGTTGAGCAGTTCGTAGATCTTCTGGCAGTGCGACAGCGAGATGTCCTTGAACCGGGTCCACAGCGCCAGGCACTCGGCATCGCCGGCCTGCAGCTTGACCACCAGACCACGGGCGCGGTCGGCGAATTCTTCGGACTCGTCGAAACGCTGCTTGGCGGCGCGGTAGAAGTTTTCCAGATCGGACAGCTCGTCGCTGGTGATCGGGTTTTCCTGCAGGTAGGCCATCAGCATGCCGAACTGGGTGCCCCAGTCGCCAACGTGGTTCTGGCGGATCACTTCGTCGCCAAGGAACTCGAGAACACGGGCCACGCCGTCGCCGATGATGGTCGAGCGCAAGTGGCCGACGTGCATCTCTTTGGCCAGGTTCGGTGCCGACAGGTCAACCACGGTGCGCTGTGCCGGACCGGCCTTGCGCACGCCAACGTGAGCGTCAGCCAGAGCGGCGTCGAGGCGCGAGGCGAGGGCCTGGGTGTTCTGGAAGAAATTGATGAAGCCCGGACCGGCGATTTCAGCCTTGCTGACGTTTTCGTCGGCCGGCAGCGCGGCGATGATTTTCTCCGCCAGATCGCGCGGCTTCATGCCCGCAGGCTTGGCCAGCATCATGGCGATATTGCTGGCGAAGTCGCCGTGGGTTTTGTCACGGGCGTTCTCCACCTGAATCGCCGGCGACAGGCCTTCAGGCAACACACCTTCGTTGACGAGTTGGGTGAGGGCTTGTTGGATCAGCTGGCGAATGGTGTCTTTCATGGTCTTCTCTTTCGACCGCAAGCGCGGCGGCGCATCGGTGCGCGGGTGGAAAAACTGGGCATTATCCGTTGCGAAGACGGGCTTGCCAACCTTAGCAGGCAGCTTATGGATATGTGGTGACAATTCGGACCTATTCGCGAGCAAGCCCGCTCCCACAGGGGATCGGTGTCAGACACATAATCTGTGAGCGCCGCAGATCCAATGTGGGAGCGGGCTTGCTCGCGAAGGCGATTTTCAGATCAATACAGATCCACCGGATCGACATCCAGCGACCAGCGCACCGCCCGCCCGCTCGGCATCTGCTCCAGCTCCAACAACCAGCTGGCGAGCAGTCGATGCAAGGGTGCCCGCGCCGCCGCCTGCACCAACAGCTGCGCACGATAGCGTCCCGCACGGCGTTCCATCGGTGCTGGCACCGGCCCGAGCAGTTCGATCCCGCTCAGACTCTGCTCGACCAGCAAGCGCTCGGCCGCGCTGCACGCCTCGTCGAGAAAACTCTCGGCCTGCCCCGGTTTGTGCGCTTCGGCACGCAACAGGGCTAAGTGTGAAAACGGCGGTAGTCCGGCGGCGCGGCGCTCGCTCAAGGCCTGCTCGGCAAAGGCGAAGTAACCCTGCTCGGTCAGTTGCACCAATAGAGGATGGTCGGCCAAGTGGGTCTGGATGATCACCTTGCCCGGCTCCTCCGCCCGCCCGGCGCGTCCGGCGACCTGCACGATCAACTGCGCCATGCGTTCGCTGGCGCGGAAGTCGCCGGAGAACAGTCCACCGTCGGCATCCAGAATCGACACCAGCGTGACCCGCGGGAAGTGGTGCCCCTTGGCCAACATCTGCGTGCCGACCAGAATGCACGGCTGGCCCTTCTGAATCGTCGCGAACAACTGATTCATCGCGTCTTTGCGCGACGTGCTGTCGCGGTCGACGCGCAGCACCGGGTAGTCCGGGAACAGAATCGCCAGGCGTTCTTCGGCGCGTTCGGTGCCGGCGCCGACCGGGCGCAGATCGACCTTGTTGCACTTGGGGCATTGGCGCGGCGTGCGTTCGACGTAGCCACAATGGTGGCAGCGCAGCTCGCCGTAGCGCTGGTGCACGGTCATGCGCGCATCGCAGCGCGAGCACTCGGACATCCAGCCACAGTCGTGGCACAGCAGGGTCGGCGCGAAACCGCGGCGATTGAGGAACACCAACACTTGCTGGCCGGCGGCGAGGGTCTGGCCGATGGCTTGTTGCATCGGCCCGGAAATGCCGCTGTCCAGCGGGCGGCTTTTCACGTCCAGCCGCAGGAAGCGCGGTTGCTTGGCGCCGCCGGCCCGCTCGTTGAGGCGCAGCAGGCCATAACGACCGGTGTAGGCGTTGTGCAGGCTTTCCAGTGAAGGCGTGGCGGACCCGAGGACGATCGGGATGTTTTCCTGCCGCGCGCGCACCAGCGCCAGATCCCGGGCGTGGTAGCGCAGGCCTTCCTGCTGTTTATAAGAGCCGTCGTGCTCTTCGTCGATGATGATCAGCCCCGGATTTTTCATCGGGGTGAACAGCGCCGAGCGCGTGCCGATAATAATGTCGGCCTCGCCGTCCCGGGCAGCGAGCCAGGCGTCAAGGCGCTCACGGTCGTTGACCGCCGAGTGCAGCAGGGCGATGCGTGCGTTGAAGCGCTGCTCGAAACGCGCCAGAGTCTGCGGGCCGAGGTTGATCTCGGGGATCAGCACCAGCGCCTGCTTGCCGGCTTCGAGGGTTTCGCGGATCAGTTGCAAATAGACTTCGGTCTTGCCGCTGCCGGTGACCCCGGCCAGCAGAAAGGCGTGATAACTGTCGAACCCGGCGCGGATCGCCTCATACGCGGCACGTTGTTCGGTATTGAGCGGCAACTCCGGCTGGGCCAGCCAGTGTTCATGACGCACGCCGGGGGCGTGCCGGCGGATCTCCACTTGCACCAGACCCTTGGCCAGCAGCAGGTCGAGGCTGTCCTTGCTCAGCATCAGCTTGCTCAACAACTGGTGGGCCACGCCGTGCGGATGCTGGGCCAGGGTGGTCAGCGCTTCACGCTGGCGCGGGGCGCGGGCGATGCGCGGATCGTCGAGGCTGGCGCCGGGCGCGACTGACCAGAAGCGTTCCTGGCGGGCCTCGGCCAGTTCGCCCTGCCGCAGCAGTACCGGCAGCGCCCAGCTCAGGGTGTCGCCGAGGCTGTGCTGGTAATACTGCGACGTCCACAGGCACAGCTTGAACAGTGCGGGCGGCAACGGCGGTTCGACATCGAGCAGGGCCAGCGCCGGCTTGAGTTTTTCTGCCGGCACTTCGCTGGTGTCGGTGATCTCCACCAGAATCCCGATCATCTCCCGTCGCCCGAACGGCACCCGCAGGCGCATGCCCGGCTGCAACTGAGCGCGCAGCACCCCGGCCGGCGCTCGATAGTCGAACAGGCGGCGCAGGGGCGAAGGCAGGGCGAGGCGCAGAATGGCGTCGGGCACGCGGGGGGTCTCTATCAACACAAAAGATGGGCGAGCGCAGATCAACTGTGGGAGCGGGCTTGCTCGCGAATGCGCTGTGTCAGGCGCCTTAATGTTGGCTGACACGCCGCCTTCGCGAGCAAGCCCGCTCCCACAGGAGAATGTGTTCGAGGCCGGGAGCCTAGCAGACGGTCGGTCTCAGGGACAGCTTGCGCGATTGACATTGTCTGGTAGAATCCGCGGCCTAATTACGTGCGGTATTCAACAATAGTGTTGGGTGGCGGCACGCTAGATGAGGAAGACATCATGAAAGCTGATATCCACCCGAATTACCCAGAAGTTGCAGTAACCTGCAGCTGCGGCAACAAGTTCGAAACCCGTTCGACCTTCGGCAAAGCCCTGGCGATCGACGTTTGCAACGAGTGCCACCCGTTCTACACCGGTAAGCAGAAGACTCTGGACACCGGTGGTCGCGTTCAGAAGTTCGCCGACCGTTTCGGTGCCTTCGGCGCCAAGAAGTAAGATTGGTCATTCTGGAAAATCTCTACGGTTTCTCCAGGCTGATGAAAAAGGCGTCCCTTGTGGGCGCCTTTTTTGTGTCCGCAATTTGGCTGTCCGCTGCCCAGGCCCTGTGTCCCGCCCCCAGCGGGTTGAGCAGCGTTGCCGTGCAGCGCGTGGTCGATGGCGACACCTTGCGCCTGAGCGACGGGCGCAGTGTACGCCTGATCGGCCTCAACACCCCGGAACTGGGCAAACAGGGCCGCAGCGACGAGCCATTCGCCGTGGCAGCGCGCAAGCGCCTCGAAGCGCTGGTGGCGGACAGCGGCGGGCGGGTCGGATTGCAGCTCGGCAAGCAGGCCAAGGACCATTACGGCCGCACCCTCGCGCATGTCTACAGCGCCAGCGGCGCCAATCTCGAAGCGCAAATGCTCGCCGATGGCCTGGGTTTTCAGGTCGCGGTGGCGCCGAATGTCGATCTGGTTGCCTGTCAGCACGCCGCCGAACAGAGTGCACGAAGCGCTGGGCGGGGCATCTGGCGCCAGTCGCCTGTACTGAAAGCGCAGCAGATCCAGCGTTCGGGGTTCGCCGTGGTCAGTGGGCGTGTGAGCAAGGTTCAGCGCAATCGTGGCGGAATATGGATCGAGTTGCAGGGCTCTGTTGTACTGCGCGTTGCGCCCAATCTGGTCGGACAATTCGACAGTACCCGGTTTCAGTCTCTGAAGGGCAGGCAGATCGAGGCTCGCGGCTGGATAGTCGATCGTTCGCGGCGTGGCGGGTTGAAACCGGGTCAGCCGCGTTGGCTGCTGCCGTTGACCGATCCATCTATGCTGCAAAACGCTCGTTGAAGAAAAATTGTAGACATTTTTTCTGTCGATTGTGAACAGTCCAGCCCTTGTGCGCCGTGCCTCTTGGCCCAAAGTCGTAGGACGGGGCGCTTGACACGGGTGACCGGGCAGTCTTGTCGGGATATTACGAGGCGCGTATCCTCGCTGACCAGTCTGTCCAACAGTAAAAGCGGAATGCCCCCCATGTCTGATCTGAAAACTGCCGCTCTCGAATATCATGCCAATCCTCGTCCAGGGAAGCTGAGTGTCGAGCTCACCAAGGCCACTGCTACCGCCCGCGACCTGTCGCTGGCCTACAGCCCCGGCGTAGCTGAACCAGTGCGTGAGATCGCCCGCGATCCTGAACTGGCCTACAAATACACCGGCAAGGGCAACCTGGTTGCAGTCATTTCTGATGGCACCGCGATTCTGGGTCTGGGTAACCTCGGCCCACTGGCTTCCAAGCCAGTGATGGAAGGTAAGGGCGTACTGTTCAAGCGCTTCGCCGGTATCGACGTGTTCGACATCGAAGTTGACTCCGAAAGCCCGCAAGCCTTCATCGACACCGTAAAACGCATCTCCATCACTTTCGGTGGCATCAACCTGGAAGACATCAAGGCACCTGAGTGCTTCGAGATCGAACGTGCTCTGATCGAGCAGTGCGACATTCCGGTATTCCACGATGACCAGCACGGCACCGCGATCGTGACCGCTGCGGGCATGATCAACGCCCTGGAAATCGCCGGCAAAACCCTGCCGGAAGCCAAGATCGTCTGCCTCGGCGCCGGCGCTGCGGCCATCTCCTGCATGAAGTTGCTGGTGAGCATGGGCGCAAAAATCGAAAACATCTTCATGGTTGACCGTACCGGCGTGATCCACTCCGGCCGTGACGACCTGAACCAGTACAAAGCCGTGTTTGCACACGCCACCGACAAGCGCAGCCTGGCTGACGCTCTGAAAGGCGCTGACGTGTTCGTCGGTCTGTCCGGCCCGAACCTGCTGAGCGCCGAAGGCCTGCTGTCGATGGCGGCCAACCCGATCGTCTTCGCCTGCTCGAACCCGGATCCGGAAATCTCCCCGGAACTGGCGCACGCCACCCGCAGCGACGTGATCATGGCCACCGGTCGTTCCGACTACCCGAACCAGGTCAACAACGTACTGGGCTTCCCGTTCATCTTCCGTGGTGCCCTGGACGTTCGCGCCAAGCGCATCAACGAAGAAATGAAAGTGGCTGCGGCCAACGCCCTGCGCGAACTGGCCAAACTGCCAGTGCCACAGGACGTGTGCGACGCCTACGGTGGTGCGCCGCTGGAATTCGGCCGTGAGTACATCATTCCGAAGCCAATGGACAAGCGCCTGATCACCCTGATCTCCGACGCTGTGGCCAAAGCTGCGATCGAAACTGGTGTGGCGACCCTGCCGTATCCGAAGAACTACCCGCTGAAAAGCGTGGATGACGTGTTCAACGGCTAAGTCGTTGTAGCGCTTCAACGAAGCCCCGGCTCGTAATGAGTCGGGGCTTTTTGTTGGCAGATCAAAAGATCGCAGCCTGCGGCAGCTCCTACAGGGGGAGATGCATTCCAAATGTAGGAGCTGCCGAAGGCTGCGATCTTTTGATCTTGATCTTCACGCAATAAAAAGCCCCGCACATCTCGCGATGGCGGGGCTTTTCAATGACGCTGGATCAGAACAGGTCGATCGGTGCCTGTTCATCCGCCGGCAGCGGGCTGCCCGGTACGGCGCCGTTACCCAACTCGTTCACCGATGGCGGCGTGTCTTCCGACTTGAACAGTTCGAAGTAGGCGCCCGGCGTGCTTGGCGTCGCCGCACGACCGCTGACCGGGTCCACCCGCAGGCTGAGGATGCCTTCCGGCTCAGGCTGCACGTGTGGCGGCTTGTCCTTCAGCGCGGCGGACATGTAGTTCATCCAGATCGGCAGCGCCACGGTGCCACCGAACTCGCGGCGGCCGAGGCTTTCCGGCTGGTCGAAGCCGGTCCATACGGTGGTCACGTAATCGGCGTTGTAACCGGAGAACCACGCATCTTTCGATTCGTTGGTGGTACCGGTCTTGCCCGCGATGTCGCTGCGACCCATGGCCAGTGCGCGACGACCGGTGCCGAGCTTGATCACGTCCTGCAACATGCTGTTGAGGATGTACGTGGTACGGCCATCGACGATCCGCTCGGCTACTGCCGGTGCTTGTGGCGCTGCTGCGGCGCCCGGGGCTTCACCCGGAACCGGTGCGGCGTTGACGGTGATCGGCTGCGACGCCGGCGCGGCAAAACCATCGGTCGCCGAGCCACCCTGCGGCACGGTCGGCGGGTTGGCGACGAACAGCGTGTCGCCGTTGCGGCTTTCGATCTTGTCGATGATGTACGGGGTGATCTTGTAGCCGCCGTTGGCGAAGGTGCTCCAGCCGGTAGCGATCTCCATCGGGGTCAGGGTCGCGGTGCCCAGCGCCAGCGACAGGTTCGGCGGCAGGTCCTGCTTGTTGAAGCCGAAGCGGGTGATGTAGTCGATGGTCTTGCCCACACCCATCGCCTGCAACAGGCGGATCGACACCAGGTTACGCGACTTGTACAGCGCCTCGCGCAGACGGATCGGGCCGAGGAAGGTGTTGGTGTCGTTCTTCGGCCGCCAGACTTTGTCCAGGTACTCGTCGACGAACACGATCGGCGCGTCGTTGACCAGGGTTGCGGCGGTGTAGCCGCTGTCCAGCGCAGCGCTGTAGACGAACGGCTTGAAGCTCGAACCCGGTTGACGTTTGGCCTGCAGGGCGCGGTTGTAGTTGCTCTGCTCGAAGGCGAAACCACCGACCAGCGAGCGAATCGCGCCGTTCTGCGGATCCAGCGACACCAGCGCGCCTTGCGCCTGCGGGATCTGGCTGAACTTCAGCGAATTGTTCGGCTGACGCTGCACGCGAATCAGATCGCCGACCTGCGCCACATCCGACGGCTGGCGCGGTGCCGCGCCCATGCTGTTGGTGTTGAGGAACGGTCGCGCCCATTTCATGGTGTCCCAGGCAACGTGTTCTTCGCCGGTACGGGTCAGCACCTGCAAGCCATTCTTGTCGACCTGGGTAACGATGGCCGGCTCCAGGCTGCTGATGGTGCGCTGCTTGGTCAGCTCGGTCGCCCAGGCTTCGTGGGTCTTGCCCGGCAGGCGCGACTCGGGGCCACGGTAGCCGTGACGCTGGTCGTAAGTCATCAAGCCTTCGTGCAGCGCAGTGTTGGCCATTTCCTGCAGATTGCTCGGCACCGTGGTGGTGACGCGGAAACCTTCGGTGTAGGCGTCGCTGCCGTAGCGTCCGACCATTTCGGCACGGGCCATTTCGGCGATGTACGGAGCGTTCACTTCCGGGGTCGGCACGTGATAGCTGGCGTTCAGCGGCTCGTTGATCGCGGCGGTGTAATCAGCCTCGGAAATCTTCCCGAGCTTGTACATGCGGCCGAGAATCCAGTCGCGACGTTCCTTGCTGCGCGCCGGGTTGGCCAGCGGGTTGAAGCGCGAAGGGGCCTTCGGCAGGCCGGCGATCATCGCCATCTGCGCCAGGCTGACGTCGCGGATCGACTTGCCGTAATACACCTGCGCCGCCGCCTCGATGCCATAGGCGCGGTTACCCAGATAAATCTTGTTCACGTACAGCTCAAGGATCTCGTCCTTGGTCAGCTGCCGCTCGATCTGCAGGGCCAGAAGAATTTCGGTGGTTTTGCGCGAGAAGCTGCGTTCGCTGGTCAGGAAGAAGTTCTTCGCCACCTGCATGGTGATGGTGCTGCCGCCGGACTGAATGTGTCCGCTTTTGACCAATTGGGTCGCGGCACGCATCAGGCTGCTCGGATCGACGCCATAGTGGTTGGCGAAATTGTCGTCTTCAGCACTTAGTAACGCATTAATGAAATTGGGCGGAATGTCGGCGAAACGGATCGGAGTACGGCGCATTTCGCCAAATTCTGCGATCAACTTGTTGTCGCTGCTGTAGACCCGCAGGGGAATCTGCAACTGAATGCTTCTCAGCGCCTCCACAGACGGCAAACCCGGACTAAGGTAAAGAAACGCGCCGCTGAGACCTAAAAGCAGTCCGCAGAAAACGGCGACGATGGACCAACCGAAAAATTTCAGCAGACGAATCAAGGCTTTTGAGCATCCAGGGCAAAGAATGAATGTGGCGACAGGGTTCCGGTAACACACAGAACGGCCCGCGCCGGCAGTAAAAAGCAGAAAAAAACGCTGGGCATTATAAGCACTTTTCTGCTGGGGGCGTCATTTGCGCTTCTGTCAAGGCGGGGTGAAGGAACGCAATGCATATTACAGAGTCCGTAACTCACGGAAAGTCATAGGGAATTGGTAGTGCTGGGACTCTTCAATAAAAAGACCAATACGTTACTGGGGATCGACATCAGCTCCACTTCGGTGAAGCTGCTGGAACTGAGCCGTCAGGGTGACCGCTACCGGGTCGAGGCCTACGCGGTGGAGCCGCTGCCGCCCAATGCCGTGGTCGAAAAGAACATCGCCGAGCTCGAAGGCGTGGGCCATGCCTTGTCCCGGGTCCTGGTCAAGGCGCGCACCGGGCTCAAGAGCGTGGCGGTGGCGGTGGCCGGTTCTGCGGTGATCACCAAAATCATCGAGATGGACGCCGGGCTGACCGACGACGAGCTGGAAAACCAGCTCAAAATCGAGGCCGACCAATACATTCCCTATCCACTGGACGAAGTCGCCATCGACTTCGAAGTCCAGGGCGTGTCGCCGCGCAACCCCGAGCGGGTCAATGTGCTGCTGGCCGCCTGTCGCAAGGAAAACGTCGAAGTCCGCGAGGCAGCGCTGGCCCTGGCCGGGCTGACCGCACGCGTGGTCGATGTCGAGGCCTATGCGCTGGAGCGCTCGTTCGGCCTGCTCGCCAGCCAGCTGGCAGCCTCGCAGGAACGCCTCACCGTAGCAGTGGTGGACATCGGCGCAACCATGACCACCCTCAGCGTCTTGCACAACGGCCGCATCATCTATACCCGCGAGCAACTGTTTGGTGGCCGGCAACTGACCGAGGAAATCCAGCGCCGCTACGGCCTGACCGTCGAGCAGGCCGGGCTGGCGAAAAAGCAGGGCGGTCTGCCTGACGACTATGTCAGCGAGGTGTTGCAGCCGTTCCGCGAGGCCCTGGTGCAGCAGGTCTCGCGCTCGCTGCAGTTCTTCTTTGCCTCCGGGCAGTACAACGCGGTCGATAACATTCTGCTGGCCGGCGGCACGGCGTCGGTGCCGGGGCTGGATCGGCTGATCGAGCAGCGTCTGGGCACCCCGACCCAGGTCGCCAACCCGTTTGCCGACATGGCCTTGAGCAGCAAGGTCAACGCCGGGGCCCTGGCCAGTGACGCGCCGGCCCTGATGATTGCCTGCGGGCTCGCGCTCAGGAGTTTCGACTGATGGCGCGGATCAACTTACTTCCCTGGCGTGAGGAGCGCCGCGAAGAGCGGCGCAAACGCTTCCTGCTGATCATGATCGGGGTGCTGGCCGGTTCGGTGGGCGCCGTGTTCATTGCCGAGCAGATCGTCAGTTCCGCCATCGAACGCCAGGAAGCGCGCAATGCCTACATCGGCAAACAGATCGCCGTGGTCGACGAACGGATCAAACAGATCAGCGAGCTCAAGGCGCGGCGTCAGCAACTGGTCGAACGCATGCGCATCATCCAGGACCTGCAGGGCAACCGGCAGATCAGCGGGCGGATCTTCGACCAACTGGCGCGCACGTTGCCGGACGGGGTGTATTTCACCAGCGTGAAGCTGGTCGGCAAGACGCTGTCGATCAGCGGCGCGGCGGAGTCGAACAACCGCGTTTCGGAGCTGATGCGCAATCTGGATGCCTCTGACTGGTTTGATGCGCCGAGCCTCAACGAGGTGAAAGCGACGACCGCCGGTCAGGTGGATCAGGCCAACGTCTTTCAGCTGACCGTTCGTCAGACCCAGCCAGCCGTGACGGAGGGCGACAAATGAAGCCGTCCGAATGGCTGCAAAGTCTGCGCAACATCGACTTCAACGATCTGGACACCAGCAATATCGGTTCCTGGCCGGCCGCGGTGAAAGCCATGGCGGGGGCATTGTTGATGGTGCTGGTGTTGGCGCTTGGCTATAACTTTTTCATCAGCGACATGGAAAACCAGCTGGAAGCCAAGCGTCAGGAAGAAGACACCTTGAAGGAGCAGTTCGCCAGCAAGGCGCACATGGCCGCCAACCTGGAGCTGTACACCCAGCAGATGAAGGAGATGGAAAACTCCTTCGGCGTGCTCCTGCGGCAGTTGCCCAGCGACACCGAAGTCCCGGGATTGCTCGAGGACATTACCCGTACCGGGCTGGGCAGCGGTCTTGAATTCGAAGAGATCAAGCTGCTGCCGGAGGTGACACAGCCGTTCTACATCGAGTTGCCGATCCAGATCACCGTCACCGGGGCTTACCACGACCTCGCCACTTTCGTCAGTGGCGTCGCCGGTTTGCCACGGATCGTCACCTTGCACGATTTCGAACTGGCGCCTGCCAACCCTGACGGCGGGACGAAGCTGCGCATGAGCATCCTCGCCAAGACTTACCGCTATAACGACAAGGGGTTGGACAAATGACCCCGTTGCGTTATTTCGCCCTGTCGGTGCTGGTGCTCGGCCTCAGTGGTTGCGGCAGCAGTGACGAGTTCAGTGACCTCGATGCCTACATGAACGAAGTGCGTCTGCGCCCGGCCGGCCGGATCGAGCCGACGCCGACCTTTCATTCCTATCCCACCTTTACCTACAGCGCGGCCAACCTGCGCAGCCCGTTCTCGCGCCAGGTGCGCGTCGATCTGGCCGGGCAGCAGCGTGGTTCGCGCAACGTCAAACCCGACCCCAATCGGGTCAAGCAATACCTCGAAGGTTTCAACATCGAGCAGTTTGAAATGGTCGGCACGATCTCCAATGCCTCCGGCTCCTTTGCTCTGCTGCGCGGGGCGGGTGCGGTGCATCGGTTGAAGGTCGGCGACTACCTGGGGCGCAACGACGGGCGCATCGTCGCCATCAGCGCCACGCAGGTCGATGTGGTCGAGATCGTGCCCGACGGCGAAGGCGCCTGGCTGGAGCGTCCGCGCACCATTCCTTTGAAAGAGCACTCATAGTGGAAGTCGAACAATGAACAGGATTTTCTCCACCCTCGGTTTTTCGCTATGGATAGCGCTGCTTTCACCGATGGTTCACGCGGCCAGCCTCAAGGCGCTGGATGTCGCGGCGTTGCCGGGTGACCGCATCGAGTTGAAGCTGTCGTTCGACGGCCCGCCACCGCAGCCCAAGGGCTACACCACCGAATCGCCGGCGCGAATCGCTCTGGATCTGCCGGGTGTCGCCAGCCAGCTGACGAGCAAGACTCGCGATCTGGGTAGCGGCAACGCGCGAACCGCGACGGTGGTCGAAGCCAACGACCGCACGCGCCTGATCATCAGCCTGACGCAACTGACGCCCTACACCTCGCGGGTCGAGGGCAACAACCTGTTCGTGGTGGTCGGGCAAGGTGCCAAGCCTGCTGCGCCACGGCCAGCCGCTGTTGCGCCACGACCGGTCGCGGCTCCGGCGAAGGCTTACGCCCCCGTTGCCAAGACCATTCGTGGCGTCGACTTCCAGCGTGGCACTGCGGGGGAGGGCAACGTGGTCATCGACCTGTCGGACCCGACTATCGCCCCGGACATTCAGGAGCATGACGGCAAGATCATCCTCAGTTTTGCCCGCACCCAGTTACCCGACAGGCTGCGGGTACGCCTCGACGTCAAGGATTTCGCCACCCCGGTGCAGTTCGTCAATGCCGCCGCCAGCGGTGATCGTGCGGTCATCACCGTCGAACCCAGTGGCACGTTCGACTATTCCACCTACCAGACCGACAACAAGCTGACGGTCAGCATTCGCCCGATGACGGTCGATGACCTGCAAAAGCGCAACGCCGACCGCAACAGCTACAGCGGCGAAAAGCTTTCGCTGAATTTTCAGGACATTGACGTGCGTTCGGTGCTGCAACTGATCGCCGATTTCACCAACCTCAATCTGGTGGCCAGCGACACGGTGCAGGGCGGGATCACCTTGCGCCTGCAAAACGTGCCGTGGGATCAGGCGCTGGATCTGGTGCTGAAAACCAAGGGCCTGGATAAACGCAAGATCGGCAACGTGTTGCTGGTGGCGCCGGCCGACGAAATCGCTGCCCGCGAGCGCCAGGAGCTGGAGTCGCAGAAACAGATCGCCGAACTGGCACCGTTGCGCCGCGAGCTGCTGCAAGTGAACTACGCCAAGGCGGCGGACATCGCCAAGCTGTTCCAGTCGGTGACCAGCGCCGAGGCGAAAATCGACGAGCGCGGCTCGATCACCGTCGACGAGCGCACCAACAACATCATTGCCTACCAGACCCAGGATCGCCTCGATGAACTGCGGCGGATCGTGGCACAGCTGGATATTCCGGTGCGTCAGGTGATGATCGAGGCGCGGATCGTCGAAGCCAACGTCGATTACGACAAGAGTCTGGGCGTGCGCTGGGGCGGCTCGATCCAGAACAAGGGCAACTGGAACACCTCCGGAGTCAGCAATGGCTCGTCGACCACCATCGGCACACCGGGCAGTACCAGCACCAACTCGCCGTTTGTCGATATGGGCACGGTGGGTAATACCTCGGGGATCGGCATCGCCTTCATCACTGACAACGTGTTGCTCGATCTTGAGCTGACCGCCATGGAGAAGACCGGCAACGGTGAAATCGTCTCGCAGCCGAAAGTGGTGACTTCCGACAAGGAGACCGCGAAGATCCTCAAGGGCACCGAGATTCCGTATCAGGAAGCCAGCTCCAGCGGCGCGACGTCGGTGTCGTTCAAGGAGGCTTCGCTGTCGCTGGAAGTGACCCCGCAGATCACCCCCGACAACCGCATCATCATGGAGGTCAAGGTCACCAAGGACGAACCGGACTACCTGAACAAGGTGCAGGATGTGCCGCCGATCAAGAAGAACGAGGTCAACGCCAAGGTGCTGGTGAACGACGGCGAGACCATCGTGATTGGGGGCGTTTTCTCAAAAACTCAAAGCAAGGTCGTAGATAAGGTGCCATTTCTTGGCGATGTGCCGTATCTTGGCCGCCTTTTACGGCGTGATGTGGTTTCGGAGAAAAAAAACG
>NZ_JBIUVO010000087.1:0-12243 GCF_044742995.1 Pseudomonas sp. NPDC087803
GGTTTACCTAGCCACGAACTGTTGCCAGACGTGGGGTGCGGTTAGAGCGCCCCGCACGTCGGGGAACACTTCGGGGGGAGGTAAAACCCACATGGTGCCAGTCCAAATAGGGGGCCCAGGCGTGGCCCGCGCTGGGACCGGGTAGGTTGCTAAAGATGTCCAGTGATGGCCATCGTAGACGAATGACTGTTCAAGACAGAACCCGGCTTACAGATCGACTCTCCACCTTTTTCTTTCCCTGCTTGAATCAATAGCATCAGGGCTGGTTATTATCGGCAGGCCTGCGCTAAAGTCCGGCAGCGGCAAATGCAGTAATAGCCATTTCCCACCTTGCTTCAATCAACAGCAGAAGCGCTTTTGTAATACCGAAAAAATCTTACTCTTAACAAATTACTTTAACTTCCGAGCGCAGCTTTCAGTGCTGCATCAAGTTATTGGTCAAAAGTATCCGCCAAATTGTCGTTACCCCTCCTTTTAAGCTCCTAAATCTCCGTTCTGTAAGGGTTTTCCTTTAATCCGCGCCTTGACGGTGTGGTGGGCGCATTCCTATAGTGTGCGCAAGTGGCGGAAAGTGGCATGAAGTGGGTTTTTTGAGCTCAAAACGATAAAAATTGGAGAAACGCTGACGTGTTTCGCGGAGCTAACGCTATCAGTCTCGATGCAAAGGGCCGTCTCGCCATGCCGAGCCGGTACCGTGACGAGCTCGTTTCGCGTAGTTCCGGCCAGTTGATCGTGACCATTGATGCCGTTGATCCGTGCCTGTGTGTCTATCCGCTCGACGAGTGGGAAATTATTGAAACCAAGTTGCGCGCACTCCCTTCGCTTCGCGAAGAGAACCGTCGCCTGCAGCGTTTATTGATTGGTAACGCCGTCGACCTCGAACTCGACGGCAGTGGTCGTTTTCTGGTTCCACCGCGTCTGCGCGAATACGCAAAGCTTGATAAGAAAGCGATGCTGGTGGGCCAACTGAACAAGTTCCAATTGTGGGACGAGGATGCATGGAACGCGGTGTCTGCCGCTGACCTTGCTGCTATTCAACAACCGGGCGCCATGCCTGACGAACTGCGTGATTTGATCCTGTGACTATTGATAGCGGCTTTAACCACATCACCGTACTGCTTGACGAAGCCGTCGAGGCTCTCGCCGTACGTCCTGATGGCTGCTATCTGGACGGTACGTTCGGGCGCGGCGGGCACAGTCGGCTGATCCTCAGCCAGCTCGGGACGGACGGTCGGCTCATCGGATTCGACAAGGATCCTCAAGCGATTGCCACCGGGCAAACGCTAGCGGCCGAAGACGGCCGCTTTGTCGTTGTGCAGCGCAGCTTTGCCGAGCTGGGTTCGGTGGTCGTCGAGCAAGGTCTGAGCGGCAAGGTCAGCGGCATCCTGCTCGACCTCGGCGTGTCTTCGCCGCAGCTGGATGACGCCGAGCGCGGCTTCAGTTTCCTCAACGACGGCCCTCTGGACATGCGCATGGATCCGTCCCGTGGCATCAGCGCCGCCGAATTCGTCAACACCGCGCCGGTGGAAGAAATCGCCCGGGTGTTCAAGGAATACGGCGAAGAACGGTTCTCCGGGCGCATGGCCCGTGCCGTGGCCGAGCGCCGCGACATCAAGCCGTTCGAGCGCACTGCCGATCTGGCCGAAGTCCTCAAGGTCGCCAACCCAGCGTGGGAGAAGGGCAAGAACCCGGCGACCCGTGCGTTCCAGGGTTTGCGCATTCACGTCAACAACGAGCTGGGCGATCTCGAAGCCGGCCTCGATGCCGCGCTGGATGCTCTGGAAATCGGTGGCCGTCTGGTGGTCATCAGCTTCCACTCGCTGGAAGACCGCATCGTCAAACTGTTCATGCGCAAGCTGGTGAAAGGCGAAGCCGACAACCTGCCGCGCAACCTGCCCGTGCGCCACGTGGCGTTCGAACCGAAAATCAAAGTCCATGGCAAAGCGCAGACGGCCTCCGACGCCGAGCTCAAAGCCAACCCACGTTCCCGTAGCGCTGTCATGCGTGTCGCGGAGAAGTTGCGGTGAGCAAGCTTTTCGCCAAGCCCCTGCCTGGCGGCAGCTTTATCATGCTGCTGCTGTTTGTCGGCGTGCTCGTGTCGGCCATCGGCGTGTCCTACAGCGCGCACTGGAACCGGCAGTTGCTCAACACCCTTTATAACGAACTCAGCGTGCGCGACAAGGCGCAGGCCGAGTGGGGGCGCCTGATTCTCGAGCAAAGCACCTGGACTGCGCACAGCCGCATCGAAGTGCTGGCCACCGAACAACTGAAAATGCACATCCCGGGCGCAGCTGACGTTAAGATGGTGGCGCCATGATGAAACTCGAAGGGGCACTCTTCCCGTGGCGCTTCCGCCTGATGGTGGCACTGCTCGGCGTGATGGTCGCGGCGATCTGTTGGCGCATCATCGACCTGCAAGTGGTTGACCGTGACTTCCTCAAGGGTCAGGGCGACGCGCGCAGCCTGCGTCATATTCCGATTCCTGCTCACCGTGGTCTGATCACCGACCGTAACGGCGAGCCGTTGGCCGTGAGTACTCCGGTGACCACCCTGTGGGCCAACGCCAAGGAAATGCAGACGGCCAAAGAGAAGTGGCCGGCGCTGGCGGCTGCGCTGGGGCAGGATCCGAAAGCCCTGGCCGAACGCCTCGAAGCCCAGGCCAACAAGGAATTCATTTATCTGGTGCGCGGGCTGACCCCCGAGCAGGGCCAGGCTGTGCTCGACCTGAAAGTGCCGGGCGTGTACGGCATCGAAGAATTCCGCCGCTTCTATCCGGCCGGTGAAGTCACCGCGCACATGGTCGGCTTTACCGACATTGACGATCACGGGCGCGAAGGCGTCGAACTGGCCTACGACGAGTGGCTGGCCGGGGTGCCGGGCAAACGCCAGGTCATCAAGGATCGGCGCGGGCGGCTGATCAAGGATGTCCAGGTCACCAAGAACGCCAAGGCCGGCAAGCCCTTGGCGTTGTCGATTGACCTGCGTCTGCAATACCTGGCCAACCGCGAGCTGCGCAACGCGATCATCGAGAACGGTGCCAAGGCCGGCAGCCTGGTGATCATGGACGTGAAGACCGGCGAGATTCTCGCCATGGTCAACCAGCCGACCTACAACCCGAACAACCGTCGCAACCTGCAGCCGGCGATGATGCGTAACCGCGCGATGATCGACGTGTTCGAACCGGGTTCGACCATGAAAGCGATCTCGATGAGTGCCGCGATCGAATCCGGGCGCTGGAAACCGACCGACACCGTCGAGGTGTATCCGGGCTCGCTGCAGATCGGCAAATACACCATCAAGGACGTTTCGAAGACTGAAGGTCCGGTGCTAGACATGACCGGCATCCTGATCAATTCCAGTAACGTCGGCATGAGCAAGGTCGCGTTCGATATCGGCGGTGAGACCATCTACCGTCTCGCACAGAAGGTCGGCCTCGGCCAGGACACCGGTCTCGGCTTCCCGGGCGAGCGTGTCGGCAACCTGCCGAACTACCGCGACTGGCGCAAGGCTGAAACCGCGACGCTGTCGTACGGCTACGGTATTTCCGTGACCGCGATCCAGCTGGTTCACGCGTTCTCCGCACTGGCCAACAACGGTCGTCTGGCGCCGCTGACCCTTATCAAAACCGACAAGCCGCCGCAGACCACTCAGGTCCTGCCGGAAGCGGTCGCGAAAACCATGCAAGGCATGCTGCAGCAAGTGATCGAAGCACCGCGCGGCGTGTTCCGTGCGCAGGTGCCGGCGTATCACGTGGCCGGCAAGTCGGGTACTGCGCGTAAGACTTCGGTGGGCACCAAGGGCTACGCCGAAAACTCCTACCGCTCGCTGTTCGCCGGTTTCGGGCCGATGAGCGATCCGCGTTACGCAATCGTGGTGGTGATCGATGAGCCGTCCAAGGCCGGTTACTTCGGTGGTCTGGTTTCGGCGCCGGTGTTCAGCCGTGTGATGTCCGGCACCCTGCGCCTGATGAACGTGACCCCGGATAACCTGCCGACCACCCAACAGGCCAACGCTACCCCGGTCGTTCCGCTGAAAGCCAATGGAGGGCGCGGCTGATGTCTCTGAGTCTGAACAAGATATTCCCCCACGCCGGCCACGATCTGCTGATCCGGGAGTTGGCGCTGGACAGCCGCAACGTCCGCGCGGGTGACCTGTTCCTCGCCGTGCCGGGCGGCAAATTCGACGGCCGTGCGCACATCGCCGATGCCTTGCAGCGCGGCGCGGCGGCGGTTGCCTATGAAGTGGAAGGCGCCACCGTACTGCCGATCACCGAAGTGCCGCTGATTCCGGTCAAAGGCCTCGCGGCGCAGTTGTCCGACATCGCCGGGCGCTTTTATGGCGAGCCGAGCCGTCACTTGAACCTGATCGGTGTCACCGGCACCAACGGCAAAACCAGCGTGACTCAATTGGTCGCGCAGGCACTCGATCTGCTTGGGCAGCACTGCGGCATCGTCGGTACGTTGGGCTCGGGCTTCTATGGCGCGCTGGAAAGCGGCCTGCACACGACGCCGAATCCGATTGCCGTGCAAGCGACCCTGGCCGACCTGAAAAAGGCCGGGGCCAAAGCCGTGGCCATGGAAGTTTCGTCCCACGGTCTGGATCAGGGCCGGGTCACTGCGTTGGCGTTCGACGTCGCGGTGATGACCAACCTGTCCCGCGATCACCTGGATTATCACGGCACGATGGAGGCCTACGCCGAGGCCAAGGCCAAGCTGTTCGCCTGGAATGACCTGAAGTGCCGCGTGGTCAACCTCGACGACGATTTCGGCCGGCAACTGGCCGCCGAGAAGCGCGAGTCGCGTTTGATCAGCTACAGCCTGCTCGACAGCAGCGCCTACCTGTATGTCCGTGAAGCGCAGTTCGATGACCACGGCGTACGCGCCACGCTGGTCACGCCGCAGGGCGAACATCATCTGCGCAGCACGCTGCTGGGCCGGTTCAACCTGAGCAACGTACTGGCAGCGGTCGGCGCCTTGCTCGGTCTGGACTATGCCCTCGACGAAATTCTCAAGGTACTGCCGAAGCTCGAAGGCCCGGCCGGACGCATGCAGCGCCTGGGTGGCGGTACTCAGCCGCTGGTGGTGGTCGATTACGCGCACACCCCGGATGCCCTGGAAAAAGTCCTCACCGCACTGCGCCCGCACGTCAAAGGTCAGTTGCTGTGCCTGTTCGGCTGTGGCGGCGATCGTGATCGCGGCAAGCGTCCGCTGATGGCCGAAGTGGTCGAGCGTCTGGCCGACCGCGTGCTGGTCACCGATGACAACCCGCGCACGGAAGATCCGGCGCAGATTTTCGACGACATCCGCGCCGGTTTCAGCGTTGTGGATAACGTCACCTTCGTCGCCGGCCGTGGCCAGGCGATCGCGCAGTTGATCGCAGGCGCTTCGGCGGATGATGTGATCGTTCTGGCGGGCAAAGGCCACGAGGACTATCAGGAAATCAACGGCGAGCGCCACGCGTTCTCCGATCTGGTCGAGGCCGATCATGCCCTCACCGCGTGGGAGGTGGCCCATGCTTAAGGCCCTGACACTCAGCGAACTGACCAACGCGCTCGACGCACGCCTGATCAGCGCGGACGCCAGTTTCAACGGCGTCAGCATCGACAGCCGCGCGATCCAGCCTGGCCAACTGTTTATAGCCCTGACTGGTCCGCGCTTCGATGGTCATGACTATCTGAACGACGTCGCCGGCAAAGGCGCGGTTGCGGCACTGGTCGAGCGCGAAGTCGCCGACAGCAGCTTGCCGCAACTGTTGGTCAAGGACACCCGCCAGGCCCTCGGCCAGTTGGGCGCGCTGAACCGCGCTGCATTCGCTCAGCCAGTCGCAGCCATCACCGGCTCCAGCGGCAAGACCACGGTCAAGGAAATGCTCGCGAGCATCCTGCGGACCCGCGGTCCGGTGCTGGCGACCCGTGGCAATCTGAACAACGATCTCGGCGCACCGCTGACCCTGCTCGAACTGGCGCCGGAACACACCGCCGCCGTAATCGAACTGGGCGCTTCGCGTCTGGGCGAAATCGCCTACACCGTCGGGCTGACCAAGCCGCACGTGGCGATCCTCAACAACGCGGGTACCGCTCACGTTGGCGAGTTCGGCGGGCCGGAAAAAATCGTCGAAGCCAAAGGCGAAATCATCGACGGATTGGCGGCGGATGGCGTTGCCGTGCTCAACCTCGATGACAAGGCCTTCGGTATCTGGAAGCTCCGCGCCGGCGGACGCCAGGTGCTGACCTTCTCCCTGAGCAATCCTCAGGCAGATTTCTACGCCAGCGACCTGAGCACCGATGCCCGTGGTTGCCCGGCCTTCAACCTGCATACACCTGAAGGTGTGGAGCACGTTCAACTGAACCTGCTCGGCACCCACAACGTCGCCAACGCCATGGCCGCCGCCGCTGCCGCTCACGCCCTGGGTGTGTCGCTGTTCGGCATTGCCACCGGGCTTGGCGCGGTACAACCGGTCAAGGGTCGCACCGTCGCGCAACTGGCGAAAAACGGTATGCGCGTGATCGATGACACTTACAACGCAAACCCCACCTCCATGTGCGCTGCCGTTGATATACTCGCCGGCTTTTCCGGCCGCACCGTCCTGGTGCTCGGAGATATCGGCGAGTTGGGCGACTGGGCGGAGCAGGGGCACCGCGACGTGGGCGAATACGCCCGGGGCAAGGTTTCCGCGCTTTACGCAGTCGGGCCGAACATGGTCCACGCCGTGAACGCATTCGGCAAAGAGGCGCATCACTTCGGCACGCAAGCCGAACTGATCCAGGCCCTCGACGCCGAGCAGGACACAAACACCACCATTTTGATCAAGGGTTCGCGCAGTGCAGCGATGGAAAACATCGTTGCGGCTCTGTGCGGGTCCAGTCTGGAGAAACATTAATGCTGCTGCTGCTAGCGGAGTATCTGCAACAGTTCTACAAAGGCTTCGCGGTCTTCCAGTACCTGACCCTGCGCGGGATCCTCGGTGTGCTGACCGCGCTGGTTTTGTCGCTGTGCTATGGCCCGTGGATGATCCGCACCCTGCAGAACCGTCAGATCGGCCAGTCGGTGCGTAATGACGGCCCGCAATCGCACCTGTCCAAGTCGGGTACGCCGACCATGGGCGGCGCGCTGATTCTGTCTTCCATCGGTGTCAGCACCCTGTTGTGGGCTGACCTGAGCAACCGCTACGTGTGGGTCGTGCTGTTGGTGACCCTGCTGTTCGGCGCCATCGGCTGGGTAGACGATTACCGCAAGGTGATCGAGAAGAACTCCCGTGGCTTGCCAAGCCGCTGGAAGTATTTCTGGCAGTCGGTGTTCGGTCTGGGCGCAGCGATCTTCCTTTATATGACCGCGACCACGCCGGTGGAAACCACGCTGATCCTGCCGATGCTCAAGGACTACAGCATTCCGCTGGGCGCCGGTTTCATCGTGCTGACCTACTTCGTGATCGTCGGCTCGAGCAACGCGGTCAACCTGACCGACGGCCTCGACGGTCTGGCAATCATGCCTACCGTGATGGTTGGTGGTGGCCTGGGGATCTTCTGCTACCTGTCGGGTAACGTGAAATTCGCTGAATACCTGCTGATTCCTTACGTGCCGGGCGCAGGCGAACTGATCGTGTTCTGCGGCGCGCTGATCGGTGCCGGCCTCGGATTCCTCTGGTTCAACACCTACCCGGCGCAAGTGTTCATGGGCGACGTCGGTGCACTGGCACTGGGCGCGGCCCTGGGCACCATCGCGGTGATCGTCCGTCAGGAAATCGTTCTGTTCATCATGGGCGGCGTGTTCGTGATGGAAACCCTGTCAGTCGTGATTCAGGTTGCCTCCTTTAAGCTGACCGGTCGCCGTGTGTTCCGCATGGCTCCGATACACCACCATTTTGAACTCAAGGGCTGGCCCGAGCCGCGCGTGATCGTCCGTTTCTGGATCATCACCGTGATTCTCGTGCTGATCGGCCTTGCCACCCTGAAGCTGAGGTAGAACGAGTGTCTCTGATCGCTTCTGACCACTTCCGCATCGTTGTCGGCCTCGGCAAGAGCGGCATGTCCCTGGTTCGCTTCCTGGCGAACCGGGGCGTGTCGTTTGCCGTCGCCGATACGCGGGACAATCCACCGGAACTGGCCACGCTCAAGTGTGACTATCCGCACGTGGAAGTGCGTTGTGGCGAGCTGGACGTCGAATTCCTGTGCCGTGCCGACGAGCTCTACGTGAGCCCCGGCCTGGCGCTGGCGACCCCGGCCCTGCAAGCCGCTGCCGCCCGTGGCGTGAAAATGGCTGGTGACATCGAGCTGTTCGCGCGTAACGCGCGGGCGCCGATCGTGGCCATCACCGGCTCCAACGCGAAAAGCACCGTCACCACCCTGGTCGGCGAGATGGCGGCAGCGGCCGGCAAACGCGTGGCGGTCGGCGGCAACCTCGGTACGCCAGCGCTGGAATTGCTCAGCGACGACGTCGAGCTGTACGTGATGGAGCTGTCGAGCTTCCAGCTGGAAACCACCGATCAGCTCAACGCTGAAGTGGCCACCGTGCTGAACATCAGCGAAGACCACATGGACCGCTACAGCGGCTTGCCGGCGTATCACCTGGCCAAGCACCGGATCTTCCGTGGCGCGAAGCAGTTCGTGGTCAACCGTCAGGACGCACTCAGCCGTCCGCTGATCGGCGAGGGCCAACCGTGCTGGACCTTCGGCCTGAACAAACCTGATTTCAAGGCCTTCGGCCTGCGCGAAGAAGATGGCGAGAAATACCTCGCCTTCGAATTCCAGAACCTGATGCCGGTGCGCGAACTGAAAGTGCGCGGCGCGCATAACCAGGCCAATGCCCTCGCGGCGCTGGCGCTCGGTCATGCGGTCGGCCTGCCGTTCGACGCCATGCTCGATGCCCTGCGCAATTTCGCCGGCCTCGAACACCGCTGCCAGTGGCTGCGTGATCTCGACGGCGTGGGTTACTACAACGATTCCAAGGCCACCAACGTCGGCGCCGCACTGGCCGCCATCGAAGGCCTGGGTGCGGACATCGACGGCAAGGTCGTGCTGATCGCCGGTGGCGACGGCAAGGGTGCCGAGTTCAAGGATCTGCGTGATCCGGTGGCGGCCAACTGCCGCGCCGTGATCCTGATGGGCCGCGACTCCGACAAGATCGGCGCAGCCATCGGCGACGCCGTGCCGCTGATTCGCGCCGGTTCGCTGGTCGAAGCCGTCGCGCAATGCCGCGCGGTCGCTCAACCGGGTGACGTGGTGCTGCTGTCGCCGGCCTGCGCCAGTTTCGACATGTTCAAGAATTACGAAGACCGTGGTCACCAGTTCGTCCGCGCCGTGGAGGATCTGGCATGAGCCTGCGCAATATCATCAAGCCGTACCCTTCGCCGATCATCACCGGACGTGGCATCGACCTCGACTTCCCGATGCTCGCCGGTTGCCTGGCACTGCTGGGCCTGGGCCTGATCATGATTGCCTCGGCCTCCACTGAAGTGGCGGCGGCGCAGTCGGGCAGCGCGCTGTACTACATGATTCGCCACCTGATCTACGTGGCGCTGGGCCTGGGCGCGTGCATCATCACCATGATGATTCCGATCGCCACCTGGCAGCGTCTGGGCTGGATGATGCTGATCGGCGCCTTCGGTCTGCTGGTGATGGTGATCGTTCCGGGGATCGGCCGTGAAGTGAACGGTTCGATGCGCTGGATCGGTTTCAGCTTCTTCAACGTGCAGCCGTCCGAGATCGCCAAGGTGTTCGTGGTGATCTACCTCGCCGGTTATCTGGTGCGTCGCCAGAAGGAAGTGCGCGAGAGCTGGATGGGCTTCTTCAAGCCGTTCATCGTGCTGCTGCCGATGGCGGGCCTGTTGCTGATGGAGCCGGACTTTGGCGCCACCGTGGTAATGATGGGCGCCGCGGCGGCGATGCTGTTCCTCGGCGGGGTCGGGTTGTTCCGTTTCTCGCTGATGGTGGTGCTGGCAGTCGGGGCCGTGGTCTTGCTGATTCAGATGCAGCCGTATCGGATGGCGCGTCTGACCAACTTCGCCGACCCGTGGGCCGACCAGTTCGGCGCCGGTTATCAGTTGTCCCAAGCGTTGATCGCTTTCGGTCGCGGTGAGTGGCTGGGCGTCGGCCTGGGCAACAGCGTGCAGAAACAGTTCTACCTGCCTGAAGCGCACACCGACTTCGTGTTCTCGGTGCTGGCTGAAGAGCTGGGCGCGGTGGGTTCGCTGTGCACCGTGGCGCTGTTCGTGTTCGTGTGTATTCGCGGCATGTACATCGGTCTGTGGGCCGAGAAAGCCAAGCAGTTCTTCGCCGCTTATGTGGCCTACGGTCTGTCGTTCCTGTGGATTGGTCAGTTTCTGATCAACATCGGGGTGAACGTCGGCCTGCTGCCGACCAAGGGCCTGACCCTGCCATTCCTCAGTTACGGCGGCAGTTCCCTGGTGATCTGCTGCGCCTGCCTCGGCTTGTTGCTGAGGATCGAGTGGGAGAGTCGGACCCACCTGGGCAGTGAAGAGATGGAATTCCATGAGAGCGACTTCGCCGAGGAGCCGAACCATGGGCGCTAACGTATTGATCATGGCCGGCGGCACTGGCGGCCACGTGTTCCCGGCGCTGTCCTGTGCCCGCGAATTCCAGGCGCGCGGCTACACCGTGCACTGGCTCGGCACGCCACGCGGGATCGAAAACGAACTGGTGCCGGCTGCAGGTCTTGAACTGCATCGCATCAATGCCACCGGGTTGCGTGGCAAGGGCAAGCTGTCGCTGCTCAAGGCCCCGTTCATGCTGCTCAAGTCGGTGTGGCAGGCGCGGGCGGTGATTCGCCAGCTGCATCCAGTCTGCGTGGTCGGCTTCGGTGGTTATGTGACCGGGCCTGGCGGGATTGCCGCGAAACTGGCCGGTGTGCCGGTGATCGTTCACGAGCAGAACGCCGTGGCCGGCACCGCCAATCGGTTGCTGGTGCCGTTCGCCGCTCGGGTGTGTGAAGCGTTCCCCGACACCTTTACTCTGTCGGACACCCGCCGTACCACCGGAAACCCGGTGCGCAGCGAGCTGTTCCGCGAAACATCGCGTCCGGCTCTGGCCGGGCGCAAAGCGCGTTTGCTGGTCCTCGGCGGAAGCCTGGGCGCAGAACCGTTGAACAAGTTGCTGCCTGAAGCCCTGGCGCAAGTCCCTGCCGATTTGCGTCCAGAGGTGTTTCATCAGGCCGGCAAAAACCACGATGAAGTGACTGCAGAGCGCTACCGCGCCGCCGGCGTGGATGCGCAGGTGCAGCCCTTCATCAAAGACATGGCCCAGGCCTATGGCTGGGCTGACCTGGTGGTGTGCCGCGCTGGCGCGCTGACCATCAGTGAGCTGGCCGCCGTCGGTCTGCCCTCGATGCTGGTGCCTTTGCCCCACGCGATCGACGATCACCAGACCCGCAACGCCGATTATTTGGCCCGTGAAGGCGCAGCCTTCGTGATGCCGCAAAGAACGACTGGTGCCGCGGACCTTGCCGCGCGCCTGACAGAGGTCTTGATGCAACCGCAACGACTCGAAGAAATGGCCCAAGCGGCCCGCCGTCTGGCCAAACCCGATGCCACCCGTAGCGTGGTCGATACCTGCCTGGAGGTGGCCCATGGTTGAGAATCAGAAAGCCATGCCACAACCGGAAATGCGCCGCATCCGTCGCATCCACTTCGTCGGTATCGGCGGCGTGGGCATGTGCGGGATTGCCGAAGTGTTGTTGAACCTGGGCTATGAAGTGTCCGGTTCCGACCTGAAAGCTTCGCCGGTCACCGAGCGTCTGGAGTCGTTTGGTGCGCACATCTATATCGGCCACCGCGCCGAGAACGCTGCGACCGCCGACGTGCTGGTGGTCTCCAGCGCTGTGAACACGTCCAACCCGGAAGTGGCGACCGCCCTTGAGCGTCGTATCCCGGTAGTACCGCGTGCCGAAATGCTCGCCGAGCTGATGCGCTATCGCCACGGTATCGCCGTTGCCGGTACCCACGGCAAAACCACCACCACCAGCCTGATCGCTTCGGTGTTCGCTGCCGGTGGCCTGGACCCGACTTTCGTCATCGGTGGCCGTCTGAATGCGGCGGGCACCAATGCCCAGCTCGGCACCAGCCGCTACCTGATCGCCGAAGCCGACGAAAGCGACGCCAGTTTCCTGCACCTGCAACCGCTGGTGGCCGTGGTCACCAACATCGACGCCGACCACATGGCGACCTACGACGGTGTCTTCAACAAACTGAATAAAACCTTAGTCGAGTTCCTGCTCAAGCTTGCGTTCTACG
>NZ_JBIUVO010000087.1:12253-16319 GCF_044742995.1 Pseudomonas sp. NPDC087803
TGATGTGCCTGGACGATCCGGTGGTGCGTGAAATCCTGCCGCTGGTCAAGCGTCCGACCGTGACCTACGGCTTCAGCGAAGACGCCGACGTGCGCGCGATCAATGTGCGTCAGCAAGGCATGCAGACCTTCTTCACCGTGCTGCGTCCTGACCGCGAGCCGCTGGACGTGTCCGTGAACATGCCGGGCAACCACAACGTGCTCAATTCGCTGGCGACCATTTGCATCGCCACCGACGAAGGCGTCAGCGATGAAGCCATCGTCCAGGGCCTGTCCGGGTTCCAGGGTGTTGGCCGACGCTTCCAGGTCTACGGCGAACTGCCGGTGGACGGCGGCAACGTGATGCTGGTCGATGACTACGGTCATCACCCGACCGAAGTCGCTGCGGTGATCAAAGCCGTGCGCGGTGGCTGGCCGGAGCGCCGTCTGGTGATGGTCTACCAGCCGCACCGTTACAGCCGCACCCGTGACCTGTACGACGACTTCGTCAATGTACTGGCCGACGCCAACGTGCTGCTGCTGATGGAAGTCTATCCGGCCGGCGAAGAGCCGATCCCAGGCGCGGACAGCCGCAAGCTGTGCAACAGCATCCGTCAGCGCGGTCAGCTCGACCCGATCTATATCGAGCGCGGTGTCGACCTCGCGCCGCTGGTCAAGCCACTGCTGCGTGCCGGCGACATCCTGCTGTGCCAGGGCGCCGGTGATATCGGCGGTCTCGCGCCGAAGCTGTTGAAAAGTGAATTGTTCGCCGGCGCCGTGGCTGCGTCGGTCGAGGGGAAGTTGAAATGACTGCTGCCTACGCCAACCTGTTCTCCACCATCGCGCCGAAAGACTTCGGCCGCGTCGCCGTGCTGTTCGGTGGCATGAGTGCCGAGCGTGAGGTTTCGCTGAAATCCGGTAACGCTGTGCTCGACGCGCTGCAAAGCGCTGGGGTGGACGCGTTCGGAATCGACGTCGGCGAGGATTTTCTGCAGCGTCTGCTGAACGAAAAGATCGACCGCGCGTTCATCATTCTCCACGGTCGTGGCGGTGAAGACGGCTCGATGCAGGGCCTGCTCGAGTGCGCCGGCATTCCGTACACCGGCAGCGGTATCCTTGCCTCGGCACTGGCAATGGACAAACTGCGCACCAAGCAGGTCTGGCACAGCCTCGGGATTCCGACGCCGCGTCACGCCGTGCTGTGCAGCGAAGCCGATTGTATTTCCGCGGCGACGGAACTGGGCTTCCCTTTGATCGTCAAACCGGCGCATGAAGGTTCAAGTATCGGGATGGCCAAAGTGATTTCTGCGTCCGAGAAGATCGACGCATGGAAAGCGGCCAGTACCTACGATTCGCAAGTCTTGGTCGAGCAATGGATTCAAGGTCCGGAGTTCACCATCGCCACCCTACGTGACCAGGTGTTGCCTCCTATCGCCCTGGGTACACCGCACACGTTCTACGACTACGACGCCAAGTACATCGCCAACGATACCCAGTACCGCATTCCGTGCGGGCTGGATGCCGCCAAGGAACAGGAACTCATGGATCTCACGGCCAAGGCCTGTGAGGCGCTGGGTATTGCCGGTTGGGGCAGGGCGGACGTGATGCAGGACGCAGACGGGCAGTTCTGGTTCCTGGAAGTAAACACCGCACCGGGCATGACCGATCACAGCCTGGTGCCGATGGCGGCCCGGGCTGCCGGTCTGGATTTCCAGCAACTGGTCCTGGCCATTCTGGCCGCCAGTGTTGAAGGCTCCGGTAATACAGAGGCGCGAGGTTAAGACCATGCAAGGCGCTCAGCTCAGACATCAGCCACCCGCACCCGGCCGCAAGCCGGTGCCGCGGGGTGCCAGCCGAATGGTGGCCAAAGAGCCCATGTCTGCGCGCCTGCCGAAAGCCAATTTCGGCTTTCTGAAAAGCCTGTTCTGGCCGGTGCTGCTGGTGGCCCTCGGGTTCGGCACCTACGAAGGCGCGCAGCGTTTGCTGCCGTACGCCGACCGGCCGATCACCAAGATCGCCGTGCAGGGCGACCTGAGCTACATCAGTCAGCAAGCAGTGCAGCAGCGAATCGCCCCGTACGTGGCGTCGAGCTTCTTCACCATTGATCTGGCCGGCATGCGTACCGAGCTTGAGCAGATGCCATGGATCGCCCACGCCGAAGTACGCCGGGTGTGGCCGGACCAGGTGGTGATCCGCCTCGAAGAGCAACTGCCAGTGGCCCGATGGGGCGATGAGTCGCTGCTCAACAACCAGGGCCAGGCGTTCACGCCAAAGGAACTGGCGAACTACGAACACCTGCCACAGCTGTTCGGCCCACAACGGGCCCAGCAGCAAGTGATGCAGCAGTATCAGGTGCTGAGCCAGATGCTCCGGCCGCTGGGCTTCTCGATCGCGCGCCTGGAACTGCGTGAACGTGGCAGCTGGTTCCTGACCACCGGTGCCGGCAGCTCCGGCCCCGGCATCGAGTTGCTGCTGGGACGCGGCAACCTGGTGGAAAAGATGCGCCGCTTCATTGCCATCTATGACAAGACGCTTAAAGACCAGATTACGAACATTGCGCGCATCGATCTGCGCTACGCCAACGGCCTCGCCGTTGGCTGGCGGGAACCAGTAGCGCCGACGACAGCCCAACCCGCTGTCGCAAAGAATTAAGAAGAGGCAGGACCCATGGCAAACGTGCAAAGCGGCAAAATGATCGTCGGTCTGGATATCGGCACCTCCAAGGTGGTGGCGCTGGTAGGCGAGGTCGCGGACGACGGCACGCTGGAAATCGTCGGTATCGGTACTCACCCGTCCCGCGGCCTGAAGAAGGGCGTGGTGGTGAACATCGAGTCGACCGTGCAATCGATCCAGCGCGCGATCGAAGAAGCCCAACTGATGGCGGGCTGCCGCATTCACTCGGCGTTCGTCGGCGTGGCCGGCAATCACATCCGCAGCCTGAACTCCCACGGCATCGTCGCGATTCGTGATCGCGAAGTCAGCTCGGCTGACCTGGAGCGCGTACTCGATGCCGCCCAGGCCGTGGCGATCCCGGCTGACCAGCGCGTGCTGCACACCCTGCCGCAGGATTACGTGATCGATAACCAGGAAGGCGTCCGCGAGCCGCTGGGCATGTCCGGCGTCCGTCTGGAAGCCAAGGTTCACGTGGTCACCTGCGCCGTCAACGCTGCACAGAACATTGAAAAATGCGTGCGTCGCTGCGGTCTGGAAATCGACGACATCATTCTCGAGCAACTGGCCTCGGCCTACTCGGTGCTGACCGACGACGAAAAAGAGCTGGGCGTGTGCCTGGTCGACATCGGCGGCGGCACCACCGACATCGCGATCTTCACCGAAGGCGCGATCCGCCACACCGCGGTGATCCCGATTGCCGGTGATCAGGTGACCAACGACATCGCCATGGCGTTGCGCACCCCGACCCAGTACGCCGAAGAGATCAAGATCCGCTACGCCTGCGCCCTGGCGAAACTGGCCGGTGCCGGCGAAACCATCAAGGTGCCGAGCGTGGGCGACCGTCCACCGCGCGAACTGTCGCGTCAGGCCCTGGCCGAAGTGGTCGAGCCGCGTTACGACGAACTGTTCACCCTGATTCAGGCCGAGCTGCGTCGCAGCGGCTACGAAGACCTGATCCCGGCGGGCATCGTGCTGACCGGCGGTACTTCGAAGATGGAAGGCGCCACCGAGCTGGCCGAGGAAATCTTCCACATGCCGGTGCGCCTGGGCGTGCCGCATGGCGTCAAGGGCCTGGATGACGTGGTGCGCAACCCGATTTATTCCACTGGCGTTGGCTTGTTGATGTACGGCCTGCAGAAGCAGTCCGACGGGATCTCGTTCTCGGGCATCGGCAGCCGCGACAGCTACAGCAACGATGAGCCGCAGGCGCCGTTGCTGGACCGATTGAAGAAGTGGGTTCAAGGCAACTTCTAAAGCTTTACCGCAGCACCGCAACAAAAATGCAGTAGGCGAAAAAACTAGAGAATGTAAGGAGAGGGAAAATGTTCGAACTCGTAGACAACATCCCCGCAAGCCCGGTAATCAAAGTTATCGGTGTCGGCGGTGGCGGCGGCAACGCTGTCAACCACATGGTC
>NZ_JBIUVO010000088.1:0-13375 GCF_044742995.1 Pseudomonas sp. NPDC087803
CCAGTTCGCGTGGGGAAAACGGTTTGGTGATGTAGTCGTCGGCGCCGACTTCCAGGCCCTGGATCTTGTTGTCCTCTTCGCCCTTGGCGGTGAGCATGATGATCGGGATGTCCCCGGTCAGCTCGTCACGCTTGAGGCGGCGGGCCAGTTCGATGCCGGAAGTGCCGGGCAGCATCCAGTCGAGCAGGATCAGGTCCGGTTTGCGGTCAACGATGATGGCGTGTGCCTGCTGCGAGTTCTCCGCCTCGAGGCAGTCATAGCCGGCCATTTCCAACGCAACGGCGATCATTTCGCGAATGGGCGCTTCGTCGTCGACGATCAGAATGCTCCTGCCAACCATGCCTTAATCCTCTTGTCATTTAACTGTCTTGCGCCGCATTAGATAACGGAATTATTGCAGTCGTGTGACAGTATTTTAGTCGCCCGGCGGTTGGCGTGATCCTGGGCTAAGCTCTAAGTCCGAATCCTGACAACCACAAAAGAAGGTTTCCATGACTCAAATGACTGCTTCTTTCAAAGCCCTGCTGCTGGCTGCTGCCGTTGCTTTACCGACCATGGCGTTTGCTGCTGAGCCAGCGATGGAGAAGGACGGCATGTTTACCGATCACAAGGGCATGACCCTGTATACCTTCGCCAAAGACTCTGCGGGCAAGTCCATGTGCAACGACAAGTGCGCGGCGAACTGGCCACCGCTGATGGCTACGGCGGCTGACAAGTCCATGGGCGACTGGACGGTGATCAAGCGCGATGACGGCAAGATGCAATGGGCCTATGAAGGCAAACCGCTGTACACCTTCGTCATGGACAAGAAGGCCGGTGACATGACCGGTGAAGGCAAAATGGACGGTGCCTGGCACGTCGCCAAGGCCAAGTAACGCAAAAGATTGCAGCCTTCGGCAGCTCCTACACTGGAATGTGTACGCCCTGTAGGAGCTGCCGCAGGCTGCGATCTTTTCAATCAGCGCAATGCGTAATCCAGCACGATCCCGACAAAAATCGCCAACCCGGCCCAATGGTTGTGCAGAAACGCCTTGAAGCAACGCATGCGGTCGCGGTCACGGGTGTACCAGAACTCCCACGCATAACATCCAGCGGCCATCAACAGGCCAAGATGGAACCACACGCCCAACTCGAACTTCGACCCGGCCAGCAACAGGCAACCCAGCGATAGCGCCTGCAAGGTCAGAATGATCACCCGATCCGCATCGCCGAACAGAATCGCCGTGGACTTCACGCCGATCTTCAGGTCGTCGTCACGATCGGTCATTGCGTAATAGGTGTCGTAACCCACCGTCCACAGCAGATTGGCGATCCACAGCAGCCACGCGGCGGCGGGCACTGCGCCGGTTTCAGCGGTGAACGCCATCGGCATCCCCCAGGAAAACGCCGCGCCCAGCACCACTTGCGGGTAGTAGGTGTAGCGCTTCATGAACGGGTAAGTGAACGCCAGTGCCAGCCCGCCCAGCGAAAGCCAGATGGTCGGCGCGTTGGTGCACAGCACCAGCAGAAAACTCACGCCCATCAGCAGCGCGAAGAACACCAGCGCCTCTTTCGAACTGATTTTGCCGCTGGCCAGCGGTCGTTGCGCGGTGCGTTTGACGTGGCCGTCGACCTTGCGGTCGGCCCAGTCGTTGATCACGCAGCCACCGGCGCGGGTCAGCACCACGCCGAGGACGAAAATCACGATGTTGGCCAGCGATGGCGAACCCTTGCCGGCAATCCACAGCGCCCACAGCGTCGGCCACAGCAGCAGGTAAATGCCGATCGGTTTGTCCATGCGGGTCAGCTGAATGAAATCCCAGGCCCGTGGATTCAAGCGGTTGAGGGACTTGAGCAGGCTCTGGTACATCAGCAATTCTCCGGATGCGCGCGGGCGGCGCTCCACAGGGTCGGCAGGAAAATCTCCGCCACCAGCACGCTCAAGGCGCCACGGTCGAAACGCGAGCGGCGGGCCCACAGTTCAGGTGCGCGGCAGGCTGGCGGCAACCAGTCTTGCGGGTAGTGACAGACCTCGAGGGCGCGGCGCTGGAAGGCGTGGTCGCAAAACAGCAGCTCGCCCAGCGAGCGGCTGCCGAGTTCGTCCATGTGCAAGCCATCGCCTTGCAGGGCGGCGCGCGACGCCACGCTGCGGGCGAATACCCAGGCCTCGCCATGCCCGCGCAGATACACCTCGCGCACCCAGCCTTCGCTGCCTTCGGCCAGATCCAGCGCCGCACATTCGTCGCTGCGCAGGGTGTCCCAGCCTTCGAACAACGGCGTGACGCTGAAGCCGTCATTCGACAGCCGCGTCAGGCGGCGGGTCAGCGAGCCTTCGTCGAACAACCAGTCCAGGGTCAACGAATCGGGAAGGGGCGTCAGTCGGCTTTGGGTCAGCCAGAGTGGGGCCGGGCAGGCATTTGAATGTTGCACAATGAGTCATTATTGGCCGCAAATGAGGCGGCGAGCTTAACATGGCGTGCTGCGAATTTGATGGATCCGGGTCGCCGTTGCGCCGAACAGGCTTGCATCTGCCCGGCACCCTCAGTACAAAACGCCCTGAGCCGGATGGCAGCGCATCCACCATCGACCGTCCGCGCCGACAACAGCCTGAATTGAGGAAGTACCTGAATGAAAAAGTGGCAATGCATTGTCTGCGGCCTGATCTACAACGAAGCGGACGGCTGGCCGGATGACGGGATCGCGCCGGGCACCCTGTGGCAGGATGTGCCGGAAGACTGGCTGTGCCCCGACTGCGGCGTCGGCAAAATGGACTTTGAAATGATCGAAATCAACTAAGCAAAAACAAGGAGTAAGGCATGAACGCACCTGTCGTGATCATCGGTACCGGGCTGGCCGGCTACAACCTGGCCCGGGAGTTTCGCAAACTCGATGGCGAAACACCGCTGCTGCTGATTACCGCCGATGACGGGCGCTCTTACTCCAAGCCGATGCTCTCCACCGGTTTCGGCAAGAACAAGGATGCCGACGGCCTGAGCATGGCTGAACCAGGCACCATGGCCGAGCAGTTGAAGGCCGAAGTGCGCACCCACACGCGCATCAGCGGCATCGACGCCGGCCACAAGCGCCTGTGGATCGGCGAAGAAGCGGTGTACTACCGCGACCTGATCCTCGCCTGGGGCGCGGAAACCGTGCGCGTGCCGATCGAGGGCGACGGTGCTGATCTGGTATTCCCGATCAACGATCTCGAAGACTACGCGCGCTTTCGTGCGGCAGCCGAAGGCAAACGCCGGGTGCTGGTGCTCGGCGCCGGGCTGATCGGCTGCGAATTCGCCAATGACCTGATCCTTGGCGGCTACGAGGTGCAACTGGTTGCACCGTGCGAGCAGGTGATGCCGATGCTACTGCACCCGGCCGCTGCGGCGGCGGTGCAGGCCGGGCTGGAAAGCCTGGGCGCACGTTTCCACCTCGGCCCGGTGCTGACCCGTCTGCAGAAGGTGGCTGACGGCCTGGAAGCGCATTTGTCCGACGGTCAGGTGATTGCCTGCGATGTGGTGGTATCGGCCATCGGCCTGCGTCCACGCATCGACCTGGCGGCGGCTGCCGGGGTGCAGGTCAACCGCGGCGTCGTCGTCGACCGCCATTTGAAGACCTCCCACGCCAATATCTACGCACTGGGCGACTGCGCCGAGGTCGATGGGCTGAATCTGTTGTACGTGATGCCCCTCATGAGCTGTGCGCGGGCACTGGCACAAACCCTCAATGGCAATCCGACAGCGGTGAGCTACGGTGCGATGCCGATCACCGTGAAAACCCCGGTGTGCCCGTTGGTCGTTTCGCCACCACCACGGGGCAGCGAAGGTGTCTGGACCGTCGAAGGGCAGGGCGCCGACATCAAGGCCCTGTGCCACAGCGCCGATGGCCGGTTGCTCGGCTACGCCTTGACCGGTGCGGCGGTGATGGAAAAACTCGCCTTGAACAAACAGCTTCCGGCCTTGCTGGCGTAAATACCGGTCGTTCTGTCGGAATCACCCCGCTTTTGCCCCTACAAAGGTCGCGGGGAGACTGGCGCCGTCGGTATCCGCGTGCCATTCTCACTCCCGTCTGCCGCAGAGTAGAGCCTGCGGCGCCTTGGGCGCTGTTCCAACGAGAACAGCACGGACATAACAACAAAAAACCGTCAAAGGGGCTTCACTAATGCGTAAACCAGAACTCGCCGCTGCAATCGCTGAAAAAGCGGATCTGACCAAAGAACAGGCCAACCGCGTTCTCAACGCCGTCCTCGAAGAAATCACCGGCGCTCTGCACCGCAAGGACAGCGTCACGCTGGTGGGCTTCGGCACTTTCCTGCAACGCCACCGCGGCGCCCGCACCGGCAAGAACCCGCAAACCGGTGAGCCGGTGAAGATCAAGGCCAGCAACACCGTGGCATTCAAGCCAGGCAAATCGTTGAAAGACAGCGTCAATCCTTAATTGCGGCGTACTCCCTGAGTAGCGGGGAGAACTGCAATAAAAAATGGGCACACCGATTGCGGTCGGGTGCCCATTTTTTGTGCCTGCCAATCGGTTTATTGACGCCGGAAGCAGGCCTTGCCGTTGCCGAAATCCACGGCCAGGCAGTTCGGCTCAATCGCCAGTTGCAGACCCTGAAACAAGCCGGACAAATCGCTGTTCGACGCCGGTTTGGTCTCGCTCTTCAGCGTCACGGTGTCGTTTTCCACCTGCCAGGTACCCTTGGCAAACCCGTCAGCACTGCCATACGCCACGCCCGCGTCAAACGTGCCGTCCTTGCGCAGCAGTAATTCGGCGCCCATTTCCATTGCACCGGTCAGATAGTAATGACCGTCCAGTGGCGGGGTGTCTGCAGAGGCTTGAGTGGTTGGCAGCCAAATAAGTGCTGCGAAAAATGTGGCTTTCAATTCCATGAGGTGAAGCTCCTTACCAGCCTTAGTAGAGGGTGCCGAATTTTTTGGCATTGGATTCTGGCATAGCCAAGGTTTGCCCGCGCGCTGTTTAGCCACTACACAATCGAATCAATATCCAGCTGAAACGGCGCGCCGACGGCATGTCCTCCGGTCATTGCCGCGATCGCTGCATCATGATCCTGGGCGGCGGGGGGAATCATCGCCAGTTGTTCCTGAACGAGGTTTTCCGGGTGGGCGATCCAGCGCAGCAGGTTTTTCTGCACCCACTCAGGCTGGTCGGCATAGCTGCCGTACACGTCAACATCGGTGACGGGCTCGCCGCGCAGAGTGTGCAGGCGGGCCTTGGTCATTTCGATCTTGTCTATTTCATTGTTGAGAACAGTGGTTTTGTGGGCTCTTTCCTGGTGCCGGACATAAGCGCTGGGATGATTCTGGATTTCGCGTTCAACGGCACGCAGCTGACGCTTGAGGTTTTCCAATACGTGGCTGACCCATTCGAGTTCGACATGCGTTACCAAAGAGCGTTTGAGTTGCTGCGATTCTTGCCAGCGGCGCAGGCTGGCCCAGCAGCCGGGAATGTAGCTGGTGACCATTGAATGATCGCCTGCCGCGAAGAGTTGCTTCAGAAAAGGCGCGCGGTCGGGCAAGTCAGCGATCTTTTGTAAGGCCTTGGCACAGCCGTGGTCGTTGATGATGCTGCAGCCCGGTTGCCAGAGAATGGATGATTTGTGTTCCTTGCCGAACACCACTGGCATGAAGTGGCGCAACTCCCCGTGATGCCCGTAATCGTCACCCAGGAAATTGCTCATCCCCCAGACCAGCAAAGCAAAACCGGCGACCGGATTAAGGGCCAGTACCACTCCGTTTGCGGTATACATCGGCTTGGGTCTGGCATAGGTGTTCATCCAGGTGGCGGGCACGCTCGGTACAGGGTCGTTCTGGTTGACGATGCGGTGGTGGATCAGTGGTTGGGCACTGTTGATGAAGGTCGTGTCGCCGGCGCGCGGGGCTCCGTAGGTGTAGAGCACGATATCCGGTGAGTACTGAGGATCGCGGCGTAGCATCTCGGACAAGATCAGTGCTATTGCCCCGCCCAGGCTGTGTCCGGTAATCAGCAGTTTTTGCCCGCTATAGAATCTCTCGAGATAGCTCACAATAAACGGAAAAACTGCCTGAGCCCCACCGTAGAAGCCCCGGTGCACCTTGCCTTCTCCTTCTTGAAAAGGAACCTGATAGGCGTCTCCATCACGCAAGCCATCGGGTAACGTTTCGCTGGTTCCCCGGACACTGATCAATATCAACTCGTCGTGATGCGTAATGAAGGCTTGGGTGTCCGTACTGTCGGCTTGTTTGCGATCATCGAAAAAGTGCAGCTTGGCCGGATGTTCCTGTTGATCCCCCAGTGCCGGATCATTCACCTCGGGATAGAGTTGTGGATCGAACGGCACTACTTCCAGCCGTTTCGAGTACGGCACTTCTTCATACAACGGGTAGTACTTCTGCGTTTGCGACGCATCGACTTTCCACAACTCATCAAACTGCGGCAGTGCATGGCCGAACCAATTGCCGCTGCTGGGCTGCACGGGGAAACTCACACGGTCGGTCTTGACTGGCTGTGTGTTTGGCTCCTGTCCGAAGTCGGTGTAACTCAGGGTCGCCATCAACGACAGTTGATAGAGGTTGAGTGCGCAGAATTCGTTGCCGGTCGACAACATTGGGCGTAGCGCCCGCATGGGACGCACCTCCAGCACATGGTGCTTGTTCGGCAACAGGGCAATGCCCTTGGGTTTGGGCGGTGGCGGGGAGAAGCCCAGTTCCACCGTTGCCATGCTGGCCTGACTGAAAATCGCGCTCATTCCTCCGTCCGGAACACTGGTATCAATCTGCGCGAACGTTCGGGTTTGGGGCGTGGATCGCATTAGTCTGTGCGCCAGTATATTCGGCGGATCACGGCGCTCTGCCAGAGGTGGCAAGTGCGCTACATGTTTGACCAGCTCGCTCACTTCAACCTGGTAATAGGCGTTGGTCTCGGCAAGGTCTTTTGCTGGGTTGGCCTGGGTACGCACGCCTGATTTGCTGAAGAAGCGGGTTTTCTCGGCACGGACCTGGAGTTCAGTGATGGGGAGGGGGTAGTGCTCCCTTGTCCTTAAATCCTTATAGAGTGCTTCTGTTCCTTTAAAGGGCTGATTGAACTTGAGTACTACCGGGCCGCAGTAATGGTTGTTCACGTTGCCAGAACCCGTGGTATCCAGTTTTCCCGTGTAAACGGTGTCCTCATAATCGATAATTTCGTACGTCAACCCAGCATAGGGTTTGCCATCACCAAACTCGTCCACTAGTTGAAAGCTTGTCGAATGTCCGCGCATTGGGCAGGCGTGGATGTTGCCTTGCATAAATACTGCGACGCTCCGATCCAACGGTTCAATACTCATGGGTCTCGTCCTTGTTTTCCGTGCAGCCCGGATAAATGGTGCAAACCCGCTCATCCACCATCCTGAAGGTGCTGAAGTCTTTGTAGTTTCCATTGCAATACCCACGCTGATCTTCGAGACCTTCACCCATACAACGCTTCCAGCCGCCGGGAACCTGGACCCAGGTGTCACCCCAGCCGGGCCTTTCTTCATCTGCCAACTTGATCTTCAATTTCACCGTTTTTCCCGGCAGTTGCTTCAGCGTGTATGCCGTGGAAGGGCGGCTTCGACCGACATTGCCCTGCTCGTCCATTTTTTTGCATCTCAACATTTTTATGAGGTAACGCTTGGGGCTGACCGTGCGGAAAAACCACATGCACTCGCCGAAGAACTCACCTGTACCGTCTTCGGCGAAAGTACCCATGTGTCGCTCCAACAACTCTGGACGTACGGCAAAAGAGGCGTAGTCATAGCTGCTGTTACTTCGTCCAGAACCAAAAACGCCAATGATCTTCACCTCTACATGATTCAGCGCCAGTGGGCAGTTGCTCACGGTTCTGTAAAGCGGGATTCGGGAAGTAGGCTCGTAGACCATGTTGGTTTTATTGAATCCAAGCTGGGTATCTTTGCCGCCTGGCACCGAGCATGTTTGGTCCTTGGCGGGCACGTAGGTGGCCGTCAGGTCGTATTTGAAGTTGGGCGGAAAGTCGGGAACAAAAGTAAAGGTGTTCGACTGGCCCGCAACAGAACACCCCAGGTTCAGGGCGACGCAACCGCCAAGCGCCAGACATCGAAATACTCGTGTCATAAGGCGCCGTTCTCCTGCATATACAAAGTCTGTTGATACACCCGCTCAAAGTGCGCCGCCGGGTCTTCCGCGGTTTTGGGCAGCCAGGTTTTCGGAGGCAGAAATCCCGGTGCCTTCAGGCTTTGGGTCAGCAGGAAATGCACCTGTTGCGGCTGTTGCCAGCCCCACAGCTGGCTCAGTTGCACCTGCCCCCAGACCCATTCATCCACATCGAATTGCTCGGCGAGTGTTGCCATTGCTTCAGTGTGTTCGCCGACCAGATAGCGTCGGGCGTTATCGAACAACACGTTGGCGTAAACCTGTTCCGGTATCGGGGTGCGCAGCCACAGCGGATCTGCCGGCAGCGAATGTTCACCCGGGTCAGGGTTGTCGGTGACCGTCCATTGGCCCGCGTGCCAGTAACAGACGCTGGCCATCGGCCCGAGCAAGAGCGCGTGTTGCTCCGGTGGCAGATGCGCAAGCGCGCGACCGATTACGCGATTGTCGTGCACGCGATACACCGCCTGATTCGGTGGCTCGCCAGTGACTATGCGTGCGCGCCAGTGCGCGGACAGCGTATCGAGGTCAACGTGGCTGGCGCTGCCCAGCCAGCCCCAATGCCGCTGGGGCGCGTTCAGCAGCACCTGGATCAGTGGATGTCTGACTGTGCCGATGTGAAAAAGAAACGGGCCGCTTTGTGCCAGCGAATTCGCTGCGGTGCCCGCATACAGATTGCGGTAGTGATCGGCGCCCGATTCGTTGGTCAACGCAGTGCGTTCTTCAAGGTGCTCGAGTGAATCGAGCATCAGCCACAGATCCCGACTGCATCGTGATTGTTCGTGCAGCCATTGTTCGAGTATGTTCATGCGACCTCTCCGATGCTGCACTGGCCGGCGCGACAGGCTTCACACAGCGGGCAGTAATCCGCGGCCTGTTGTCGGGCACTGGCGACGATGGATGCCGGACTGGCGATGTCCGCCACGGGTTTGCCCGGCGGGGCTTGCAGCGGCTGCAGCGGTGCAATACCCGGCAGCGGCGCGCCACCCTGAACGATCGGCACGCTGCTGAAGATCCCGCTGGCGTCGATCACGATGTGATGACCTCCCGCCGTCAGCGTCAGGCTGGAACCGGCGTCGATCACGACAGTGTTGGCAGTGATGCGCGCCTGTTGGCCGGCCTGAATCACCAGCGAACCTGCGGACAGGCTGCTGGTGCCGCTGATCGTGAGCAGGTCATCGGCATTGATCACCGTGCTGCGCACGCCTTGGTGGGTGCGCAGCTCTTTGCCTTCGATCAGGGTGGTGCTGTCATTGCCCACCTGTTCAAAACGGTCATGGCTGATCTGGCTGCGGCTGTCATTTAGGATCAGTTGCTCAATGTCGCGCTGGGCGCGCAGGTAGATTTTCTCCTGCCCGGCGCGGTCTTCGATCGACAGCTCGTTATAGCCGCCGCTACGTGGTGAGCTCTGACTGCGCAGAACCGTTCGGGTCTTTTGCGCCGGTAATGGATGGGCGGGGGAGGTGAGCTTGTTGGGCACGCAGCCGGTAATCAGCGGTTGATCCGGGTCACCTTCCTGGAAGGTCACGACCACTTCCATGCCGACGCGTGGAATGGTCATCGCGCCGAACCCTTCACCCGCCCAACTGGAGGCAACCCGTATCCAGCAACTGCTCTTGTCGCTGCCGAGTTCTGCCCGATCCCAGGGAAACTCGACGCGAACCCGACCGTAATCATCGCAAAAGATCTCTTCACCGGGCGGTCCGGTGACGCGTGCGGTCTGGCAGACCAGCAAGGGCTTTTGTGCGGGCAGTCGAGGTCGGTAGATCACGTCCGCGGGTGTGGCGCTGAAGGTATTGCGATAGCCCTGAGTGAAACCATCGATGGGTGTTGTAGTGCTGCCGGCGGCTTCCTCAAGGACCTGAGGCTGTCCCCGAAATGTTGCAGGCCCACCAGCAACCACATGTCGTTGCAGTCCTTGCGCGGATGCTCGGTCAGGTCGAACAAGTAGCCGCTGCGCAGCGTCGGCTGATTGCTGGCACCCTCGACCCGCTGGTAGTCGCTGCGATGCCGCTCCAGAGCCTGGCGCACGAGCTGTTTGCCCTGCTTTTCGCTCTTCATCAAGAGTGGGTAACGATAGTCCTCCAGCTTGGGCGTGAACTCGGCGGTGAAGCGACTTTCGAGCAACAGACTGGGACGTTTCAGGTCATAGTCGCGACGGGTGACAGTACTGGTGCGGGTTTTGAAGGCCAAGGTAAAACGATCAATAACCGGGTGCTCGGTGACCATGCCGGAGCCTTGTCGATAAGGCGTCGGCCCAAGCCTGGGGAAAAACACCTGATCGTCGGTGAACACCAGCATGTGTTGCTCGGGCGAGTGCTGGTGATGCCAGGCAATGCCGTCCTCGGCGCACAAACGCTGGATGAAGTCGAAGTCGGATTGCCCATATTGCACGCAGTATTCACGTACGGCGCTGGCGCTGACATGGAAGCTGAACACGTCGGTCTGAATGCCATGACGCCGAAGAACCTGCGTGATGATTTGCGCGACGGTCAGATTCTGAAAAACCCGCTGATCATGACTGAACTGCAAATAATGCAACGCAGGCACCAGCGTCAGCTCATAGTGGGTCAGGCGTTTTCCGCTTTCACCCACCCGCACATCTTCAATGCGCCCGTGAATACCTTCTTTGTTGAACCCGAATTGCAGAAATGCCGGCTGACTGAGCAGGCTTTCCAGATCGATATCTGCTCGCTCGCTGACCAGCTCGACCCGGATCGCGTACAGGCAGCTGATGGCTTCAGCACCCTCAAATGCGAGCACCTTGAAGTCGTGGCGAACGCCGGGGATGAGCAGGATAAAAGGCGCGCAACTGCCCGTGCTGAACATACGCTTGTCCTTAAGCAGGTGAGTCGATGCGCGGTGTTCGATCGTCCCTGATCGCCACGCGAAAAGAATTTGCTCAAGCAAGCTAGCAATGCGGGAAATAAATTGATGTAAGAAGTATCCCTGACATTTGTCAGAGTATTCCGGGCGTGAAAGTGTTGTTCAGACAGTAGGAAATGGCTGTAGGAAGGTGCTTCGATAAATATTGAGTTAGCACTAAAGTGCAATTACTTTCGGGGCTTTTAAAGTTTCAGAAAAATGAAATGACATCAAATTGATGGCACTTTTGTTGTCGAGTGTTGTCTTCGGTAAATTTTTATAAAATCCAGTGAATTTTCGGAAGAATCCTACTTCTATTTTTTTCGAGAATTGTCATGCTTGCCGCCGTGTAATGGGACGAACGCTCGGGTTGGTACGCTCAGGCGGGATCGCGCCGCTCTGGATCAAGGGTTTTGAGGGGGCAGGGCAGATGCGTGCGATATAAATCGATATCAGGGAATCCCCTGCCACATATAGGGCGATCTCCTACGCGGCCCAATGAACACTTCGTCTTGTTGTTTAAGCAGATGCTTGCTAGTGGCCATCATTGTGATTACGATGCGCCCACTTGAAAGAGCACATCTCAATTGGATGAGTCGCTTCACCGCTCTTCGATACTGTCCCGCGCCGTGGCAACTCCAATAGGCGCATGACTGTAATCCTAATTAAAGGCCATGGATGTCCTACTCAAGCAAACTTTCCGCCCATTACCTCGAACTCGCAAAAGTCTCTGTTTCCAAAGAGAATTTCGCGGGCGAAGACGTTCGTTTTTCGAGCGAATTCGAGGCGCTGGAAAGCGAGCTGGCCAAAGCCTCTTCGATGCACGAAAGCGGGCAGATCGACTGGCTGAAAATCCGTGAAAACAGCGAAAATCTGCTGCGTACCCAATCCAAGGATTTGCGTGTCGGCGCCTGGCTGACCTGGTCGTTGTACCAGCGTGAATCCTTCCCCGGGCTGCTGGCCGGCCTCGGTCTGCTGCACCATCTGTCGGAAAACCATTGGGCCGACGTTCACCCGCTCAAACCGCGTACCCGTGCCGCCGCCATCGGCTGGCTGGTGCCGCGTCTGGAGCAGGTGCTCACCGAAAACATCGCGATCAAGGAACAGCTGCCGATGTTCCGGCAGTTGTCCGAGCATCTGGCCGGCCTGGATGCCGCGTGCACCGAGCATTTGGGCGACGACGCGCCACTGTTGCTGCCGCTCTCGCGTCGCCTGAAAACCATGATCCAGCGTGCCGCCGACAATCAGCCGGCGCCCGGTGTGGTCGGCGCTGCGGTGGCGCAGGTCAAGCAGGCCGCGAGCCAGTTGCTCACCCCCGGTGCGCCGATCGACAACGAAAAAGACGCTTACAAGGCCCTGCGCGCGCAGCAGGAAAGCGCGCGTCCGTTGTGTGCCTGGTGGCTCAAGCAGAAAGCCACCGACCTGCGCGCCCTGCGTCTGAACCGCACTTTGCTCTGGCTGCCGATCGACGCGGTGCCCGAACGCAACGCCGAGCAGATCACCGTGCTGCGCGGTCTGCCGGTGGACAAACTCAAGCAGTATCAGGACCGTTTCGATCAGGGCAAATACGCCGACCTGCTGGTGGAACTGGAGGCGAGCCTGGCGAAGGCGCCGTTCTGGTTCGATGGCCAGAGGATGGTCTGGGAATGTCTCCAGAACCTCAACGCCGAGATGGCAATGCGCGAAGTGGAAATCCACTTCGCGCTTTTGGTTCAGCGCCTGCCCGGCATCATCGAATGCCGTTTCCATGACGGCGCGCCGTTTGCCGATCCGGCCACCCGGGCGTGGATCGCCGGCAGTGTCATGCCGCATCTGCAAAGTGCCAGCGCGCCGCGCAAGGTCGAAACCGAAAACGTCGAAACCCAGCCCGCCTGGGAAAAAGCGCTGGAAGACGTAATGCCGCTGCTGCGCAAGGAAGGCTTGAAGCCGGCCGTGCAGATTCTCAAGCAAGGCCTGCAATCGGCCCACGGCGGACGCGAGCGGTTCTTCTGGCAGTTCGCCCTCGCGCGACTGTGCTTCATGGCCAAGAAATACGAACTGGCCAAGAACCAGTTGGAAACCCTCGATCAGACATTACAGGACTCAGGCCTGCACGCCTGGGAGCCCGATCTTGCATTGGAAGTGCTGCACCTGCTGCACAGTTGCTGCGAGTTGTTGCCGCAGAACAATGACGAACGTGAACGCAAGGAAGAGATTTATCTCAGGCTGTGCCACCTAGATCTAGAAGTGGTACTCGAATAGGCCCCAGGGCCACAACCGAAGGAGAAAAGCCATGGCCAAAGAAGGCTCGGTAGCCCCCAAGGAACGCATCAACGTCACCTTCAAACCCGCCACCGGCGGTGCTCAGGAAGAGATTGAACTGCCGCTGAAGCTGCTGGCAATCGGTGACTACA
>NZ_JBIUVO010000089.1:0-13147 GCF_044742995.1 Pseudomonas sp. NPDC087803
GAGCAATTTAACATCGCAACCGTGTGCAAGATCGATGTCTAAAACGTCTTCTAGATTTTCGGCAACCGCGCCAAGGACGCACTGGCGATGGTCGGCCAGGGCAAGACCAAGGATCAGGTGCTGAACGAAACCGGTTGCGTGGTCGGGGTCAACGACCTGTCGCTGAGCATCGGCACTGGCGAGATCTTCGTGATCATGGGCCTGTCCGGTTCCGGCAAATCGACCCTGGTGCGCCACTTCAATCGCCTGATCGACCCCACCAGCGGCGCGATCCTGGTCGACGGCGTGGACATCCTGCAATACGACATGGAAGCGCTGCGCGAATTTCGCCGACACAAGATCAGCATGGTGTTCCAGAGCTTCGGCCTGCTGCCGCACAAGACCGTGATCGAGAACGTCGCCTATGGCCTGAAAGTGCGCGGCGAGAGCAAGCAACTGTGCGCTGAACGCGCGCTGCACTGGATCAACACCGTGGGCCTCAAAGGATACGAAAACAAATACCCGCACCAGCTCTCCGGCGGCATGCGCCAGCGTGTGGGCCTGGCCCGTGCATTGGCGGCCGACACCGACATCATCCTCATGGACGAAGCGTTCAGTGCGCTGGATCCGCTGATCCGCGCCGAGATGCAGGACCAGTTGCTGGAGCTGCAAAAGACCCTGCACAAGACCATTGTGTTCATCACCCACGACCTCGACGAGGCCGTGCGCATCGGCAACCGCATCGCGATCCTCAAGGACGGCCGCCTGATTCAGGTCGGCACCCCGAGAGAGATCCTGCATTCGCCGGCGGATGAGTATGTCGACCGGTTTGTGCAGCGGCGGGCGGCGGTGGTTTAACAGTTTTGTGGTGAGACAGCTTGTGGTGAGGGGATTTATCCCCGATGGGTGGCGAAGCCGCCCCAAAAATCTGCAGCCTGGCTGCTTCAGGTACACCGCATGCAATCCTGAGGGCTGCTGCGCAGCCCATCGGGGATAAATCCCCTCACCACAGGTTTTGTATCAACAGAATAGGCATGAGGTTTTAGATGTCCCAGGCTGAAAAAATCATCATCACCGGCAGCCCCCTGCGTTGGCAGGACGTGGTCGCCGTCGCCCGTCACGGCGCACAGCTGGAGCTGTCGAGCGAAACCTGGGCGCGCATCGAAAACGCTCAAGGTATCGTCCAGCGCATCGTCGCAAGCGGCGAACGCGCTTACGGCGTCAACACCGGTCTGGGTGGTCTGTCCAACGTCTCGCTGAAAGACGAACAACTCAGCCAGCTCTCGCGCAACACCTTGCTCAGCCACGCCTGTGGCGTCGGCCCGGTACTGCCTGACGAACAGACCCGCGCGATCCTCTGCGCGGCGATCCACAACTACAGCCACGGCAAATCCGGCATTCATCGCCGCGTGGTCGAAGCGCTGCTGGCGTTGCTCAATCGCGGCATCACCCCGCAGGTTCCCTCGCAAGGTTCGGTCGGTTATCTGACCCACATGGCGCACATCGGCATCGCGCTGCTGGGCGTGGGCAATGTCAGCTATCGCGGGCAGATCACCACGGCGCAACAGGCGCTGGCCGAAGAAGGCCTGCAACCGGTGCAGCTCGGCGCGAAGGACGGCTTGTGTCTGGTCAACGGTACACCGTGCATGACCGGCCTCAGCTGCCTGGCGATTGCCGATGCGACGCGTCTGCTGCAATGGGCCGACGTGATCGGTGCCATGAGTTTCGAAGCGCAGCGCGGGCAGATTGCCGCGTTCGATGCCGAGATCATCGCGCTCAAGCCACACCCGGGCATGCAGCAGGTCGGGATCAACCTGCGCGCCTTGCTCGATGGCAGTGAAGTGATCGCGGCGAGCCAAGGCATTCGCACTCAGGATGCGCTGAGCATCCGTTCGATCCCGCAGGTGCACGGTGCGGCGCGCGATCAACTGGAACACGCGATCAAGCAGGTCGAAGCCGAGCTCAATGGCTGTACCGACAACCCGTTGCTGCTGGGCACGCCGGACAACTTCCGGGTGATGTCGCAGGCCAACCCGCACGGTCAGTCGGTGGCGATGGCGGCGGATCTGCTGGCGATTGCCATGGCTGAAATCGGCTCGATTGCCGAGCGCCGTCTCGATCGTCTGGTCAACCCGCACGTCAGTGGTCTGCCGGCGTTTCTGGTGGCCAATCCGGGGGTGAACTCCGGGATGATGATCGTGCAATACGTCGCCGCTTCGCTGTGTGCCGAGAACCGCCAACTGGCGCAACCGGCCGTGCTCGACAACTATGTCACCTCCGGTTTGCAGGAGGACCACTTGAGCATGGGCACCAGCGCTGCGCTGAAGCTGCACCGCGCTCTGGAAAACTGCACGCAGATCCTAGCCATCGAGTACCTGCTGGCGGCGCAGGCCTTTGAATTCCTCAAGGAGCAGCGCTTTGGCGCGGGCACCGAGCGGGCCTGGCGTCTGCTGCGTGAAACAGTCCCGGCCTACGATCAGGATCGCTGGCTGGCGCCGGATATCGCCGCCGCCGCGAGCGTTCTGAAAGACCCGAATTCGCTGCACAACGTATTACCCAATCTGCACTGACCAATACCCATACCAGCGTGCCAAGGCGCGGATCGTCCACAAGACGGGAAGCGACGGATAACGGAATGCTCCGGAGCGACTGGTAGTTAATAACAATGCCTAAACAGGAGCATTTAAATGACTGCGCTGAACCTGATCCCCGGCCAACTGAGCCTGGCCCAACTGCGTGATGTCTATCAGCACCCGGTCAAACTGACCCTCGACCACAGCGCTGCGGCGCAGATCGAGGCCAGCGTCGCTTGCGTCGAGCAGATCCTCGCCGAGAACCGCACCGCCTACGGCATCAACACCGGTTTCGGCCTGCTGGCTTCGACCCGCATCGCCAGCGAAGACCTGGAAAACCTGCAGCGTTCGCTGGTGCTGTCGCACGCCGCCGGTGTCGGCCAGCCGATCAGCGATGAGCTGGTGCGCCTGATCATGGTGCTCAAGGTCAACAGCCTAAGCCGTGGTTTCTCCGGCATCCGCCGCGTGGTGATCGATGCGCTGATCGCGCTGATCAATGCCGAGGTTTATCCGCACATTCCGCTCAAGGGTTCGGTCGGTGCATCGGGTGACCTCGCGCCATTGGCGCACATGTCGCTGGTACTGCTGGGCGAAGGCAAGGCGCGCTACAAGGGCGAGTGGATGGAAGCCACCGAAGCACTGAAAGTCGCCGGTCTGACCCCGCTGACCCTGGCGGCGAAAGAAGGTCTGGCACTGCTCAACGGTACTCAGGTATCGACCGCATTTGCCCTGCGCGGTCTGTTTGAAGGTGAAGACCTGTTTGCCGGTGCGCTGGCAATCGGCGGTCTGACGGTTGAAGCGGTGCTCGGTTCGCGCTCGCCGTTCGACGCGCGCATCCACGCGGCCCGTGGTCAGAAAGGCCAGATCGACGCGGCCATGGCTTACCGCGATCTGCTCGGTGAGCGCAGCGAAGTCTCTGATTCGCACCAGAACTGCGAGAAGGTTCAGGACCCGTACTCGCTGCGCTGCCAGCCACAGGTCATGGGCGCCTGCCTGACTCAGTTCCGTCAGGCCGCCGACGTGCTGGTGGTCGAAGCCAACGCCGTGTCCGACAACCCGTTGGTATTCGCGGCTGAGGGCGATGTGATTTCCGGCGGTAACTTCCACGCCGAACCGGTGGCGATGGCCGCCGACAACATGGCCCTGGCCATCGCTGAAATCGGCTCGCTGAGCGAACGCCGCATCTCGCTGATGATGGACAAGCACATGTCGCAACTGCCGCCGTTTCTGGTGGCCAATGGCGGTGTGAACTCCGGTTTCATGATCGCCCAGGTGACCGCCGCCGCACTGGCCAGCGAGAACAAGGCGCTGTCCCATCCTCACTCTGTGGACAGCCTGCCGACCTCGGCCAACCAGGAAGACCACGTGTCGATGGCTCCGGCCGCCGGCAAGCGTCTGTGGGAAATGGCCGAGAACACCCGCGGGATTCTCGCGGTGGAATGGCTGGCGGCGGTGCAGGGTCTGGATTTGCGTAACGGTCTGAAGACCTCGGCCAAGCTGGAGCAGGCGCGGGCGATTCTGCGCAAGGAAGTGCCGTTCTATGAGAAGGACCGTTTCTTTGCGCCGGACATCAATGCGGCGACTGAGCTGTTGGCTTCGCGCTGCCTGACTGAGCTGGTGCCGGCGAAATTGCTGCCTAGCCTGTGATGGCCTCTTCGCGAGCAGGCTCGCTCCTACAGGGGAATGCATTTCAACTGTGGGAGCGAGCCTGCTCGCGAAATCGATTTTGAATACTGTGGAGACTAAGGGATGAAAACCCTCTGGCAACACTGCCACGTCGCAACTATGGCGCAGGGCGTCTACTCGATCATCGAGGATGCCGCCATCGTCACGTCCGGCGCGCACATCGAATGGATCGGCCCGCGCCATCTGCTGCCTTCGGGCGAATACCCGGCGGTCAACGATCTGCAAGGCGCGTGGGTCACCCCGGGCCTGATCGACTGCCACACCCACACGGTGTTCGGTGGCAACCGCAGCGGCGAATTCGAGAAGCGCCTGCAAGGCGTCAGCTATGCCGAGATCGCCGCGCAGGGCGGCGGCATCGCCAGCACCGTGCGCGCCACCCGTGAAGCGACTGAAGACGAGCTGTTCGCCAGCGCCGCCAAGCGCCTGAAAAGCCTGATGCGCGACGGCGTGACCACGGTCGAGATGAAGTCCGGCTACGGTCTCGATCTGGCCAGCGAACGCAAGATCCTGCGGGTCATCCGTCGCCTAGCCAAGGAGCTGCCGATCAGCGTGCGCAGCACCTGTCTGGCGGCTCATGCGCTGCCGCCGGAGTACAAGGATCGCGCCGACGACTACATCGAGCACATCTGCGCCGAGATGCTTCCGACGCTGGCCGCCGAAGGGCTGGTCGATGCGGTGGATGCGTTCTGCGAATACCTGGCATTCTCGCCGGAGCAGGTCGAGCGGGTGTTCATCACCGCACAGAAGCTCGGTCTGCCGGTGAAGCTGCATGCCGAGCAATTGTCGTCGCTGCACGGCTCTAGTCTGGCCGCGCGGTATCACGCGTTGTCCGCCGATCATCTGGAATTCATGGATGAAGACGACGCCATCGCCATGGCCAAATCCGACACTGTCGCGGTGCTGCTGCCGGGCGCGTTCTATTTCCTGCGCGAAACCCAGCTGCCGCCGATGGACGCTTTGCGCAAGCACAAGGTGAAGATCGCCATCGCCAGCGACCTCAATCCCGGCACCTCGCCGGCGCTGTCGCTGCGTCTGATGCTGAACATGGCCTGCACCTGCTTCCGCATGACCCCGGAAGAGGCCCTGGCCGGCGCGACTATCCATGCCGCGCAAGCGCTGGGCATGGCTGACACCCACGGTTCGCTGGAAGTCGGCAAGGTCGCGGATTTCGTCGCCTGGCACATTGATCGCCCGGCGGACCTGGCCTACTGGCTCGGTGGTGATCTGGACAAACGCGTCGTGCGTCACGGCGTCGAATCAAGTCTGTAGGAGAGCGGTTGTGGATAAGGTTCTGAGTTTCAAACAAGGTCGCGTACCGCTGCTGATCAGCATGCCGCATGCCGGCGTGCGTCTGACGCCTGCGGTCGAGGCCGGGCTGATCGCCGACGCGAAAAGCCTGCCGGACACTGACTGGCACATTCCGCAGCTCTATGACTTTGCCGAGGAACTGGGCGCCAGCACGTTGGCCGCCGAGTACTCGCGGTTCGTCATCGACCTCAACCGTCCGTCCGATGACAAGCCACTGTATGCCGGCGCCACGACCGGGCTGTACCCGGCGACGCTGTTCGATGGCATTTCGTTGTTTCGCGAAGGGCACGAACCCTCGAAAGCCGAGCGCGCGACCTATCTCGAGCAGGTCTGGACGCCGTACCACCGCACCCTGCAGCAAGAGCTGGCGCGGCTGAAGGCCGAATTCGGTTATGCGCTGCTGTTCGACGCGCACTCGATCCGTTCGATCATCCCGCACCTGTTCGACGGCAAACTGCCGGACTTCAACCTCGGCACCTTCAACGGCGCCAGTTGCGATCCGCAGTTGGCGGAGCAACTGGAGGCCATCTGCGCCCGGCATGGTAATTACAGCCATGTGCTCAACGGACGCTTCAAGGGCGGCCACATCACCCGCCATTACGGCAACCCGGCCGAGAACATTCATGCGGTGCAGCTGGAACTGGGCCAGTGCACTTACATGGAAGAGTTCGAACCGTTCCGCTACCGCGCCGATCTGGCGGAGCCGACGCGGGTGGTGTTGAAGGAGTTGCTGCAAGGCTATCTGTGCTGGGCGAAGTCTCACTACAGCGCCTGACTCGCAGAGAAAACTGTGGCGAGGGAGCTTGCTCCCGCTCGGCGGCGCAGCCGTCGTAAAGCGGCAATCCGGATTCAACCGGGAACACTCGGCTGACTGTTTTGGGGCTGCTCCGCAGCCCAGCGGGAGCAAGCTCCCTCGCCACAGGTTTTGATTCATGTCCTCAGGCATGCTCATTGACGTAAATCGGGTTTATGATGCCCAACGGCAGAATAATAGAAGTCCCCCCAGGGATGACCTCGACCCCTTACGGAGCGCGCAATGCAGACATTGTTTCCGCAGATCAAACCCCACGCCCGGCACGATCTGGCTGTCGATGACACCCACACGCTGTACGTCGATGAAAGCGGCTCGCCGGAAGGCTTGCCGGTGGTGTTCATCCACGGCGGCCCGGGTGCCGGTTGCGACGCGCAGAGCCGTCGCTATTTCGACCCGAACCTGTATCGCATTGTCACCTTCGATCAGCGCGGCTGCGGTCGTTCCACCCCGCACGCCAGCCTGGAAAACAACACCACCTGGGATCTGGTCGCCGACCTCGAGCGTATCCGCAAGCACCTGGGCATCGACAAATGGGTGCTGTTCGGCGGTTCGTGGGGTTCGACCCTGGCGCTGGCCTACGCGCAAACCCACCCGGAGCGCGTACACGGTCTGATCCTGCGTGGGATTTTTCTCTGCCGTCCGCAGGAAATCGAGTGGTTCTACCAGGCCGGTGCCAGCCGTCTGTTTCCTGATTACTGGCAGGACTACATCGCGCCGATCCCGCTGGACGAGCGCGGCGATCTGCTCAGCGCCTTCCACAAGCGCCTGGTCGGTAACGATCAGATCGCCCAGATGCACGCGGCCAAGGCCTGGTCGACGTGGGAAGGGCGCACCGCGACCCTGCGCCCGAACCCGCTGGTGGTCGACCGTTTCTCCGAGCCGCAGCGCGCCCTGTCGATTGCGCGGATCGAATGCCACTACTTCACCAACAACGCGTTCCTTGAGCCCGATCAACTGATCCGCGACATGGGCAAGATTGCCCATTTGCCGGGGGTGATCATCCACGGTCGCTACGACGTCATCTGCCCACTGGACAACGCCTGGGAACTGCATCAGGCCTGGCCGAACAGCGAGCTGCAGGTGATTCGCGACGCCGGTCACGCCGCCTCCGAACCGGGTATCACCGATGCGCTGGTGCGGGCCGCGAGCAACATGGCCCGGCGCCTGCTCGACCTGCCGCCCGAAGAAGCATGAAGGGGCTGTTACAGCGCGTGCGCGGTGCACGGGTCGAAGTCGCGGGCGAGATCGTAGGCGCGGTGGATCAGGGTTTGCTGGTGCTGGTGGCGGTCGAACCCGACGACACGCGTACCAGCGCCGACAAACTTCTGCATAAGCTGCTTAACTATCGGGTATTCAGTGACGCCGAGGGCAAGATGAATCTGTCCCTGGCGGATGTCGGTGGCGGGTTGCTGCTGGTCTCTCAGTTCACCCTGGCTGCCGACACCAAGAGCGGGTTGCGCCCGAGTTTTTCGACCGCAGCCCCTCCGGCATTGGGCGAGGAATTGTTCGACTATCTATTAGGCCAAGCGAAACAGATGCATGGCACTGTGGCATCAGGTAGATTCGGCGCGGATATGCAGGTGCACCTGGTCAACGATGGCCCGGTTACCTTCCTGTTACAGACATGAAAGCCCTTGAAACACCTTTTCAAGGGCTTTTCGACTGAAAACAGGCGTTTTTCGCGATAAATACTTTGTTACCCCTGATGCGTTGTCACGCGGGCTACTAGATAATCGCGCGCTATGGGGATCAGCGTTCGCTGTTCCATTTTTGACTTAGGTAGAGACTTGTCTGGATCCGATTGGGGAATCATTTTGCCCCAGCGGAGTCGGAACAATGCTCGCCAACCTGGCATATAGATAGCTGGCCGTTGGTTTTTTGATCTGTTTTCGGCGAGGGTTGCTCGTGATTGTTAGTCCCTGTAATGCAGCAAAAATGTCTGCCAAACGCATGCGAAGTGCCCTGGTAGCGGGTTCGGCGCTCCTGTGCCTGCTCAGCGCCGGCCAGCTTTGGGCGTTCAATCTTGACGATGTATCAGCCAAGGCTAAAGAGCTCGCCGGGCAGAAGTTCGAAGCCCCGCGCAGCAACCTGCCGAACGAATTCCGTGACATGAAGTTCGCGGACTACCAGAAAATCCGCTTCCTCACCGAAAAGGCTGAGTGGGCCGATCAGAAGACGCCGTTCAAGCTGTCCTTCTATCACCAGGGCATGCACTTCGACACGCCGGTGAAAATCAACGAAATCACGGCGAACACCGTCGAAGAGATCAAATACGATCCGACCCGCTTCGATTTCGGCGACCTCAAGTTCGATCCGAAGGCCACTGAGCAACTGGGCTACGCCGGTTTCCGTGTGCTGTACCCGATCAACAAGGCCGACAAGCAAGACGAAATCATGACCATGCTCGGCGCGAGCTACTTCCGCGTCGTCGGCAAGGGTCACACCTACGGTCTGTCGGCCCGTGGTCTGGCGATCGACACCGCGCTGCCGTCGGGTGAAGAATTCCCGCGTTTCCGCGAGTTCTGGATTCAACAACCGAAGCCGGGCGACAAGCATCTGGTGATCTTCGCCCTGCTTGATTCGCCGCGCGCCACCGGTGCCTACCGCCTGATCCTGCGTCCGGGCAGCGACACCATTGTCGACGTCAAGGCGCAGATGTTCCTGCGTGACAAGGTCGGCAAACTGGGCATCGCGCCGTTGACCAGCATGTTCCTGTTCGGCGCCAACCAGCCGTCGAAAGTCCTCAACTACCGTCGTGAACTGCACGACTCCAGCGGTCTGTCGATCCATGCCGGCAACGGCGAGTGGATCTGGCGTCCGCTGAACAACCCGAAACACCTGGCCGTGAGCAACTTCAGCGTCGAGAACCCGCGTGGTTTCGGTCTGCTGCAGCGTGGTCGCGACTTCAGCCACTATGAAGACCTCGACGATCGCTACGACAAGCGCCCAAGTGCCTGGATCGAGCCGAAGGGCGAGTGGGGCAAGGGCACCGTTGATCTGGTGGAGATTCCGACCGCCGATGAAACCAACGACAACATCGTTGCGTTCTGGAGCCCGGAATCCATGCCGGAGCCGGGCAAGCCGCTGGACTTCGCCTACCGCCTGCACTGGACCATGGACGAAGCGGCGATTCACGCCCCCGACAGCGCCTGGGTCAAGCAGACCCTGCGTTCGACCGGTGACGTCAAGCAGTCGAACCTGATCCGTCAGCCGGATGGCAGCGTCGCTTACCTGGTCGACTTCGAAGGTCCGTCGCTGGCGGCTCTGGCCCCGGATGCCGACGTACGCAGTCAGGTCAGCGTTGGCGATAACGCCGAACTGGTCGAGAACAGCGTGCGCTACAACCCGGAAACCAAGGGCTGGCGCCTGACCCTGCGGATGAAGATCAAGGACGCGGGCAAGTCCACCGAAATGCGTGCCGCGCTGGTTCAGCCAGTGGTCACCGCTGATCTGGCCAAGTCTTCGGTACCGGCGTCGAATTCGTCGGTGGCCAAGGCGGACAAGGTCGCGGCCAAGCAACAAGAGAAAGAAGACAAGGAAGCCAAGGCAGCCGAGGCCAAACAGGCCGACGCCAAGCCAGCGGCAGATGCCAAGGACAAGGCCAACAAAGACGCCAAGCAGCCAGCCGCTGCGAACGCGGCCCCAGCCACACCGGAATCGGCACCGACTGAAGAAGTCCTGACCGAGACCTGGAGCTATCAGTTGCCTGCCGATGAGTAACTCTCAAGTACAGCCGGAGACTCTGTCCGAGTATCTGGCGCATCTGCCGATGACCGACGAGCAGCGCGCGGAACTCGCGGGCTGCCAGTCCTTCAGCGAACTGCACCAGCGCCTGTCGTCGCCGACGTTCGACGCGCCTGCCGAAGCCGCCCAGGGTTCGGTGGGCAAGCGCCTGACCCTGAGCACTGCCGAGGAACTGGAAGAGGCGGAAATGCTGGTGCTCGACGCCAGCGGCCGGGTCGCCATGAAGGCGACGCCGCCGATCCGTCGGACCAAAGTCGTGCCGGAGCCGTGGCGCACCAATATTCTGGTGCGTGGCTGGCGCCGCCTGACCGGGCGGACCAACCCGCCACAGCCGCCGAAGGACGAGAATGTGTTGCCGGCGGCGCGCTGGCGCACCGTCGGTTCGATCCGTCGCTACATTCTGTTGCTGCTGATGCTCGGCCAGACCATCGTTGCCGGCTGGTACATGAAAGGCATCATGCCGTACCAGGGCTGGTCGTTCGTCGATCTGGACGAAGTGCTGCACCAGCCGCTGCTGCAAACCGCCACGCAAGTGCTGCCGTATGCGCTGCAAACCAGCATCCTGATCCTGTTCGGGATTCTGTTCTGCTGGGTCTCGGCCGGTTTCTGGACCGCGCTGATGGGCTTCCTCGAACTGCTCACCGGTCACGATAAATACCGTATCTCCGGCAAAAGCGCGGGCAACGAGCCGATTCCGAAAGACGCCCGTACTGCGCTGGTAATGCCGATCTGCAACGAAGACGTGCCGCGGGTATTCGCCGGTCTGCGCGCCACGTTCGAATCGGTCGCCGCTACCGGTGATCTGGATCGCTTCGACTTCTTTGTCCTCAGCGACAGTAACGACACCGATATCTGCGTTGCCGAGCAACAGGCCTGGCTGGACGTCTGCCGCGAAGCCAAGGGCTTCGGCAAGATTTTCTATCGCCGCCGTCGCCGTCGTGTGAAACGCAAGAGCGGCAACCTCGACGACTTCTGCCGTCGCTGGGGCGGTGACTACAAGTACATGGTCGTGCTCGACGCCGACTCGGTGATGAGCGGCGAGTGCCTGACCAGTCTGGTACGCCTGATGGAAGCCACGCCGGACGCCGGGATCATCCAGACCGCGCCACGTGCCTCGGGCATGGACACGCTGTATGCGCGCATGCAGCAGTTCGCCACCCGTGTCTACGGTCCGCTGTTCACCGCCGGTCTGCACTTCTGGCAGCTGGGTGAATCCCACTACTGGGGTCACAACGCGATCATCCGCATGAAGCCGTTCATCGACCACTGCGCCCTGGCGCCGTTGCCGGGCAAAGGTGCGTTCTCCGGGGCGATCCTGTCTCACGACTTCGTTGAAGCCGCGCTGATGCGCCGTGCCGGTTGGGGCGTGTGGATTGCCTATGACCTGCCGGGCAGTTACGAAGAGTTACCGCCGAACCTGCTCGACGAACTCAAGCGTGACCGTCGCTGGTGCCACGGCAACCTGATGAACTTCCGCCTGTTCCTGGTCAAAGGCATGCATCCGGTGCACCGTGCGGTGTTCCTGACCGGCGTGATGTCGTACCTGTCGGCGCCGTTGTGGTTCTTCTTCCTGGTGTTGTCGACCGCGCTGCTGGCGGTGAACACGCTGATGGAGCCGCAATACTTCCTTGAACCGCGTCAGCTCTATCCGCTGTGGCCACAATGGCACCCGGACAAGGCGATCGCGCTGTTCTCGACCACCATCGTGCTGCTGTTCCTGCCGAAACTGCTGAGCATCATCCTGATCTGGGCCAAGGGCGCGAAAGAGTTCGGTGGCAAGTTCAAGGTGACCCTGTCGATGCTGCTGGAGATGCTGTTCTCCATGCTGCTGGCGCCGGTGCGGATGATTTTCCACACCCGTTTCGTCCTCGCCGCGTTCCTCGGCTGGGCCGCGACCTGGAACTCGCCACAGCGTGACGACGACTCCACGCCATGGAGCGAGGCGGTCAAGCGCCACGGTCCACAGACCCTGCTGGGTTTCTGCTGGGCACTGCTGGTGATCTGGCTGAACCCGAGCTTCCTGTGGTGGCTGGTGCCGATCGTCGGTTCGCTGATGCTGTCGATTCCGGTGTCGGTGATTTCCAGCCGTGTCGGTCTGGGCCTCAAATCCCGTGACGAGAGCCTGTTCCTCATCCCTGAGGAATACAATCCGCCACAGGCGCTGCTGGCGACCGACCAGTACACCCACGAGAACCGCTGGCATGCCCTGAACGACGGCTTCATCCGCGCCGTGGTCGATCCGCAGCAGAACGCCTTGGCGTGTTCGCTGGCGACATCCCGTCACGGACAGGCCGAGCCGATCGAGTGGCTGCGTCAGGAGCGTGTGCGTCACGCCCTGAAGGCCGGCCCGGCGGCGCTGAGCAACCATGATCGCCTGCAACTGCTGAGCGATCCGGTAGCGCTGGCGCGTCTGCACGAGCTGGTCTGGACCGAAGGCCACAACGAGTGGCTGGATGCCTGGCGCGCTTCGGTGAAAGCCGATCCGCATGCACCGCTGTTACCGTTGCGACCGCTGAGCATGCAGGCTCAACCGGCCTGATAAAAAAGATCGCAGCCTTCGGCAGCTCCTACAGGGTTATGTGTACACCTGTAGGAGCTGCCGGAGGCTGCGATCTTTTGCTTTTAAAACCTTCCCCGCAACAACAAATCCCCGCAAAAAACCTTGTGCAAACGGACGAGTGCGTTAGCATCCGTCCCCGAATTGGCGCACCCGGGCATTTTTGCTCATCACGGCTGGTTTTCGCGCCGCACATGCAATGGTTTTGGGGACTTGAAGATGAAGAAGTATCTGTCGATGCTGCTGGTCGGCGTCACGGCACTGGTTGCAGTCAATGCGGCGCACGCCGGCGCAATCGATGACGCGGTCAAGCGCGGCACGTTGAAAGTCGGTATGGATCCGACCTACATGCCGTTCGAAATGACCAACAAGCGCGGCGAGATCATCGGCTTCGAAGTCGACATCCTCAAAGCCATGTCCAAGGCCATGGGCGTCAAGCTGGAGCTGGTGTCCACGTGTTACGACTGCATCATGCCGGCCCAGATG
>NZ_JBIUVO010000090.1:0-12665 GCF_044742995.1 Pseudomonas sp. NPDC087803
GGCTGACAGGGGCCTGTAGGCTGAATTCGCTCACAGGCCACTGACAGCCAGAAGGTACCAGCTGTCACTGGCCTGTATGCTGAATTCGAAAGGCAGAAAGGGCAGGAGCGCCGCGCAGGATCAACATCTTCGGGACAGCCTCGGGAAGGGGTGTGCTTTGAGGCCGTGCATTCTAGCCTAAACCGCCCTCAACATCACCCGAAACGCTACGCACGGTTGCACTCGGATATCAATCTGTGTTTCTGCCTTTGAAGTCAAATTTCGAGGGTGTGCGGGCGGCGCTTATTTTTTCTGTCACAAAATGCTGTTTGGCCCCATTCCTGCGGGGTTTCGTGCGGTTTTGTGATCTCTAGCAGACAAGCCCCTCACTGTCGAGATATGGCGCCCGCAGCCGTTTGCGTATACTGCGCAGATGTTTTTCCCAACGGCTTTGCGTCCGCGGTACGCCAAATGGCTGATCGCAACCGGACTCTTCCTGATGCTCGGTGGCTGTGTTGATAAACCCAACACACTCGAGCGCGTAAAGGAGGATGGTGTGCTGCGGGTGATTACCCGTAACAGCCCCGCCACCTACTTTCAGGATCGCAGCGGTGAAACCGGCTTCGAATACGAGCTGGTGAAGCGCTTCGCCGACGATTTGGGGGTCGAGCTGAAGATCGAGACCGCCGACAACCTCGATGACCTGTTCAACCAGATCGGCAAGCCGAACGGCCCGGTGCTGGCGGCGGCGGGTCTGGTCAGCAGCGAGGATCGCAAGAAGCAGGTGCGCTTCTCTCACTCCTACCTCGAAGTGACCCCGCAGATCATCTATCGCAATGGCCAGTCACGCCCTACCGACCCGGCGGATCTGGTCGGCAAGAAGATCATGGTGCTCAAGGGCAGCACCCACGCCGAACAACTGGCGGAGCTGAAAAAGAAGTTTCCGGGCATCGAATACGAAGAATCCGACGCCGTTGAAGTGGTCGACCTGTTGCGTATGGTCGATGAAGGCCAGATCGACCTGACGCTGGTCGACTCCAACGAAGTGGCGATGAATCAGGTGTACTTCACTAACATCCGCGTGGCCTTCGACCTCGGCGATGCGCGCAGCCAGAGCTGGGCAGTGGCCGCCGGCGAAGACAACAGCCTGCTCAACGAGATCAACGCCTACCTCGACAAGGTGCAGAAGAACGGCACCCTGCAACGCCTGAAAGACCGTTATTACGGCCACGTCGATGTCCTCGGCTACATGGGCGCCACCACCTTCGCCCAGCACTTGCAGCAACGCCTGCCCAAGTACGAACAGCACTTCAAGACCTACGCCAAGAAAGAGAAAGTCGACTGGCGCCTGCTGGCCGCCATCGGTTATCAGGAGTCGCTGTGGCAACCGGCGGTCACGTCGAAAACCGGCGTGCGCGGCCTGATGATGCTGACCCAGAACACCGCCCAGGCCATGGGCGTGTCGAACCGTCTCGATCCCAAGCAGAGCATCATGGGCGGCGCCAAGTACCTGGCCTACATGAAGGATCAGCTCGACGAGTCGATTCAGGAGCCGGATCGCACCTGGTTCGCGCTGGCGGCGTACAACGTCGGCAGCGGTCACTTGGATGACGCGCGCAAACTGGCGTCCCGTGAAGGCCTGAACCCGGACAAGTGGCTGGACGTGAAGAAGATGCTGCCGCGCCTGTCGCAGAAGCAGTGGTACAGCAAGACCCGCTACGGCTACGCCCGGGGTGGCGAACCGGTGCATTTCGTGGCGAACATCCGTCGCTACTACGACATCCTGACCTGGGTGACCCAGCCGCAGCTTGAAGGCGATCAGGTGGCCGAGGGCAATCTGCATGTGCCCGGTATCGACAAGACCAAGCCGGCGCAGGAGCCTGCGCCGCTTTAACCAACACCCCAAATCAATTGTAGGAGTGAGCCTGCTCGCGATAGCAGTGTGTCAGCCAAGGTGATGGTGTCTGACACACTGCTATCGCGAGCAGGCTCACTCCTACAGGGGTTTTGTGTTGATTGTTAAGCCTTGGCGGCTGCCAGAATCAGCGCTTTCATCTCGGACACTGCCGACTTGAACCCGACGAACAACGCATGCGCCACCAGCGCATGGCCGATGTTCAGTTCGTTGATACCCTTGATCGCCGCCACGGCTTCGACGTTGTGGTAGTGCAAGCCATGCCCGGCATTGACGATCAGACCCTGCGTCAGACCAAACGCCACGCCGTCCGCCACACGTTTCAACTCTTCAGCGACTTCGCTCGGTGTTTCGGCATCGGCATAGCGCCCGGTGTGTAGTTCGATGGCCGGCGCACCGACGCGCTTCGACGCAGCGATCTGGCGTTCGTCGGCATCGATGAACAGCGACACTTCGCTGCCGATCTTCGACAGGCGCTCGACCGCCGCCCTGATCCGTTCTTCCTGCCCCGCTACGTCCAGGCCACCTTCAGTGGTCAGCTCCTGACGGGTTTCCGGCACCAGGCAGATGTGCGCCGGACGGATGCGCTCGGCGAACGCCATCATTTCTTCGGTGACGCCCATTTCGAAGTTCATGCGGGTCTGCAGCACGTCCTTGAGCAGCAGCACGTCGCGCTCCTGAATGTGCCGGCGGTCTTCGCGCAGGTGCACGGTGATGCCGTCGGCGCCCGCCTCTTCCGCGTCCAGCGCTGCCTTGACCGGATCCGGGTAGCGCGTGCCACGGGCCTGACGCAGGGTGGCGACGTGGTCGATGTTCACGCCAAGAAGAATGCGATTGCTGGTGGTCACGGATGCGCTCCTGAAGGGAAAGATTCGGCGCACAGCATATCAGGGCTTGCGAAAGAGCTCGCGACTGACGAGGGGGCGGCCGCCCAAGTGAACGGCCAGTGCCTGACGCATCAGGCGCTTGGCGGCGGACAGTGCGCCCGGCGCCGACCAGTCGGCTTCGGCCATGGCCAGCAGCTCGGTGCCGTTGAACAGACCCGGCTGCAACAGGAAGACCCGTTCCAGCCCGGCATCCACTTGCAGGCGATAGAGGCCATCCGCAGCGATGGGTTCACTGTGGATATCAGTGTTGAGGGAAAAACCGTAACCCAGATCATCCAGCAGACGCCATTCGAACGAGCGCAACAGCGGCTCCAGCGCACGACCTTCAGCCAGGGCCTGCAGGGTGGCAGCGTAATGATCGAACACCGCCGGGTGCGGATCTTCGGCGGGTAGCAGGCGGATCAGCAGCTCATTGAGGTAGAGGCCACTGAACAGCGCCTCGCCGACCATCCAGGTCGCGTTGCCGGCACTTTCCATGCGCCCGACATTCTTCAGCTCACCTTTGCCACGAAACTCGACTTCCAGCGGCACGAACGGCCGCGCCAATGTCCCGGCCTTGCCCCGCGCACTGCGCAACACCGCCCGCAGCCGACCTTGCGGCGTGAGGAAGTCGACCAGCGCACTGGTTTCGCGATAGGCGCGCGAATGCAGGACGTAGGCGAGTTGGGCGGGAGGTGGGGTTTGCGACATGAAGTTCTCGATGAAGAAACACGGTTTTGCACACAACCCAAAACTACTGTGGGAGCGGGCTTGCTCGCGAATGCGGTGAATCAGTCAAAGTATATGTCGACTGACACTGCGCATTCGCGAGCACGCCCGCTCCCACAGGGGGTTCTCTGATGGATCAGAAAACCGCTATTACAGGTCGCCGTAACCCAGCGAACGCAGAGCACGCTCGTCGTCGGACCAGCCGCCCTTCACCTTGACCCACAGGTTGAGCATGATCTTGGAGTCGAACAGCAGCTCCATGTCCTTGCGCGCTTCGGTGCCAATGCGCTTGATACGCTCGCCCTTGTCGCCAATGATGATCTTCTTCTGGCCGTCACGCTCGACGAGGATCAGCGCGTGGATGTGCAGGGTCTTGCCCTGTTGCTTGAACTCTTCGATCTCGACGGTGATCTGGTACGGCAGCTCGGCACCCATCTGGCGCATGATTTTCTCGCGCACCAGTTCGGCGGCGAGGAAGCGGCTGCTGCGGTCGGTGATCTGGTCTTCCGGGAAGAAGTGGTCGTTCTCCGGCAGATGATCGGCGATGACCTTTTCCAGCGCGTCGAGGTTGTGCCCTTGCTGTGCGGAAATCGGAATGATCTGCGCGTTCGGCAGCTGTTCCTGCAACCACGACAGGTGCGGCATCAGCTCGGCCTTGTCTTCGATGCGGTCGGTCTTGTTCAGCGCGACGATCAGCGGGCCGGTCACGTACTGCACGCGCTCCAGGACCATCTGGTCTTCTTCGGTCCACTTGGTGCGGTCGACCACGAAGATCACTACGTCGACATCTTTCAACGCGGCCGAAGCGGTCTTGTTCATGTAACGGTTCAGGGCCTTTTCGCCACCCTTGTGCATACCGGGGGTGTCGACGTAGATCGCCTGCACGTCACCCTCGGTTTTGATCCCGAGCATGTTGTGGCGGGTGGTCTGCGGCTTGCGCGAGGTGATCGCGAGCTTCTGGCCGAGGATGTGGTTGAGCAGCGTCGACTTGCCGACGTTGGGACGGCCGACGATGGCAACGTAGCCACAGCGAGTTGCGTTTGTATCAGTCATTGCCATTCTCCACGCCCAGGGCAATCAGTGCTGCGGCGGCCGCTACCTGTTCGGCAATACGACGGCTCACACCCTGACCTCGGCTTTTTTCATTCAATAAGACCACTTCGCACTCGACGAAGAAGGTACGGCAGTGCGGTTCACCCTGGATATCCACCACTTCATAGCGTGGCAGTTCACAACCGCGCGACTGCAGATGTTCCTGCAGACGGGTCTTGGGATCCTTGTTGGTGTCGACCAGCGTCAGGCCTTCGAACTCACCAGCCAGCCAGGCCAGTACGCGCTCGCGGGCGACGTCCATGCCGGCGTCGAGGTAGATCGCACCGATCAGCGCTTCGAGGGCATCGGCCAGAATCGATTCGCGACGGAAGCCACCGCTTTTCAGTTCGCCCGAGCCCAGACGCAGGTAATCGCCCAGGTCGAAACCACGGGCCAGCACGGCCAGTGTCTCACCCTTCACCAAGCGGGCGCGCAAACGCGACAACTGGCCTTCGCGGGCCAGCGGAAAGCGATCGAACAGCGCCTCGCCGGCGACGAAGTTGAGGATCGCATCGCCGAGGAATTCCAGGCGTTCATTGTTACGCCCGGCAAAGCTGCGGTGCGTGAGGGCCAGCAGCATCAGCTCCTGATCCTTGAAGGTGTAACCGAGCTGGCGCTCGAGACGGCTTAGAGAAACGCTCACGGTTTACCCACGCTGAGTTCGTGGCTGGATTCCACTGCCATCGCCGGGGTACGGCGCAGGCTTGGGACAATTAACGCTGTGTTCAAAAATGACGTCCTGAATATCGTGGCTTCATGCCCTGGTGCCGATTTGTGGCGACTCCAGAAATGCATTCGGCGCTGTGGTCAACAGCGCCGTGATTGATTACTTGATCAGGCCAACCCGCGAGAAATTCGGCAGGTGGCTGAGTTTCGGTTCCGGCCAGCTCATCCAGACAGCGAAGGCTTTGCCGACGATATTCTGGTCGGGAACCATGCCCAGCAGATCCTTGGGAATGTTCGGATCATCCCAATAGCGACTGTCGTTGGAGTTGTCGCGGTTGTCGCCCATCATGAAGTAGTGCCCGGCCGGCACCGTCCAGGTATGGTCCGGCGTAGCGCGGTAGCGGCTCATTTCCTTGCGGATCAGGTGCTCGGCGGCGCCGAGTTTTTCCTTGTAGAGTTCCGCGCTGCCCAGCGTGCCCGGCTCGGAGCCGACCAATTGCTCGGCAATCGACTCGCCGTTGACGAACAGACGCTTGTCGGCGGTGTAACGCACCGTGTCGCCCGGCAGGCCGACTACACGCTTGATGTAGTTGACGTTCGGGTCGCTCGGGTAGCGGAACACCATCACATCGCCACGCTGTGGATCACCGACTTCGATGACTTTCTTGTCGATCACCGGCAGGCGGATCCCGTAAGAAAACTTGTTCACCAGAATGAAGTCGCCGACGTCCAGGGTCGGTTTCATCGAGCCGGACGGGATCTGGAACGGTTCCACCAGGAACGAACGCAGCACCAGCACGATGAACAGCACCGGAAAGAACGACTTGCCGTATTCGACCAGCAACGGCTCTTTGTTCAGCTTCTCGACCACCACGGGCTCGGGCTGGCTGACACTGCCTTGATAAGAGGCAATGGCAGCACGCCGACGCGGCGCCAGGAACAGCAGATCGAGCAACGCCAACAGGCCGCAGACGAACACGGCGATGACCAGCAACAGCGGGAAATTTAGTGACATAGGACCTGACTATTCCAACCTGAGCACGGCAAGGAAGGCTTCTTGTGGAATTTCCACGTTGCCGACCTGCTTCATGCGTTTCTTACCGGCCTTTTGCTTTTCAAGCAGCTTTTTCTTACGGCTTACGTCACCGCCGTAGCATTTGGCCAATACGTTCTTTCTGAGTGCCTTGACGGTGGTCCGGGCGACAATCTGACCGCCAATGGCAGCCTGGATCGCCACGTCGAACATCTGACGAGGAATCAGTTCTTTCATCTTCTCGGTCAACTGGCGACCTTTGAAGTGCGAATTGTCACGGTGCACGATCAACGCCAGGGCGTCGACCTTGTCACCGTTGATCAGCACGTCCAGTTTCACCAGATTAGCCGATTGGTAACGATCGAAATGGTAATCCAGCGAAGCATAGCCGCGGCTGGTGGATTTGAGACGGTCGAAGAAGTCCAGGACCACTTCGTTCATCGGCAGGTCGTAGGTCACTTGTACCTGATTGCCGAGGAACAGCATGTCGACCTGTACGCCGCGCTTCTCGATGCACAGGGTGATGACGTTGCCCAGGTGCTCCTGCGGAACCAGGATGTTGGCCCGCACGATCGGCTCGCGCATGTCTTCGATTGCCGACACATCCGGAAGCTTGGAGGGGTTGTCGACGTAAATCGTTTCACCGGTTTTCAGCACCAGCTCGAAAATTACCGTTGGCGCGGTGGTGATCAGGTCCAGGTCGTATTCGCGCTCGAGGCGCTCCTGAATGATCTCCATGTGCAGCATGCCGAGGAACCCGCAACGGAAGCCGAAGCCCAGTGCGTCGGAGCTTTCCGGGGTGTACTGCAGCGACGAGTCGTTCAGGGTCAGTTTCTGCAGCGCTTCGCGGAAGTCCTCGAAGTCGTCGGAGCTGACCGGGAACAGACCGGCGTAAACCTGTGGCTGGATGCGCTTGAAGCCAGGCAGAACCGGGACATCCGGAGTCGAGCTCAGGGTCAGGGTGTCACCGACCGGTGCACCGTGAATGTCCTTGATGCTGGCGATGATGAAGCCCACTTCGCCGGCCTTGAGGTCTGCGGTTGCGGTGTGTTTCGGGTTGAACACACCGACGCTGTCGACCAGGTGGATCTTGCCGGTGGACTTCACCAGGATCTTGTCGCCCTTCTTCACGCGGCCATGACGCACGCGCACCAGGGAGACAACGCCCAGATAGTTGTCGAACCAGGAGTCGATGATCAACGCTTGCAGCGGATCTTCGATGTTGCCGGTCGGCGCAGGAATGGTCGCGACCAGACGCTCGAGCACTTCGTCGACACCCAGGCCGGTTTTGGCGCTGCAGGTGACGGCGTCGGTGGCGTCGATGCCGATGATCTTCTCGATCTCGTCCTTGACGCGGTCCGGCTCGGCCTGTGGCAGGTCGATCTTGTTCAGCACCGGCATGACCTCGAGGCCCTGCTCGATGGCGGTGTAGCAGTTGGCCACGGACTGGGCTTCAACACCCTGACCGGCATCGACCACCAGCAACGCACCTTCACACGCCGCCAGGGAACGGCTGACTTCGTAGGTGAAGTCGACGTGGCCCGGGGTGTCAATGAAGTTCAGCTGGTAGGTGACGCCATCTTTGGCTTTGTAATAGAGAGTAACGCTGTGGGCCTTGATGGTGATCCCGCGTTCGCGCTCAGTTGCGCGAGCAATACACCCACCAGCAACACCAGCGCGGCGCCGAAAACTTTCGGCAAATACAGCGCCAGCATGTCCAGCGTAGCTGAAACTCGCTCAAGTCCAAGGGACTCTGCTGCAGAAACCAGAAAAATCAGCAACACGAACCAGTAGACGATCTTGCCGATCAGGGTCGAGATCGGCACTTGCAGCCCGGCCCGTGACAGCAACTTGGTCAGGCCGGTGCCGCCCATCAGGCGATCAAGGCCCAGTTTGGCCAGCAGCTTGGACAGCAAGGTATCGAGCAGCTTGGCCACCACGAAGCCCAACAGCAGCACCACCAGTGCGCCGAACAGGTTCGGGATGAAATTCGCGACTTTGGTCCACAACGCAGTCATTGCAGTGACGAGGCTCTGCGTCCAGAGATCAAGTTCCATATTCAATCAGCCTTATCAGCAGTGCGAGCGGTAGTTTTACGAAGACGGGAAACCGGCGAAACGTGAGCCGATCCGTTATTCAGGGCGATCATCAGCGCGGGCAGCCAGCGGCCCAGCAGGCTGAACAGATCACCGGCGCCGACCTGGCGGTTGGCGGTTTTGAGCACGCGACCCAGGCAGGCGTCGTCGTCGCGGCTGGACGGCGAAGCGTTGAGCATGTCGCGCAAAGACTGTTCAAACGGATCGTGCATACGCACCTCTCGTGATGTCTGTGAAAGACGCGGGCAAATTTGGTCGGGTCACATGTTGCATATTCACACCCAGCGCAAACGGCGGAATAACCACCATTGACCGAAGGCCATCGCCAGCACCGTCAGACAGGCAATCAGGAAACCATAGGGGCTGCTCGAGAACGGAATGCCGCCCACGTTTATGCCCAACAGGCCGGTGAGAAAACTCATCGGCAAAAAGATGCAGGTGATGATGCCGAAACGGTACATCGTGCGATTCATGCGCACGTTCAAACGCCGGTCTTCGGCCTCCAGCACAAGCCCCATGCGCTCCCGGGTCAATTCCAGCTCTTCGAGATAGCGCGTCAGGCTGTTGTTCAATTCGTTCCAGTAGTCGGCGTCATCGTCGACAAACCACGGCAATTTTATCCGCGTCAGCTGTCCGAAAATATCCCGCTGCGGTGCCAGAAAACGCTTCAGTCCGGCAGCCCGGCGGCGGATGTGCAAAATCGAGCCATGTTCGGGGGTATACCGTTCGTCGGCATCCAGTTTTTCTTCCTCTTCATCGACCAGTTCCGACAGGCACGTGACCAGATCCTGCACTTTGTTGGTGAGGAATTGCGCCAGATACAGGATCAGTTCGGAGGAGGTTTTCGGGCCCTTGCCTTCGCCGAGCAGCGCCAACAGTTCATCGGTGGCACGCAGCGGGCGCAGTCGCAGGGAGATGACGCGCTGTGCAGCGGCAAAAATCCGTACCGAGACCATGTCTTCCGGCTCGGCACCGGGGTTCAGATTGACCCCGCGCAGAAACAGCAGCAGCTCGGCATCCGGCAATGGCAACAGGCGCGGCCGGGTGTTTTCTTCCAGCAGCAGGTCGCAGGCGAATTCATTCAGGCCGCTGGATCTGCGCAGCCAGGTCTGGGTTTGCGGATGACTGCGATCCCAATGCAGCCACAGGCTCTCATGGGCCTGCAGTTGCAGATCGTCGAGTTCAGTCCGGGCAATCGAACGCGCGCCGCCTTTTCCGTCCAGCACCAGGGCATGCACCAGCCCCCACTGCGCGTTTTCTTCCTCGAACATCCTCACCCCTGTCGGTACCGCGATTTATTCAGGCATCTGCAGCGGACTTGGCGAAACGATCACGCCGTTGTTGTCCGCATAAATGTAATGACCCGGGTGGAACGTCACGCCGGCAAAAGTCACGGCCACGTTGAGGTCGCCGATACCGCGCTTTTCGGTTTTCATCGGATGGCTGGCCAACGCCTGAACGCCAAGATCGGTCTGGGCAATAACGTCGACGTCACGGATGCAACCGTAGATGACCAGCCCTTCCCAGCCGTTTTTCGCGGCTTTCTCGGCGATCATGTCGCCCAGCAACGCGCGCCGCAGCGAACCACCGCCATCGACCACCAGCACCTTGCCGTTACCCTTGAGTTCGGCTTGCTCCTTGACCAGCGAGTTATCTTCGAAACATTTGATGGTGACGATTTCGCCGCCGAAGGAATCACGGCCGCCGAAATTGCTGAACATCGGTTCCAGCACCTGCACCAGCTCCGGATAGGCGTCGCACAGGTCAGGCGTGAGGTAATGGTTCATCGAAAAACTCCTGTAACAAGGAAGACGATCAAGGATGTCGCACTCTTTTGAAACGAGCTCCGGCGGTCGCTGTTTACCTTAGTTCATGCAATGGTCGCTGACCGGACCTGAACAAACGCTGAAACGTAATAGCTAAACTGCCACTAAATATGACCAGAATCGCACAATGCGTCATATCTTAGCCGCAAGCCGATGCGAACGAAATGCCCTTTTCAACGCCTCAGGCTCAGACCGCAGCAGCCAGATCGGGCTTGTCGCCGAGCAACGGCGTCTGCTGATCGTTCAGCCAGCGCGCCACCAGCGGCCAGACTTCGGCCTGCGCCGCCTTGCTCACCAGCATCTCGACATGTCCGAAGTTGTCGCTGAAGCCCTGTTCGCGCCCCAGATTGACGAACTGCTTGTGCTCGGAGCCGATCTGCTCGAACAGCTTGCGACAGGCCCACGCCGGATCCTGATGATCGCCCGCTGCCGTCACGGCCAGCACCGGCACCTGAACCTCGGCCAGCCCGGCCCACCAGTCCTTGTCCTTGTCGCCAAAACGGCCGAACAAGCCATACCAGCGCATGCTTTCCAGCGCCAGACCGATCGGCTCGTCTTCCGGGCCACGCTTGAGGCGCGAGCCGGACAATTGCGCGAAACGCTTGAGAATGAAGCGCCCGCCCCACTCCACCGGTGGAATTTTCAGTGGCCAGTACGTGCGGCTGACCTGCGTGCCGAAAAACGCCGCCGAGGCCACGGCTGGCTCGCCGAGGTATTCGCCACCCAGCGCTGCTGCCAACGTGATACCGCCCAGCGAATGGCCGATCCAGTGCGGCACCTGGCCACTCTGCTCGCGGACGAACGCGGCAATCGCCGGCAGATCGTAACGGGCGTAGTCGGCGACGCGGTTGCGCCGGTAGTCCTCGTTGCGTTGCGACAGACCGTGGCCGCGCATCTCCGGGATCCACACGTCGAAGCCCAGACGGGTCAGGTATGCGCCCAGCCCCAGGCCTTTGGGGGAAAACCAGAAGCGCCGGTTGGAAAAACTGCCATGCAGCAAAATCACCGGCACGCCGCGCGGCGTGGTGTCATCGGCCATGCCCAGGCGGGTCACGGCGATTTCCACGGACCAGTCGGGGCTGTTGCCGGGTTTCAAACGGTAGACGTCTTCGCTCAGATCACCGCGTCGTTCGGCGCTGATCAGGGCGACAGGAAATAGGTTGCTGCTGCTTTGCATAATGCTCTTGCACAAAAAAGGGCGGCATCTACAGGAGCCCGCCCTACTTGAATCTCAAAGCCCCCGACCTTTGTGGGAGCGGGCTTGCTCGCGAAAGCGGTGTATCAGCCAACATTTGTGGCGGATCTTGTTCCGTCTTCGCGAGCAAGCCCGCTCCCACAGGGGAGGATGGCCGTTCACATATGGATCAAGCCTGGACCTGACCTTCGGCGAGGAAGAACCAGGTTTCCAGTACGGAATCCGGGTTCAGCGACACGCTTTCGATGCCCTGCTCCATCAGCCACTTGGCCAGATCCGGGTGGTCCGAAGGGCCCTGACCGCAGATACCGATGTACTTGCCAGCCTTGTTGCACGCGGCAATCGCGTTGGCCAGCAGCTTCTTCACCGCCGGATTACGCTCGTCGAACAGGTGCGCGATGATCCCGGAGTCACGGTCCAGGCCCAGGGTCAGCTGGGTCAGGTCGTTGGAACCGATCGAGAAGCCGTCGAAGAATTCGAGGAATTCTTCAGCGAGAATCGCGTTGGATGGCAGTTCGCACATCATGATCACGCGCAGGCCATTGTCGCCACGGGCCAGGCCGTTTTCGGCGAGCAGATCGACCACCTGGCTGGCTTCGCCGAGGGTACGGACGAACGGCACCATGATTTCGACGTTGGTCAGGCCCATCTCGTTGCGTACGCGTTTCAGCGCGCGGCACTCGAGTTCGAAGCAGTCGCGGAACGATTCGCTGATGTAACGCGAAGCGCCACGGAAGCCGAGCATCGGGTTTTCTTCTTCCGGCTCGTAGAGCTTGCCGCCGATCAGGTTGGCGTATTCATTGGACTTGAAGTCCGACAGACGCACGATGACCTTCTTCGGCCAGAACGCGGCAGCGAGGGTGCTGATGCCTTCAACCAGTTTGTCGACATAGAAGCCGACCGGATCGTTGTAACCGGCGATGCGCTTGTCGACGCTGTCCTTGATTTCCTGCGGCAGGCCGTCGTAGTTCAGCAATGCTTTCGGGTGCACGCCGATCATGCGGTTGATGATGAACTCCAGACGGGCCAGGCCCACACCGGCGTTCGGCAACTGCGCGAAGTCGAAGGCGCGGTCCGGGTTGCCGACGTTCATCATGATCTTGAACGGCAGCTCCGGCATGGCGTCGACGGAGTTCTTCTTGACGTCGAAGCCCAGTTCGCCTTCGAAGATGTAACCGGTGTGGGGGGGGGGGGGGGGGGCGGGGGGGGCGCGCGCGGCCCCGCCGGCCCGGGGGGGGGGGGGGGGGCCCCCCCCCGCCCCCCCCCCC
>NZ_JBIUVO010000091.1:0-12581 GCF_044742995.1 Pseudomonas sp. NPDC087803
GGCGAGGATCCAGGCGGTCGGCTCAGGACGCTTGAGCACCTTGGCCATGTTCGGCGTGTACTGGGAAATACTCACCCCGTACGACTTACTGTTGGCGTAGCCGAAACTGGCCATCTTGCTGTTGACGATGTAGGTCTCGGTGCCGCCCCAGGCCAGCAGGAACGGACGGAATTCCTTCGGCGAACGGAAGGTTGCCGGGCCGTTGTCCTTCTCGCGCCAGCCGGTGACTTTGGTGTCACGCACGAACAGCTGACCGTCGTTGACCAGGAACGAACCGGCCTCCTGCGACAGGCGCAACTCCTGGGTCTGGCCGTCGATTTCAAGGATGCCTTTGCGGCCGACCACGATCGGCAGCTTCGCCAGATACACGCCCGGCGCGGTTTCGCTGAAGTACTGTTTTGGCAGTTTCTGCGCCAGGTCCTTGAGGTTCAGGTAACCGTCGTCGACGAAGATTGCCTGCGGGATGCCGTGCTGACGCACCACCCACTCGGCCATCTTGTTGTCGCCGCCGATGAAGTCCTTCAGCGCGTCTTCCTGCATCATCCGGCGCACGCTGATCTTGCCCGGTTTGCTGCGGTCGATTTTCGCGGCAGCCGCCTCGGCGGTGTAGCCGGACAGGTCGGGCAATTTCGGCTTGGCCAGTTCCAGCGCCTCGGTCGGCGCGCTGCTGACGGTGTAGGTCTTGGCTTGTTGCAGCTCTTTGGCGGTGGTCACCGGTTTGCCCTGTTGAGGCACAGCCGGTTCCACCGTGGCGAAGGCGCCAGCGGAGGCCAGCAGCATGGCGCCGGCCAACAGGCTGAGCGAGCCTTTCCTTGCATGGTGCATGTCGGGCACTCCCTTGGCGGTTTGCATCAGAAGCGCCAGATCACGTCGATGAACGCGCGGTGCATGTACGAATCGACCTGGCTGCCATAGGCATCACCGGGCTTGAACACGCCGCCACGGAAACGCACCAGCGCCGACGGTTCGTCGATCGACTGGCTCAACGCCGCCGGCAACAGGCCCTGCTTGAAGTACTTGGTCACCACCAGGTCCATTTCCTGACCCAGATCCTTGTTGCCATCCTGCAGCGGCAGCGAAGTGCTGGAGAGGATCGCGCCGGTGACGTCGTCGGTGTTGTTTTCCACGGCGTTGATGCCGTTGCTGCCCACCGGCTTGTTGCCGTCCACGCGCCAGAACTTGTGGTAGATCAGGCTGGCGTCGTACTGGTCGTTGAGCATCCACGAACCGAACAGGGTCGCGGTCTGCATGTTGTTCATTTCGCCACGGAACGCTTCGCCGAAACGGTGCACGCGCGAGCGGGTCCCGGTGTAGTTGGAGCGGTTGCTCTCCAGACCGTTCTGTTGGTAATCGGCGCTGGCACGGGCGTAGGCCGCACCGACCTGCCACTGCGGATCAAGGCGCAGACGCACGCCAAGGTCGGTGGCCCAGCCGTTGATGTCATCACTGCGCTTGGCTTGCGCCGGACGGCTGCCATCAGCGTTCAGCGGGTTGACCGAATCGAGGTCGCCGCTCATGCCGGTGATGCTGCCCCAGTAATTGACGGTGTTGGTGTTGCGCCAGTTGTAGGCGTCGCTGTCGGCGGTCAGGCCGAGCCAGCTGATGTCGCCGTTCTGGGTTTTGTCGAGGGTGTCGCGGGGCACGCCCGGTTCGGCGTAATCGAGCTTGCCGTTATCGTGGGTGTGGTGGCCGCGAATGCCGACCCAGTTGCCCGGGGTCCACTGGTAAGCGGCATCGGCGTAGGCGTGCAGGCGATCCTTGTCTTTCGGCGCCAGCTCTTTGAGGTCGGTGCGGTATTCGCTGAAGCGTTCGGCGACACCGGCGTTGGCGCGCAACAGGGTGGTGTCGAAGGTCCAGTTCAGCGCTTCGATGTTGGTGTCGCGCCATTGCCCGTCGTCGTTACGCAGGCGCTGGCGACCGAGCTTGAGCATCTCGCCGGGGTACGGCGTCAGGCCGCTGTAGCCGACCCAGAATTCGCGCATCGCCAGGTAGTTCTTCTTGGTCTTGCGATCACTGTTGTCGGTGGTTTCGGCACCGTCGGCTTGCTGCAGAGTGTCGGTCTCGATGATGTCGGTCGAGGTCACGGCCTGACCCATGGCGTAGGCGCTCCACGCGCCGCTTTCGCCGTAGATCCATGGACGCAGGTCGAGGCCCACACCGTTGACGTCGCCACCGGGTGCGGTGCCGAGGTCGCGGTCGTCTTCGGACTGACCGGTGATTTTCACTTCCAGGCCGAAGTTCTTCGATTCAGTCATCGCGGCCAGTGTCGGGCAAGACCAGATCAGCGCGAACGTGAGGCCAATACCGGCCTTCACAAAGGGATTCAACTTCATAGGGATTCCTCGCCGTCTTCTTCTTGCAGGGCGTGCAGTTGCAGCGTGTTCTGGTTCAGGGCGCCACGGCTGGCCTGCTCCTGTTGCAGCAGGCGCTGGGCTTCGGCCAGACGCTCGGGCGGCAGTTGCGCTGCGAGGGTGGTCGCCAGTTCGTCGGCTTGCGGGGTGTTCTGCGCCTTGGCCAGTTGGCTGAATACATAGGCGTTGAGCGGGTCGGGCTTGGTGCCCTTGCCTTGGGAAAACAGTTGGGCGATGGCGAAATCGGCGCTGTTCTGGCCGTTGCGCGCAGCGGTCAACAGGTGGTCGAGAGCTTTCTGCGGATAGACCTTGCCCAGGTAACCCCGGCGATAGATCTGACCGAGGTAGTAGTCGGCGGCGACTTCGCGGCCGACGGCTTTCTGGAAGTGTTCTTCGGCGACTTTGGCGTCGGCCGGCACTAGTTTGCCCTCGTAGTAGAGCTTGCCCAGCAACAGTTCGGCGCGCGGCTGATCGGCGGCGCCGCCGTTGTCGAGGTACTGCATCATCTGATCGACGTCGCCCAGTTCCGGGAAGTCGTACAGCAATTGCGCGAGGGTTACCCACGATGCCGGGTAGCCCGGAGCGATTGGCTCAAGCAGCGACTGCGCGGTTTTCTCGTCGGTCTTGCCCAGGGTCGAATCGGCCAGCACGCGGGCCACCGAATCGACACGCTGCGCGCTGACGCTGCCACGGCTGTAACCGGCCTGCATCTGCTTGATCAGCTCGGCCTGTTGCTCCGGCTGGGCACGTTTCTGATAGACCGTGGCCAGTTCGACGTAGCAGATGTCGGTGGTGGTGAGCGCGGCCTTGCAGATTTTTTCCACGTCATCCAGGTGCTGGTCGTAAGTGCCCTGGGTGCGATACAGCAACACCTGCGCCAGACCGGCTTCCGGGTAGCCGGATTTGCGCCACTGATCTATCTGCTGCTGCGCGTTGATGTTGGGGAAGCTGTGCGGGTATTGCAGGTACAGCATCGCCAGCGGGATCAACGTATTGCCTTCGCCATTGGCGCCTGCTTTTTTCAGCAGACTTTCGGCTTCGTGGTGCTCGGCTTCGGTAGAACCCGGCTTGGCCACCAGCAGGCGACCGAGGCGAGCCTGGGCCCGTGGCGATACGTCGGCGGCGGCGCGATAGGTCGCCTCGGCCTGCTTGATCTGCTCGGGGTCGCGGCTGTCGACCTGAATATCGGCGAGGCCGACTTGCGCTTCGCTATAACCCAGATCCGCCAGTGCGCGGTAGTTCTGCGCGGCAGTGGCGGTGTCGCCACGCTTGAGCGCTTCGTTGGCCAGGCGTTGGTCGGGCAGGCCGGCACAACCGGCCAGACTTACCGCCAATGCAACGGCACACAGCGGACCCATGTGGGAGCGGGCTTGCTCGCGAAGGCGGTGTGTCAGCCCACACTGATTTTGAATGTTGAACCGCATTCGCGAGCAAGCCCGCTCCCACAAGGGCTGCGGCGTGTTCAAAAGAGTAGGAATCGTCACAGGCATGTCCTCGACTTAAAGACCGGCAGCCATGGCTTTGTCGATCAGCCAGTTCAGGTTCGGGCCACGGTCGCTGTTCACTTCCACCGGGCGGCCGGCGAAGCTGCTGTCCAGCGGTTCGTCAGGCTGGATCTGCACGCGGATGTCGGAGGACAGATCGGCGCTTTTCAGGCTGGTGCTGCTGACGATCTTGCCGGTGCGGGTCTGGTCTTCGCCGGCGATCTGGAAGCTCACTGGCGTACCCGGACGCACGTCGCCGAACTGGCGATAAGAGAAGCGTGCATCGACGGTGGCCTGGGTGTTGCGCGGCACCAGAGTGAAGATCACATCACCCTTGCTCGCGTACTGACCGTCCGCCACCAGTTGCTGGGCCACGGTGCAATCGCACGGCGAAGTCAGGGTGCCGGTCATTTGCTTGCCGAACAGTTCTTCAACCTTGGCCGGTTGCAACTGGTCTTCGTCCAGATGGCCCTTGAGCACGTCGAGCATGCTGGTGCTGAAGGTCGCCAGCGGGGCGCCTTTGGCGGCGACGCCGTCGGACTTGACCAGGCTCTGCACGGTGCCGTCACGCGGCATGGTGATGTTCATTCCCGGCACGCTGACCAGACCTGCTTGCGCGTGGCTGACGAAGTACATGCCGTACACCGACTTGAAGACGAAGCCGAAAGCGACTAGGCCAATGGCGAAAATGCCAGCGCTGAAGGTCACGGCTTTCAGACGCCCGAACGGGGTCATGCCGCTGCCGCCGTCCTTGACCTTGCGCGCCTTGGTGAAGTTGTCGCGCTGCAGGGTCGCCAGCACTTCACCCATGCTGACGATGTCGCCGGCCAGGTGCGACGTGATCAGGTGGCGCAGGGTGGAAATGTCCTGCGGCTCAAGGTTCTGGAACTGGCAACCGGCGCGGCCGGTCTGGCGGTCGTAGGAGCGGATCTGCAGCTCGACGTCCATGGCCAGGCCGAGGTTGTCGATGACGAATTGCAGGCGTGCCTTGTGCACCTCACCCACGGTCAGCGGCATCTGCCCGGCGTTGAACGCCAGACCACCGGCGGACAGGTCGAGGACCCGCGCTTCGAGCGGCGTCCGGTCGTGGCCGAAAAAGCGCAGTTTGGCCGGGATTTTCACTCGGGCGTGCTGACGCTGGGCTTCGGATTCATGCACTACGTTGGCGTTGACGGCGGTATTCATAGGGGCGATTTCCTTGTTAATTCAATAAGGGGGCGGTCAGACCATCATCAGCAGCACGGCGACGAAAATGCTGCCGGCGGAGAAGGTCATGGTCCGAGACGACCAGGTGTTGAACCAACGTTGAAAGCTGGCGAGATCACGGGTCAGGGAAGTGGGTTGGCGCGTCCAGGATTGCTGGTCGAGGCGGAAGAACACGTAGATCTTCACCAGCGCACCAACGATCTGGTTGTAATAGAGAATCGCCGGGTAAGCCGGGCCGATCCGGTGACCGGAGCAGGACAGCAACAGGGTCAGAATCAGCCGGGTGATGCCGATCCACAGCAGGTAGGCGAGGATGAACGCGCCGCCGTACTTGAAGCTGGCGATGATCGCCACGGTCAGGCCGAGCAAGGATGTCCACATCGACACGCGCTGGTCGAACAACACCACCGAGGTGAAGGCACCGAGGCGTTTCACACCCAGGCCCAGCGCTCGCGAGTTCTGGCGCAGGTTGTTGCCGTACCAGCGGAACATCAGTTTGCGGCTGGCCTTGATGAAGCTCTTTTCCGGCGGATGCTCAACGGTGTTGATCGCGGCATCCGGCACGTAGAAGGTGTCGTAACCCAGGCGCATCAGGCTGAACCAGCTCGACTTGTCGTCGCCGGTCAAAAACTTGAAACGGCCCAGGCGCCAGTGTTGCAGCGAGTCGCTTTCGACGTCGGCGATGAATTCCGGATCGGTGACCACGGTGGCGCGGAATACCGACATGCGCCCGGTCATGGTCAGCACTCGCTTGGACAGGGCCATCGAGCACATGTTGATGTGACGCTGGGCGAAACGCAGCTTGTGCCATTCGCTCATGATGTAGCCGCCGCGCACTTCGCAGAATTCGTTGGTGGTCAGGCCACCGACATTGCCGAATAGCTGGAACCACGGCACGGTCTTGCGCACGGTGCCTTCGCCGAGCACGGTGTCGCCGTCGATCACGGCCACTACGGCGCGCTCGTCTGGCAGGTGGCGGGAGATCGCGCGGAAACCGTAGGCCAGGCCATCACGTTTGCCGGTGCCGGGAATGCGCACGAAGTCGAGCTTCACCCGCTCTGGCGGATTCATCCGCGCCCACAGCGCTTTCACCAGCAGTTCATCGGACATTTCGACGATCGAGCAGACCACGGTGGTCGGCAGTTCGCAGTCGATGGCTTCGCGGATCACCGAGCTGTAGACCTGCGCGGTGGTCAACGCGTCGATACGGAAGCTGGTGACCATCAGAAACACATGCGACGGGTCCGCCGCCTTACCCAGCTTGCGCACTTTGCGGCGCAGATGCGGGTAGACGATGTAGAGAAAAATCATGCCGCGCACAAAGTGCGTTGCACCCATCGAGTAACGCCAGATACCCACGGCGCCAATCAGGAAAATAAAGTCCTTCGACTCGGAGTCGAACGTGGACGTGGGCAGCATCAAGGCCAGGCCCAATAACAAACTGAGGTAAAACAGCCAACCGGCGGCCTGAAGTAGGCCGTGCTTTAGCCTGTGCATAATCTGCATCCGTCTCTATCTCGGGCGAGCCCGATGGGGTTAAGGCAGGCTTACAAAAAACTGCGATGTCACACGCAATTCGGGCGAACCCTGTGTAGGAGCTGCCGAAGGCTGCGATCTTTTTATCTTCCGGTTTCACTCAGAACTCAAGCGAGCCGGGTAAAGATCGCAGCCTCGTTTCACTCGTCAGCTCCTACAGGGGGCGTCGGAATCGGGCGAACCCTGTGTAGGAGCTGCCGAAGGCTGCGATCTTTTGATCTTTACGGGTTCACTCAGGACTCAAGTGCGCCGGGTAAAGATCGCAGCCTTCGGCAGCTCCTACATTTCGCGTTCACACATGGGTTGCGCGCCGCCTATGGTCTACGTGGCGGCGCGCAACGTCTGTGTTACCAGCAGATACCTTCGGTGCGCGTACCGGCGTTGGTGGCCTTGGCCATGAAGCCGACCAGGTCGATGACCTGTTTGCCGTGCGGCGCCTGTTGGGCCAGTGCGCGGAATTTCTCGTCGCGGTTGCCGAGGATGATTACGTCGGAGTTGTCGATCACCGAATCGAAGTCCGCGTTGAGCAGGGACGACACGTGCGGGATCTTCGACTCGATGTAGTCCTTGTTCGCGCCGTGCACACGGGCGTACTCGACGTTGCTGTCGTATATGCTCAGGTCGTAGCCCTTGCCGATCAGCATTTCAGCCAGTTCCACCAGCGGACTTTCGCGCAGGTCGTCGGTGCCGGCCTTGAAGCTCAGGCCGAGCAGGGCGACTTTGCGTTTGTCGTGGCTTTCAACGATGTCGAAGGCGTTCTGCACTTGCGATTCGTTGCTGCGCATCAGCGAGTTGAGCAGCGGCGCTTCGACGTCCAGGGAACCGGCGCGGTAGGTCAGGGCGCGCACGTCTTTGGGCAGGCACGAACCGCCGAAGGCGAAGCCCGGGCGCATGTAGTACTGGGACAGGTTGAGGGTCTTGTCCTGGCAGACCACGTCCATCACTTCACGACCATCGACGCCGACCGCTTTGGCGATGTTGCCGATCTCGTTGGCGAAGGTCACTTTGGTCGCGTGCCAGACGTTGCAGGTGTACTTGATCATCTCGGCGACCGCGATGTCCTTGCGGATGATCGGCGCGTCGAGTTCTTCGTACAGCGATTGCAGAACATCGCCCGAGGCCTTGTCGAATTCGCCAATGACGGTCATCGGTGGCAGGTCGTAGTCCTTGATCGCGGTGGATTCACGCAGGAATTCCGGGTTGACCGCGACGCCGAAATCGACACCGGCCTTCTTGCCCGAGCAGTCTTCGAGGATCGGGATCACCACGTTGGCGACGGTGCCCGGCAACACGGTGCTGCGGACCACGATGGTGTGGCGAGTGGTTTTCTCGCGCAGGACAAAACCGATCTCGCGGCACACAGCCTCGATGTAGTTCAGTTCCAGGTCGCCGTTCTTCTTGCTTGGCGTACCGACGCAGATCATCGACAGGTCGGTGTCACGGATCGCCTCGGCGAAGTTGGTTGTACCGCGCAGACGACCGGTCTCGATCCCTTGCGCCAGCAGTTCGCCCAGACCCGGTTCAACAATCGGCGATTTGCCGGCGTTGATCATATCGATCTTGTCTTTGGCAACATCGACGCCAACCACGTCATGGCCCCGTGCAGACAGGCAACCGGCACACACTGCGCCAACGTAACCCAAACCAAATATGCTGATGCGCATCGCAATTACCTCTGTGTTTTATCAAGCCATTAAATGGCCGGAGTTAATGGTGTTCAGCGGTCATAGTGCACTCGAAAGTGCGGCATACAGGCGCCACAATGCCGTGTGCAGGCATACTAAGTTTCGAGTGTCTAAATAAGTGCACTCAAGATGTGCGCAACTAGGCCTTAGTTGTTATGACTTGCCCTGTTATGCAGCCGATCTTCTTTTCGGAAGATGCTTGTGCATGTGTCTAGTCCACCCGATGTCGGGCGTAAGGCCCGTAGATCAAGCGGTTGGGTGCTCAGGCGAGCACGTTTACAGGGGCGCAGCCTTGGCCGTGTAGAGGATATTTATGGTGCGTTTCACCTATCCATCGTTAGTTGATCAGATGAGTGAACCATCTAGGCAAGTTGCTGTGACAACTTGGTTACATGGTTCTCCGCTCTGCGTAAGTTATCTCGTACAAACTCGGCGAGAATCGTTACCGGTGGTATGAGCTATGCATTTGGACATAGTTCCTACCCACTCATCGCGAAATCTGAAATTTTTTGAAATATTGCCAAAGATGGCACTGGTCTCAATTTGATAGCACTTTCGATTTGGGCCTTTAGTTACCGGTGTGTAATCGAGCCCGATAGTTTTGTGCCACTACCGTAAAAAAATTTACGTGCCACTACTGAAAAAAACTGCGGCTGTCGAGTGAAACTAAAATTAGAATTGCAGGGGACGATTTTATGGCGCCAATAAAACGGCGAAATGGGGCGGGGGATTTTTGACGTCGTGCGAGCTGCACGACTCTTTATAGAAAGAGTCGTGCAATGGGCATGCTTTATTCCGGGGCGTGGTCGCGCAGAAACACCAGATTGTCCGGTTTCGACTGCTCGGCGCTGTAGCGATAACCCTGCACATCGAACTGCTTGAGCAGGGCGGGATCGTTGATTTTTTCCTGGATCACGAAACGGCTCATCAGGCCACGGGCCTTTTTCGCGTAGAAACTGATGATCTTGTACTGACCGTTCTTCAGATCCTTGAAATCGGTGTTGATGATTCGCGCATTCAGCGCGCTGCGCTTGACCGCCGAGAAGTACTCGTTGGAGGCCAGGTTCAGCAGCACGTCATCGCCCTGTTCGGCCAGCGCTTCGTTGAGCCATTCGCTGATGCGGGTGCCCCAGAACGCGTAAAGGTCCTTGCCACGGGCGTTGGCCAGTTTGGTGCCCATTTCCAGACGATAGGGTTGCATCAGGTCCAGTGGACGCAGCAGGCCATAAAGGCCGGAGAGCATGCGCAGGTGCTTTTGCGCGTAGTCGAACTGGGCTTCGCTGAATGATTGCGCGTCGAGTCCGGTGTACACGTCACCCTTGAACGCGAGCAGGGCCTGCTTGGCGTTTTCCGGGGTGAAGGCGGGCGTCCAGCTGCCGAAACGCGCGGCGTTGAGGCCGCCGATCTTGTCGGACACATGCATCAGTTCGCTGATTTGCGCCGGGCTCAGTTCACGCAGTTGCTGGATCAGCTCCTGGGAATGGTCCAGGTATTGCGGCTGGGTGAAGCGCTGGGTCGCCGGCGGTGTTTCGTAATCGAGGGTCTTGGCGGGGGAAATCACCATCAGCATGAAGTCGTCTCCTTTAATCGTGGGGCGATTCTAGGGGGTTGTCCCTGTTGACTCCAGCTATCAAGCCCATAGGTGATCGACGGCTCGCCACATTTCCCTGTGGCCGTGTCAGTCGCCATATTTGCTGAATGACACACCGCATTCGGGAGCAAGCCCCCTCCCACAGGGAATCGGAGTGGCTGAGGGGAATCGCGCGGGATCAGCTATAGTGCCGCGCGGGTTTGGTTATGGAGACACCCCTTTGCGCATTGTTCTTTTATTCACCGCGTGGCTGTTGAGCTTCGGGGCCATGGCGGCACCGGGTGATGTGGCGACGCTGGATCGCAGCACCTGGCCGGAGCAACTGAGCAGCCCGACGCTGTTCGACGTTGCTTCGCGCGCGGAAATCCTCATGTTCGCCCGTGGCCTGCTCGGCACCGAAGCGCTGGACGAGGCCGCGCTGGCCAAGCGACTGGGGCTGCGCACGGTCAATGTCGACGCGATCAGCAGCCTGCGTCAGCGGCTCTGGGAGCGACTGTTGGCCAACTACAACTTCGCCCAGCAGAGCTGCGATCAGGACGCCTCGTTCTGCTTCCTCGTCGAAGACCTGCCAACCCTGCGCGAGCAGGCCGCCAAGTTCGTGGTCAGCGATGACAGCTATTACACCAAGTGGGCCGAGCCGAGCCGCTTGTTTCATCTGCAGTACCTGGACGAGCTGATGCGCAAGGCTGCGCTGTCGCCGCAGACCAGCAGCGAAGTCGATCATTTCGGCGACTACGAGCGCAACGGCGACGAGATGCATGACCGGCTGTTTCTGCTGAGTTTCGACAGCGCCGCCAATCTGCAGCCGGACAACACCGACTGGATCGCTGACTACCTGCGCAAATCCAACCTCAGCGGCACGTTCTTCGTGTTGGGCAAGGATGTGCAGGCGCGGCTGGCGGATCGCTCGGTGAGCAACCTGCAATCGGAGTTCTCGAAACAGTGCGTCGGCGTCCAGGGTTGGGAGTTCCGCTCCCACAGCCACTGGCAGGACTGGCAGGACTCGGTGCGCCGCAGCGCCGATCTGGTCAAGAACAAGTTGCCGGAGAACTACATGCCGCTGTTCCGTCCCCCCGAGGGTCAGCGCCGCAGCGATGCTGGCAGCTTCTTCCGCAATCAGGGCCTGCAAGTGGCGCTGTGGGACATCGATGCCCAGGACGGCGCCGGCAAGCTCAAGGGCGCACAGAGTGCGCAGCGGGTGCTGACGCTGATGCTGTTGTGGCGTCACGGGGTGATCAATTTCAACATGAAACAGGACGCGGTGAAGACCGCGTTGCCGTGGCTGATCACGCAAACCGCGCAAAGCGGCATCGGCTTTGAAGACTGTCAGGACGGGTTTCGCTGACAAACGGAAAAAGCCCGGAAACATTGGGCTTGGGGCGATTTTTCTAGAGAATTCGATGCAGGCGGACTTCCGACTTTAGCGGGGTCTGGACAGTCCGCCAAGGGCTTTTCGTCACTCTGCAAAATAAACTTAAAAAAACCGTCAAAGTGCTTTTTTATGTCATGGGTTTTGGAGTATTACGAAGACAGACCGCCGAAACCTGCAACACAGGTGGCGTCTTCCAAGACTCCTTTTGTGTGCAGTTCATCCAGGCCCTCGTGGATGAGTTCGGCAGTCACTTCGAGGCGCAGCACCGCCCAGGTATTGCGTCGAATGGCTCCCACAAAGGTGACCGAGTATGGATGATCACGGACGTAGCCCTTCTTCCAACCAGCCAATCCTTTATGTACTCGATACCAACGTATTGATTCACGATCCAAATGCCCTGCTGAATTTCGAAGAACACCACGTCGCGATCCCGATGACCGTGCTCGAGGAGCTGGACAAGCTCAAGAGCGGCCATCACAGCGTTGCCGCCGAATGCCGCCAGGCGATCCGGCTGATCGACAAGACCCTGGGCGATGCCTCCCCCGAGGACGTCGAGCTGGGTGTGCCGATTCAGCGCGGCAAGGGCGGGCCGAAGGGCTTGCTGTCAATTCTGATGAGCAAACAGGCCGAGTCGAACCTGATTCTGCCCGAGCATCTGAACGACAACAAAATCATCAACCAACTGATCGACCTGCACACCCGTGATCCGAAGAAGGCCGTGGTGCTGGTCACCAAAGACATCAACATGCGCCTCAAGGCGCGCGCCTGCGGGATCGCGGCCGAGGACTACAGCACCGACCAGTTGGTCGACGACGTGTCGCTGCTGCCCAACGGCTATCACAACATGACCGGCTCCTTCTGGGACCGTGTGAGCAAGGTCGAAACCCGTCAGGATCACGGCCGCACCTGGCATCAGGTGCAGTTGATCGACAACCTGCCGGCGGTGCACATCAACGAGTTCATCATTGACGAACAAGGCTTTGTCGGCTGGATCAAGGAAATCCAGGAAGACAAGCTGCTGATCCTCGACCTGCATCAGGAACCGCTGCTGCATCAGGAAGCTTGGGGCCTCAAGCCACGCGACATCTATCAGAGCCTGGCGCTGTATGCCTTGCTGGATCCGGACATTCATCTGGTCAACCTGTCGGGTGCCGCCGGTTCCGGTAAAACCATTCTGGCGCTGGCCGCGGCCATCGAGCAGACCATGGTCAGCAAACGCTATCGCCGGATCATCGCAACCCGCAGCGTGCAGGGCCTGGACCAGGAAATCGGCTTCCTGCCCGGCACCGAAGCGGAAAAAATGGAGCCTTGGCTGGGCGCCATCACCGACAACCTCGAAGCCTTGCACTTGGATGA
>NZ_JBIUVO010000092.1:0-12209 GCF_044742995.1 Pseudomonas sp. NPDC087803
CGATTTATTTATTTTTTTCCCCAAGGAGCACCCGATGGACTATCGCCAGCTAGGCCGTACCGACCTGAACGTGAGTGCAATCTGCCTCGGCACCATGACCTGGGGCGAGCAAAACACTGAAGCTGAAGCCTTCGCCCAGATCGAGCGGGCCAAGCAAGCCGGGATCAATTTCATCGACACCGCCGAGATGTACCCGGTGCCGCCAAAAGCCGAAACCTACGCCACCACCGAGCGCTACATCGGCAATTACTTCAAAAGTCGCGGCGACCGCGCCGACTGGATCCTCGCCAGCAAGATCGCCGGCCCGGGCAACACCATCGACTACATCCGCGACAAAAACCTGCGCCACAACCGCCAGCACATCACCGAAGCGGTGGATGCCAGCCTCAAGCGCTTGCAGACCGACTACATCGATCTGTATCAATTGCACTGGCCGGAGCGCAGCACCAATTTCTTCGGTCAACTGGGTTACAAGCACAAGATCGAAGCCAACCTGACGCCGCTAGAAGACACCCTCGAAGCGCTCGACGAGCAAGTGAAGGCCGGCAAGATCCGCCACATCGGCCTGTCCAACGAGACGCCGTGGGGCACCATGCGCTTCCTCGCCCTGGCCGAGGCCCGTGGCTGGCCGCGCGCGGTGTCGATCCAGAACCCGTACAACCTGCTCAACCGCAGCTTCGAAATCGGCCTGGCGGAAATCGCTATCCGTGAACAGTGCGGCCTGCTCGCCTATTCGCCGCTGGCGTTCGGTTTCCTGTCCGGCAAGTACGAAGGCGGCGCTCGTCCGCCAAAAGGCCGCCTGAGCCTCTACAGCCGCTTCAGCCGCTATTTCAACGCGCAATCGGAAGCCGCCTGCAGCCGTTATGTGGCCCTGGCCCGTGAACACGGTCTGGATCCGGCGCAAATGGCCCTGGCGTTCGTCACCCAGCAACCGTTCGTCACCAGCAACATCATTGGCGCGACCACGCTTGCGCAACTGGACAGCAACATTGCCAGTTTTGATCTGAAACTTTCCGATGAAGTGCTGGCGGGGATCGAGGCGATTCACAAGGATCATCCGAATCCGGCGCCTTGATCGACCGCTAAAAGCTTCGCGAGCAAGCCCGCTCCCACAAAGATCACTCCATACCTGTGGGAGCGGGCTTGCTCGCGAAAGGGCCTGTCAATTCACTGCAAAACTCACAGCGACCGCGCAATGATCTCCTTCATGATTTCATTGGTGCCGGCATAGATCCGCTGCACCCGCGCATCCGCCCACGCCCGCGCCACCGGATATTCCCACATGAAGCCGTAGCCACCATGCAACTGCACGCACTCGTCGAGCACCTTGCATTGCAGGTCGGTGCCCCAGTATTTGGCCATCGCTGCCGTTGGCACATCGAGCTTGCCCTGCAGATGCAGTTCCAGGCACTTGTCGACAAAGACCCGGCCGATCTGAATTTCCGTGGCCATTTCCGCCAGTTTGAAGCGGGTGTTCTGGAAGTCGGCAATCGCCTTGCCGAACGCCTTGCGATCACGGGTGTAATCCAGCGTCCATTTCAGCGCCGCTTCGGCTGAGGCCAGACCGCCGATCGCCACCGTGAGACGCTCCTGTGGCAATTCCTGCATCAGGTAGGCAAACCCTGCCCCGGCCTGACCCAGTAAGTTTCCCTTGGGAACGCGCACATCCTGGAAGAACAATTCCGACGTGTCCTGAGCCTTCATTCCGACCTTCTCCAGGCGTTTGCCCTTCTCGAAGCCCGGCGTATTCGCCTCCACCACAAACAGGCTGGTGCCCTTGGCGCCGGCCTTTGGATCGGTCTTGGCGACCACGATCACCAGGTCAGCGAGGAAGCCGTTGGTGATGAAGGTCTTCGAGCCGTTGATCACGTACTCGTCGCCGTCCAGCACCGCCGTGGTCTTGACCCCTTGCAGGTCAGAACCAGCGCCCGGTTCGGTCATGGCAATCGCCGTGACCATCTCGCCCGAGACCAGTTTCGGCAGGTACTTGCGCTTCAGCGCCTCGCTGCCGTAATGCAGGATGTACGGCGCGACGATGTCCGAATGCAGCGAGAAACCGATACCCGTCAGCCCCAGACGCCCGACCTCCTCGATCACCACCGCGCTGTACAGGAAGTCCGCGCCCAAGCCGCCATATTCTTCCGGCAGATGCGAACAGAGCATCCCCGCCTCCCCCGCCTTGTTCCACAGCTTGCGGTCGATGTGGCCTTGTTTCTCCCACTGCGCATGGAACGGCACGGCCTCTTTTTCGAGGAAGGTTCGTACGCTGTCGCGGAACAATTCGTGCTCGGAGCTGAACAAGGTTCTGGGGATCATGCGGCACCTTTCATTCTTGTTGGAGGGATATGACCTTCAGAGACTAAGCCTCGCCTCCGATACAGGACACTGGACACATCCGACAAAAAATAAGACGATCCAGCCGTCTGGTGACCACTTTCCCTTATAAAAACAAAACAAAAGTTGAATTATGTCCAAGCAAGTCTCCACGCCCTTGCGGCGCGTCAGCATCCTGGCAATCGACCGGGTTTTCGCATCCACTCTCATGCAGGCCAAGGATTTCTTCCACCTGGCCAGCCTGCGTTACGGCAAACAACTGGGCCACGGCCTGACACCGGCGTTTGAAACCCGCCTGGTCAGCCCCGACGGCAAACCGGTGAACAGCTTCAGTGACGTGATGATGCCGGTGGACGGCGGCCTGGAAAACGCCGACGTCATCATCCTTCCGGCGTTCTGGGACGACTTCGAAACCCTGTGCGGCCGTTATCCACAGATCCTGCCGTGGCTGCGCGAGCAGCACGCCCGCGGCGCCGTGCTCTGCGGCGAAGCCACCGGGGTGTTCTGGCTGGCCGAGGCCGGTCTGCTCAACGGCAAGGAAGCGACCACCTACTGGCGCTTCTTCAATGCGTTCGCCGAGCGCTTCCCCAAGGTGTACCTCAACCAGGACAAGCACCTGACCGACGCCGACAACCTGTATTGCGCCGGCGGCACCACCTCGGCCTGCGACCTCTATATCTACTTGATCGAACGCTTCTGCGGCGCCAACGTCGCGCAAGCCGTGGCCCGCGACATTCTGTATGAAGTGCAGCGCAGCTATTCACCGGGACGTATCGGTTTCGGCGGGCAGAAGCTGCACCAGGACGTGATCATCCTGCAGATCCAGCACTGGCTCGAAGAACATTTTGCCGACAAGTTCCGCTTCGAAGACGTCGCCCGCGAGCACGGCATGAGCATCCGCAACTTCATGCGCCGCTTCCAGACCGCGACTGGCGACAAACCGCTGCATTACCTGCAACGCCTGCGTATCGAGACCGCGAAGGGCTTGCTGTCCGGCAGCCGCAAGAGCATCAAGACCATCAGTTATGAGGTCGGCTACGACGATGCGAGCTTTTTTGCGCGGCTGTTCCGCCAGCATACGGAACTGTCGCCGAACCAGTATCGGCAGCAGTTTCAGCAGGCTGCATAACAGCAAAAGATCGCAGCCTGCGGCAGCTCCTACAGAATGGCGTTCACCTGTAGGAGCTGGCGAAGCCTGCGATCTTTTGATCTTCAGCGCACAAAAAAGGGCCTGCAATTGCAGGCCCTTTTTCTTTGCCGAAGCTGTTTAAGGCTTGTGCGCCCGCGACAGGAATTCGTGCGATTGCATCTCCAGCAGACGGCTGAGGGTGCGCTGGAATTCGAATGTCAGGCGTCCGCCGGTGTACAGGTCTTTCAGCTCGACTTCGGCAGAAATGATCAGCTTGACGTTACGGTCGTAGAACTCGTCGACCATGTTGATGAAGCGCCGCGCGATGTCGTCGGTGGTGACGCTCATCTGCTCGACACCGCTGAGCAGCACGGCGTGGAAGATCTTGCCCAGCTCGATGTAGTCGTTCTGGCTGCGCGGGCCGTCGCACAGTTCGCGGAAGTCGAACCACGCCACGTCGTCGCAGGTACGCAGCGCACGGATTTCGCGGTTTTCGATGATCAGCACATCGTTTTCGACGGCTGCGGTGCATTCCGGTGTGAGGGCCTTGAAGCTTTTGCGCAGGCTTTCGTGCGCGGCTTCGTCCAGCGGATAGTGGAACAGTTCCGCTTGTTCGAGATGGCGCAGACGGTAGTCGACGCCGCTGTCGACGTTGACGATCTCGGTGTTCTGCTTGATCAACGCGATGGCCGGCAGGAAGCGCGCACGTTGCAGGCCATCCTTGTACAGGCCGTCCGGAACGATGTTCGAGGTCGCGACCAGGGTCACGCCGTTCTTGAACAGCTCTTCCATCAGCGTGCCGAGGATCATCGCATCGGTGATGTCCGAAACGAAGAATTCATCGAAGCAGATCACTCGCGACTCGGTCGCAAAGCGCTTGGCGATGATGGTCAGCGGGTTTTTCTCGCCGCCGAGGGTTTTCATCTCTTCGTGCACACGCTTCATGAAGCGGTGGAAGTGGGTGCGGGTCTTTTCCTTGAACGGCAGCGCTTCGAAGAAGGTGTCGACCAGGTAAGTCTTGCCGCGACCCACGCCGCCCCAGAAATATAGGCCCTTTACCGGCGCCTGATCCTTCTTGCCAAACAGCTTGCCCAGCAAACCCGGCTTGTTCTGCTCGGCCGCGATCAGATCGTCGTACAGGCGCTGTAGATGACGCACGGCAGTTTCCTGCGCGGCGTCATGGAAGAAGTCCGGGCGTTTCAGATCAGCTTGGTATCGTTCTAGGGGCGTCATAATTCGTTAGCAAGGCAACAAAAACGGGCCGTCACTGTAGCGACGGCCCGTAGGAATGGCAATCGGCCCTTGGTCGGGCCGCGCCGCGGATTAGTCCTGAACCGGGGTCAGCGCAACGCGCAGAGCCTCGATGGCCGCGTCCCGCGCAGCCGCATCGGCGAACGCCGGGCTGTCACCAACGCACTCACCTTCCAGCCACACGCTGAAGCTCAGGTCTTCGTTGCGAATATCCAGCGCCTGACCGGCCTGCAGTTGCTTGGTCACCTGACCGGCGGTTTTGCCGTCGGCGAAGTTGCGCGACAGCAGCAACTGCTCGCCATCGGCCGCCAGCAGACGGAAACGGAAGCTGCCGTCGTCTTCGCGGAAGCTGACAAAGCGCGCGGCTTTCGCGGCTTTCTTCTTGGTGGTCGCCGCGACTTGCACCTGATTGACGAACGAACGCAGGCCGACCGCTTCACGCAGTTCGTTGAGGAACGGCGTCGCCACCGCACGGGCCTTTTTCGCGCCGTGTTGCAGGATGTCTTCCAGATCCGCCGGGCGCTCGATCAGCTGGTGATAACGCTCGCGGGACTCGCCCAACTCATTGTCGAGCAACTGGAACAGACGATTTTTCGCCTCGCCCCAACCCAGACCGCTGAGCAGTTCACTACGGAATTCGTCAGCCTGCGCAGGCGTTGCGAAGGCCTGGAACAGGGTGAACAGGTGCGAGTTGTCCGGATCTTTCGCTTCGCCCGGTGCACGGGAGTCGGTAACGATCCGCGAGATCGCATCCTTCATCTCTTTGGCACTGGAGAACAGCGGGATGGTGTTGTCGTAACTCTTCGACATCTTGCGCCCATCGAGACCCGGCAAGGTCGCCACGCTTTCTTCGATCAGCGCTTCGGGCATGGTGAAGAACTCTTTGCCTTGGCCGAACAGGTGGTTGAAGCGCTGACCGATGTCACGGGCCATTTCCACGTGCTGGATCTGGTCGCGACCGACCGGCACCTTGTGCGCGTTGAACATCAGGATGTCCGCCGCCATCAGCACCGGATAGCTGTAGAGGCCCATGGTGATCCCGGCATCCGGGTCTTCACCAGTCTCGACGTTCTTGTCCACCGAGGCCTTGTAGGCGTGCGCACGGTTGAGCAGGCCCTTGGCGGCGACGCAGGTCAGCAGCCAGGTCAGCTCTGGGATTTCCGGGATGTCGGACTGGCGATAGAAGGTCACACGGTCGACATCGAGGCCACCGGCCAGCCAGGTCGCGGCGATTTCCAGACGCGAGCGCTGGATGCGCAGCGGGTCATCGCATTTGATCAGGGCGTGGTAGTCGGCCAGGAAGTAGAACGAATCGGCATTGCTGTCGCGGCTGGCGACGATCGCCGGGCGGATGGCGCCGGCGTAGTTGCCCAGGTGGGGCGTGCCGGTGGTGGTGATGCCGGTGAGGATACGGGTACGGTTCGTCATGGGTAATCGCTTGTCAGACTGCAATCAATTCGAGAGACGCGGCAGGATCAGATCCTTGAGATCGGTTAGCTTGCCATGAAAAAAGTGTCCGCATTCTGCCACTTTCAGCAGCTCATGGGGGCGCTGGAGTTTTGCTGACCAGTCGTAGACCAGTTGCGGATCAATCACTTCGTCGGTTTCCGGCTGGATCACGGTCAGCTCGCCGCGCTGTGGCAGTTGATCCTGATCGCCCAGACGCATCACCGCTGGCGCGACCATGAACAGCTGCTTGAGCTGCACGCCTTGGGTTTCGAGACGACCGCCGAGACTTGCTGCAACAAATCCGCCGAAGGAGAAACCTAACAGGGTCAACGGCAGGTCCGGGTGCTTTTCCCGCAGCCAGGCGGCGGCAGCCTGGGCGTCATCGACTTCACCGCTGCCCATGTCGTGGGCGCCTTCGCTGGCACCGACGCCGCGATAGTTGAAGCGCAAGGTGATCAGCCCGGCGTCGCGCGCGGTGCGCTGCAGGGTCGAGACGACCTTGTTGAGCATGGTGCCGCCCTGCACCGGGTTCGGATGGCAGATCAGCGCGATACCGCGTGGCTGCTCATTGTCCAGGTACAGCGCTTCAATCTGGCCGACTGGGCCGGCAATCACTACAGGGGTTTCACGCATCAGCAAGGAAGGAACTCCGTGACCTCGAATCGGGTCGACTCGTCTAGCAAATTGTCTGTGCCAATCTATTGCGAGTGAATCGCGGTATACAGCGCAGGTTCGAGCCGTTAACGTAAAGCAAAGCCGTTTATAGAGGAAGGACTCGTGGAACACTCGCTCTTAGTTTGGTTGTTACCGACTCTTGCCCTGGTTGTGGGTGTCGCCATTGGATTCCTGATCGCTCGCGTCGCGCCAAATGCCGCGCCGAGCCGCACGCAGCGTCAACTGGATGATATCCAGGAGCGTTTCGACAGCTATCAAAACGAGGTGGTCACCCACTTCAACAGCACCGCGATGCTGGTCAAGAAGCTGACCCAGAGCTATCAGGAAGTGCAGGATCATCTCGCCGAGGGTGCCAACCGCCTGGCCCTGGACGAGCAGACCCGTCAACGCCTGATCGCCGCTTTGCACGCCGATGCCGCCCAGGCACCGCGCGAACGCCTGACGCCGCCGCGCGATCAAGAGCCGCCACGCGACTACGCGCCGAAAACCCCGAACTCGCCGGGCATGCTCGATGAGCATTACGGTCTGAAGAAGTAATCGGGTTTCGCGCCCGACAAAAAGCCCCCGGACAATTCGGTTGTCCGGGGGCTTTTTTGTATCTGATGCTTTGATGGTGATTGGCCCGGCCCCTTCGCGAGCAAGCCCGCTCCCACAGGGTTACGTGTTGAACACAAATTCTGTGAACAACACCCTCCCTGTGGGAGCGGGCTTGCTCGCGAAGGGGCCGGCACAGGCCACACAAAAAAATACCCGATCACCAGGACCGGGCATTTCTTCATGCAGCCATTGCGTTACGGATACTGCTGCACCGCACCCGGCTGTTGCTGCTGACCACCGTACTGCTGACCCGGAATCGCTTTCAGATTGACCTCGACGCGACGGTTCTGTGCGCGACCATTGACGTCGCCGTTGCTGGCAATCGGGTTATCCGGACCGGCGCCCCGGGCGCTCAGGTTGGCACCGCTGACACCTTGCGAGGTCAGGTAGGTCGCCACGCTCTGCGCACGACGCTGAGACAGGTCCATGTTGTGCTGACGGCTGCCGGTGCTGTCGGTGTAGCCGACGATTTCGATCTGGTTCTGATTGAACTCTTTCAGCGAGTTCGCCAGGTTGTTCAACGGCTGGTAGAAGCTCGGTGCGATGTTCGCCGAATCGGTGGCGAAGGTGATGTTGCCCGGCATGATCAGTTTGATCTGATCGCCCTGGCGCTGCACTTCAACCCCGGTGTTGGCCATGCTGGCGCGCAGCTTTTTCTCTTGCTGGTCGGCGTAGTAACCGTAACCGGCAGCCGAAGCACCCACCACCGCCGCGCCGATCAAGGCGCCCTTGCCGCGGTTGTTGTGGTCGATGGCAGCACCGGCCAAGGCACCGGCCAAAGCGCCGAGGCCGCCGTATTTGGCGGTCTTGCTCACACCGCCGCCATCGGCCTGGCCCTGATTGTCATACGGGTTGGGCGAGGCGCAGCCGGCCAACATGGCCACAGCGGTAGCAACAATAATCAAACGAGGCGTGGTGAACATGAAGAGCTCCTGGTTTTCGCATTCTGTGTGGCAGCGGCCCTAGGCAATAGACCTGTGCGGGCGTTGGATCATGACAATGCACAAAAATTCCGCGGCACACTCGTGACAAAATGTTTAGGCGCGCACGAACGGGTTTTCGCGCATTTCATCCCCCAGACGCGTGTCCGGACCATGCCCGGCAACCACTGTCGCATCTTCGTCCAGGGTGTACAGCCGCTGCTTGATCGATCGCACGATGGTCGCCTGATCGCCGCCCCACAAATCCGTGCGCCCTACCCCGCGACGAAACAACGTGTCGCCGGCAATCAACAGCTTAGCCTCGGAAAACCAAAAGCTCATGGAACCGGGTGTATGTCCCGGCGTATGCAGCGCCACACCGCAGCCACAGGCCAGTTCTTCATCGTCGCTCAACCAGCGATCCGGCGAGGGTACGGGTGTGTACGGCACGCCGAACATCTGGCATTGCATCTCGAGGTTGTCCCACAGGAACTGGTCTTCCTTGTGCAGATGCAGGGTCGCACCGGTTTTCTCCTTCATCTGCCCGGAGGCGAGGAAGTGATCGAGATGCGCGTGGGTATGAATGATGCTGACCACTTTCAGACCGTGGGCATCGAGGCGCGCCATGATCAGATCGGGGTTGCCGCCCGGGTCAATGACGATAGCTTTTTTCGTGAGCGGATCGCCGATGATCGTGCAGTTGCACTGGAGCGGGCCGACGGGAAAGGTTTCGCGGATAAGTGTACGAGCGGAAAGCGTCATCGAATGGCCCTGCGGATTAAAGCCCCAAGAATACCAGCCGAATTTCCACTAAAGATGCGGCTGCGCATAACGATAAATAAGCGAGTCAGTTTTCTGGCGTCACGACAAAAAAAATAATGGCAAGGTGATATCAATTGACGCTGTATCTGATACAAAATTATCTCTTACCAGCGACCACGCCAGGACGGTCGTAACACCACTCAGGATTTCCAGATGTCGTCTCCACTAGGTTATGCGCTTACTCAGTCGTCATTTTTAACCGGCAATGCACAAGCCGACAGCCTGATCTACGGCACACAGTGGCTGAGCCCTGATTTCGGTGGTGTGGACTTTTTTTCAACCCGGCTGACATACAGCTTCGTCACACCCGGGCAATCGTACTTCGCAAAAGACTACAGTCCTGATAACGAATTCCTGAACAGTTTCGCCCTGACCACGGCCCAGCAGACTGCTGTCACCAGTGCCCTCAGCGCATGGAGTTCCGTAGCCAATATCAAGTTCACACTGGTCAGTGACAACTTTAACTCTGCGGGAGATCTGCGCTTCGGCGGTTACGCCGGCATGGATCCGAAAACCGCTGCCTGGGCCTATTTTCCTGATAGAAAGCCACTGGCCGGCGATGTCTGGATCGGACCCGCGACGGATAATCCGAATCCTGTCAAAGGCACCTATGACTACATGACCTTCATTCATGAAATTGGTCATGCTCTTGGTCTCAAGCATCCTTTCGAGGCAAGCCCGACCAATACCAACGTGATCGCGCCGGTACTGGACGATTCGCACTACACGCTCATGAGCTACAACAACGCATATTCGTACCAGCCGACCACACCGATGCTGCTGGATATTCTGGTCATTCAGAAGCTCTACGGTGCCAATATGCTTTGGCAAACCGGTGACAATGTTTACAAATGGGGCGCGGATCAATCTGTATTCGAGACGATTTGGGACGCGGGTGGCAACGATACGATTGATGCAAGCAACCAATTGGCCCCGGTCAGCCTGAATCTCAATGAAGGTGCCTTCAGCCAAATCGGTAAAGCGTTCGTCGACGGCGCCAATCAAACGATGATCAATGATGGTCTGGCCATTGCCTTTGGCGCCAAAATCGAGAACGCGATCGGTTCGGCATTCGACGACACCCTGACTGGCAACGATCTTGAGAACACCCTCAATGGTGGCGCCGGTGCCGACACCATGATCGGTGGTGGTGGCTTCGATACCTACTATGTCGACAACGTCGGCGATGTGGTCATCGAAACCGACACTTCGCTGACCGCCCTCGACCGCGTTTTCTCCAGCATCGACTACACCCTTACGGCCAACGTCGAAAACCTGCGCCTGCTCGGCAACGCCGACCTCAAGGCCACCGGCAACAGTTCGAACAATGCCCTGACCGGCAACGACGGCAACAACATCCTCGACGGCGGCCTGGGTGCCGACCGCATGGAAGGTGGTCTGGGCAACGACACCTACATCGTCGATAACGCCGGCGACACCGTCATCGAAACCAGCACTCTGGCCAGTGAAATCGATACCGTGCGGGCGTCGGTCAACTTCGCTCTCGGCGCCAACCTGGAAAACCTGATCCTCACCGGCAGCAACAACCTCAACGGTACCGGCAACAGCCTGAACAACGTCCTGACCGGCAATGACGGCAACAACATCCTCGACGGCGGCCTGGGTGCCGACCGCATGGAAGGTGGTCTGGGCAACGACACCTATATCGTCGACAACGCCGGCGACACCGTCATCGAAACCAGCACTCTGGCCAGTGAAATCGATACCGTGCGCTCCTCGGTCGACTTCACGCTTGGTGCCAACCTGGAAAATCTGGTGCTGACCGGCAACACCAATGTCAACGGCACCGGTAACAGTCTGGACAATACCCTGACCGGCAACGACATGGAGAACACCCTCAATGGCGGCGCCGGGGCCGACACCATGATTGGTGGTGGTGGCTTCGATACCTACTATGTCGACAACGTCGGCGATGTGGTCATCGAAACCGACACTTCGCTGACCGCCCTCGACCGCGTTTTCTCAAGCATCGACTACACCCTTACAGCCAACGTCGAAAACCTGCGCCTGCTCGGCAACGCCGACCTCAAGGCCACCGGCAACAGCCTGAACAATGCCCTGACCGGCAACGACGGCAACAACATCCTCGACGGCGGCCTGGGTGCCGACCGCATGGAGGGTGGTCTGGGCAACGACACCTACATCGTCGACAACGCCGGCGACACCGTCATCGAAACCAGCACTCTGGCCAGTGAAATCGATACCGTACGCTCCTCGGTCGACTTCACGCTTGGTGCCAACCTGGAAAATCTGGTGCTGACCGGCAACACCAATATCAACGGCACCGGTAACAGCCTGGACAACACCCTGACCGGCAACGACATGGAGAACACCCTCAATGGCGGCGCCGGGGCCGACACCATGATCGGTGGTGGTGGCTTCGATACCTACTATGTCGACAACGTCGGCGATGTGGTCATCGAAACCGACACTTCGTTGACCGCCCTCGACCGCGTTTTCTCCAGCATCGACTACACCCTTACAGCCAACGTCGAAAACCTGCGCCTGCTCGGCAACGCCGACCTCAAGGCCACCGGCAACAGTTCGAACAATGCCCTGACCGGCAATGACGGCAACAACATCCTCGACGGCGGCCTGGGTGCCGACCGCATGGAAGGTGGTCTGGGCAACGACACCTACATCGTCGACAACGCCGGCGACACCGTCATCGAAACCAGCACTCTGGCCAGTGAAATCGATACCGTGCGGGCGTCGGTCAACTTCGCTCTCGGCGCCAACCTGGAAAACCTGATCCTCACCGGCAGCAACAACCTCAACGGTACCGGCAACAGCCTGAACAACGTCCTGACCGGCAATGACGGCAACAACATCCTCGACGGCGGCCTGGGTGCCGACCGCATGGAAGGTGGTCTGGGCAACGACACCTACATCGTCGACAACGCCGGCGACACCGTCATCGAAACCAGCACTCTGGCCAGTGAAATCGATACCGTGCGCTCCTCGGTCGACTTCACGCTTGGCGCCAACCTGGAAAATCTGGTGCTGACCGG
>NZ_JBIUVO010000093.1:0-12166 GCF_044742995.1 Pseudomonas sp. NPDC087803
CGTCGCTGGAAATGTCCTCGCTGACCACTTCGGGACCACGGACCTCAGCAATAGCCTTGAGCTTGTCGCGCAAGGCCTTGCTGACGTTCGTCATGGCGTCGAAATCATCGACGCCAAAGTGGTGAAACCATTTCATTACCTGACCGGCACGGAAACGCTTCTCCCCGATTGAGTCGAAGAATTTTTCCATTTCCGGCTGGGTCAGACCCAGCAGGTTTGTTTTAACAGTCGATGTAGTCATGGATTCACCTTCACTCTTCAAGCAATGCTTAGCGAGTGGTTACTTCAGTAGCTGCGAAGAAGTACGAGATTTCGCGAGCAGCAGCGGCTTCGGAGTCCGAACCGTGAACGGCGTTGGCGTCGATCGACTCAGCGAAGTCAGCACGGATGGTGCCGGCAGCAGCTTCTTTAGGGTTGGTAGCGCCCATCAGCTCACGGTTGCGAGCGATAGCGTTTTCGCCTTCCAGAACCTGAACAACTACTGGACCGGAGATCATGAAAGCAACCAGGTCACCGAAGAAACCACGCTCTTTGTGCTCAGCGTAGAAGCCTTCAGCTTCGGCTTTGGACAGCTGCTTCATTTTCGAAGCAACAACTTTCAGACCAGCCTTTTCGAAACGGGTAACGATTTCGCCGGCAGCGCCTTTAGCAACGGCGTCAGGCTTGATGATGGAGAAAGTACGTTGAACAGCCATGGTGTAACTCCAGAAACAGTAATTTGCGAAAAATTAAACCCGCGAATTATACGCGGGTTCTTGGGTATTGCCTAACCTGCGAGACGATCAGTCCAATTCTGCGGCCCAAAGCTCCTGAACCCTTTCCAACACCTTCTCGCCAACGCGGCCAGAAGTCTTATCGAAGTCAGGCAGTTCCTCGATCATATGCTGCAGACGGACAAAACCTACAGAATACGGATCGAGCCCCTCGTGGGCCTCGGCCAGCTCTTCTGCAATACGTTGAACATCATTCCAACCGTAGCTCATGACAGTCTTACCAGTCAGTGCGGCGCTTCGGCCGCATGGTTAAGCGAATATTTCGGAATCTCGACGGTGATGTCTTCTTCGCCGACGATAGCCTGACAGGCCAGGCGCGATTGCGCTTCCAGGCCCCAGGCGCGATCGAGGAAGTCTTCTTCCAGCTCGTCCGCCTCTTCCAGCGAGTCGAAACCCTCGCGGATGATGCAATGGCAAGTGGTGCAGGCGCAGACACCGCCGCAAGCACTTTCCATCTCGATATGGTGTTCGTGAGCCAGATCGAGAATCGAAGTGCCGGGTTCGGCCTCGACCACCATGCCTTCAGGGCAGAACTTCTCGTGGGGCAGAAAAATGACCTGCGGCATCAGATATCCTCGATTTCATTCAGATTGCGCCCCGACAGAGCGGCTTTCACCGTCAGATCCATGCGGCGGGCAGCAAAAGCATCGGTCACTTGCGACAGACGCTTGGTCTGCTGCTCGATGGCGTAACCATCGGTGCCTTTCATCAATTCGGCCAGTTCCTGCATCTGCAGTTCGATGACCATGCGCTCTTCGGCGTCGAGCAAACGCTCGCCGTCAGCCTCCAGAGCGCCCTGTACCGCTTCGATCAGGCGCTGGGCATCGACCTGCTGCTCGCGCAGGACGCGAGCGACCTTGTCGTCATTGGCGTGCTGGAACGAGTCCTTGAGCATCTTGGCGATTTCGCCGTCGGTCAGGCCGTAGGAAGGCTTGACCTGAATGCTCGCTTCAACGCCCGAACCGAGTTCACGGGCAGACACGCTTAGCAGACCGTCGGCATCGACCTGGAAAGTCACGCGAATCTTCGCCGCACCGGCCACCATCGCCGGAATGCCGCGCAGTTCGAAGCGCGCCAGGGAGCGACAGTCGCTGATCAGCTCGCGCTCACCCTGCAGCACATGGATCGCCATGGCCGACTGGCCGTCTTTATAAGTGGTGAAGTCCTGAGCGCGGGCGACCGGGATGGTGGTGTTGCGCGGAATCACCTTCTCCATCAGCCCGCCCATGGTTTCCAGCCCCAGAGACAGTGGAATCACGTCGAGCAGCAGCAGTTCGCCGCCATCGCGCTTGTTGCCAGCCAGCGTGTCGGCCTGGATCGCGGCCCCGATGGCCACCACTTGATCCGGGTCGATTTCCGTCAATGGCTGACGACCGAAGGCTTCGGCAACCGCCTCGCGAACACGCGGCACACGGGTCGAACCACCGACCATGACCACGGCATGCACGTCTTCCAGTTCGATACCGGAATCACGTACGGCGCGGCGGCAGGCTTTCAGGCTGCGGGCAACCATTGGCTCGATCAGCGCATCGAAGGCTTCACGGGTCAATTGCGCTTTCCAGTCACCGTAGGCGACTTCAACGCTGGCCGCATCGGTCAGGGCTTCTTTGGCCGCGCAGGCAGTTTGCAGCAGATTGCGCTGTGCACCCGGATCGAGGTCGGCGGACAGGCCGGCGCTCTCGATGATCCAGCCGGCAATCGCGTGATCGAAGTCATCGCCGCCCAGGGCGCTGTCGCCGCCGGTGGCCAGCACTTCGAACACGCCGCCAGTCAGACGCAGAATCGAAATATCGAACGTACCGCCGCCCAGGTCATAGATAGCAACCAGACCTTCGGCGTGTTGATCCAGACCATAAGCCACGGCAGCAGCGGTCGGCTCGTTGAGCAGACGCAGCACGTTCAGACCGGCGAGTTTCGCCGCGTCCTTGGTGGCCTGGCGCTGAGCATCGTCGAAATACGCCGGAACGGTGATCACCGCACCGACCAGCTCGCCACCCAGGGTCGCTTCAGCACGCTGACGCAGCACCTTGAGGATATCGGCGGAGACTTCGACCGGACTTTTCGGGCCCTGCACGGTGTCGATGAACGGCATGTGCGATTCGCCACCGACGAAGCGGTACGGCAGTTGCTCGCCCAATTGCTTGACGTCGGACAGACCACGCCCCATCAGGCGCTTGACCGACAGCACAGTGTTCAAGGGATCGGAGGACGCGGCCAGTTTGGCCGACTCGCCAACCTCGACGCGGTCGGCGTGATAACGCACGGCGGACGGCAGGATGACCTGCCCGTCAGCGTCGGCCAGTGGCTCGGAAAGACCACTGCGCAACGCAGCGACCAGCGAATTGGTAGTGCCCAAGTCGATCCCCACAGCCAGACGACGCTGGTGCGGTTGAGGACTTTGGCCGGGTTCGGCGATCTGCAGTAGGGCCATCGTGATCAGGACTTATCTGTATATCAGGCGTGCGACCGGAGCGGCACTGGGTTAATCGTCGAGGCGCTCTTCTAACTGGCGCACTTCGTAGGTGAGCTTGTCGAGGAACTGCATTCGCCGCATCAGGCGTTCGGCCTGTTCGCGTTGCGCCGCATCATCCCAACAGGCTGCGAAGCTTTCGTTCAACTGTTCCTGAGCCACTTTCAGGCGACGCTTGAATACCGCGACACCGTCGAGGTCGGCACTGTCCTGAAGGTCTTCGAGCTCTTCGCGCCATTGCATCTGCTGCAAGAGAAACTCGGGATCATGGACCGTGACTTCCATCGGCACTTCATGCCCGCTGATGGTCAGCAGGTAACGTGCACGCTGGGCAGGACTCTTGAGCGTCTGGTACGCGTCGTTGAGCCGCGCAGACTGCTCGAGCGCCGACCGCTGCTCACGCTCGGAAGCGTCGGCAAAGCGGTCAGGATGAACGCCGCGCGCCAACTCACGGTAGCGCGTGGCCAACTGCTCGAGATCCAGACGGAAGCTCGGTTGCAGCTCGAATAAAGCGAAATGACAAGGAATACCCACGACAAGCCTCAGATGTTGAAGCTTTCGCCGCAGCCACATTCACCGCGTACGTTGGGGTTGTTGAACTTGAAGCCTTCGTTCAACCCTTCCTTGACGAAATCGAGTTCGGTGCCGTCCAGGTAGGCCAGGCTTTTCGGGTCGATAATCACTTTCTCGCCGTGACTTTCGAACACCTGATCCTCGGCAACCACCTCGTCGACGAACTCCAGCACGTAGGCAAGGCCGGAACAGCCTGTGGTGCGAACACCCAGACGAATCCCTTCACCTTTGCCGCGCCCGTCGAGGGAGCGTCGCACGTGTCGAGCAGCCGCTTCTGTCATGCTGATAGCCATCGTTGACTCCTTACTCGTCGCGCAATGCTTAGATCAAGCCTTTCTTCTGCTTGTAGTCGCGAACAGCCGCTTTGATAGCGTCTTCAGCGAGTACCGAGCAGTGGATTTTCACTGGTGGCAGGGCCAGTTCTTCGGCCAGCTGAGTGTTCTTGATGGTCTCGGCTTCGTCCAGCGTCTTGCCCTTCATCCACTCGGTGGCCAGGGAGCTGGAAGCGATTGCCGAACCGCAGCCATAGGTCTTGAACTTGGCGTCTTCGATAACGCCCTGATCGTTGACCTTGATCTGCAGACGCATCACGTCGCCGCACGCCGGAGCGCCGACCATGCCGGTGCCGACATCCGGGTCTTCCGCGTTCATCTTGCCGACGTTACGCGGGTTTTCGTAGTGGTCGATGACCTTTTCGCTGTAAGCCATGATGCTTAATCCTCACTCATCAGAGAGTCGCTCTTTAAGCCCCGCAACCTGAGGTCGCAGGGCCGGTTCGCGGCGACTTGAAATCAGTGTGCCGCCCACTCGATTTTCGAAATGTCGACACCGTCTTTGTACATGTCCCACAGCGGCGACAGTGCGCGCAGCTTGGTAACGGCCTCGCAGACTTTCTGCGCGGCGTAGTCGATTTCTTCTTCGGTGGTGAAACGGCCGAAGGTGAAACGGATCGAGCTGTGTGCCAGTTCGTCGTTGCGGCCCAGGGCGCGCAGTACATACGAAGGCTCCAGGGACGCCGAGGTGCAGGCCGAACCGGACGATACCGCCAGATCCTTGAGCGCCATGATCAGCGACTCGCCTTCAACGTAGTTGAAGCTCAGGTTCAGGTTGTGCGGAACGCGAGCGGTCAGGCTGCCGTTGACGTACAGCTCTTCCAGATGCTCGACCTGCTTGTAGAAGCGGTCGCTCAGGGCTTTGATGCGTACGTTCTCGGCCGCCATGTCTTCTTTGGCTACGCGGAAGGCTTCGCCCATGCCGACGATCTGGTGGGTCGCCAGGGTGCCGGAACGCATGCCACGTTCGTGACCGCCGCCGTGCATGGTCGCTTCGATGCGCACACGCGGCTTGCGGCTGACGTACAGCGCGCCGATACCTTTAGGACCATAGGTCTTGTGGGCGGAGAACGACATCATGTCGACTTTCAGCTTCTGCAGGTCGATTTCGACCTTGCCAGTGGACTGAGCCGCGTCGACGTGGAACAGGACGCCCTTCGAACGAAGCAGTTCGCCAATGGCAGCGATGTCGTTGATGGTGCCGATTTCGTTGTTCACGTGCATCACCGACACCAGAATGGTGTCTTCGCGCAGTGCCGCTTCGATCATTGCCGGAGTGATCAGACCGTCTTCGGTCGGCTCGAGGTAGGTGACCTCGAAGCCTTCACGCTCCAGTTGGCGCATGGTGTCGAGAACAGCCTTGTGTTCGATCTTGCTGGTGATCAGGTGCTTGCCTTTGGAGGCATAGAAATGTGCCGCACCCTTGATAGCCAGGTTGTCGGACTCGGTAGCGCCGGACGTCCAGACGATTTCGCGCGGGTCAGCGTTGACCAGATCGGCCACCTGACGACGGGCGTTTTCGACGGACTCTTCAGCTTTCCAGCCGAACACGTGGGAACGGGACGCCGGGTTACCGAAGTTTCCGTCGACCAGCAGGCATTCACTCATCTTTTGCGCAACGCGCGGATCGACCGGGGTGGTCGCAGAGTAATCAAGGTAAATCGGCAATTTCATGGACTATCTCCTAAATCAGGGCTGGCGTTCCGCTAGCTCTTCGGCTGTCATTCGACGGCGGACGCTTCAATCTTGTCCAGGCGTGGCGCCTTGCTGTTGCAACGACGCTGGTCCTGACGCTGGGCTACTTCTTGCACCTCACGGCGAGTCACAAGATCAGCCAAGCTGATACCACTTAGAAATTCGTGAATCTGCAGGCTCAGGTCGCACCACAGGTGATGAGTCAGGCAGGTGTCGCCGGAATGGCAATCGCCCTGGCCCTGGCACTTTGTAGCGTCGACCGATTCGTTGACCGCATCGATCACCTGAGCCACCTGGATGCCCTGCATGTCGCGCGACAGCTGGTAACCACCGCCTGGGCCGCGAACACTGGAAACCAGGTTACTGCGACGCAGCTTGGCAAAAAGCTGTTCGAGATAGGACAGGGAGATGCCTTGGCGCTCGGAGATATCGGCCAGGGACACCGGCCCGTGCTGCGCGTGCAACGCCAGGTCAAGCATGGCGGTCACGGCGTATCGGCCTTTTGTAGTCAGTCGCATGGACAATTACCACGGAGTTCGGAATGGGCGGGAGTATGCTATTCCCGAGCATTTAAGTCAACTATAAGACCTAGTGCTTTAGTCGGGTTTACCCGCAAAAGAGCGCGCGCATCATAGCAAAGGCTGGCGGCGTACAGCCAGCGGTACCGCGTTATCGTTCTTCGCGAGCAAGCCCGCTCCCACAGGGTGATGCATTCCAATGTGGGAGCGAGCCTGCTCGCGAAACGCAGCGCCCCGGCTTAGCTGGCCTGGCTCTGATCCTTGCCCTTCACACAGGCAAAGTCTTCTTCGCGCAACTCAGGCAGATCTTTCGCACAGTAGTTGCTGCCCAGATCCTTCAGTGCGCCGCACATCCCTTCCAGCCGTCCGTCCACCGCTTGCAAGTGATCGAGCAACTGGCCGATGGCCCGGGCCACTGGGTCAGGCATGTCTTCGCTGACGCCATAAGCATCGAAACCAATCTTCTCGGCCATGGCCTTGCGCTTGGCGTCCTGCTCTTCATCGGTCTTGACGATGATCCGCCCCGGAATCCCCACCACCGTGGCGCCCGGCGGCACTTCCTTGGTGACCACCGCATTGGAACCGACTTTCGCACCCGCCCCTACCGTGAATGGCCCGAGCACTTTGGCACCGGCACCGACCACTACTCCGTCACCCAGCGTCGGGTGGCGCTTGCCTTTGTTCCAGCTGGTACCTCCAAGGGTCACGCCCTGATAAATGGTCACGTCATCGCCGATCTCGGCGGTTTCACCAATGACGATGCCCATGCCGTGGTCGATGAAGAAGCGCCGACCAACCTTGGCCCCCGGATGAATCTCGATGCCGGTCAACCAGCGACCGAAGTTGGACACCAGTCGCGCCAGCCATTTCAGCTCGTTGCGCCACAGCATGCCAGCCAACCGGTGAATCCAGATCGCATGCATACCGGGGTAGCAGGTCAGGACTTCAAAAGCGTTACGCGCCGCCGGGTCTCGATGGAATACGCTCTGGATATCTTCACGCAAACGCTCAAACATCATTCAGTCCTTCCGTTTAAGAAGCTCACCACGGGCCGCTTTTTGGGTTTCCGTGAGGATGCCACGCAAAATATTCATTTCCGCCCGGCTGACCGAGCTGCGTCCGTACAACCGGCGCAGGCGCGCCATCAAGTGCCGCGGCTTTTCCGGATCGAGAAATTCGATGGCGACCAGCGTCTGCTCCAGATGCTCGTAAAAGCGCTCGAGCTCATCCATGGTCGCCAGCTCGGCGCTTTTCACCGAGGCCACTTCTTCTTTCTCGATCTTGGTCGGCTGCCCTTGAGCGGCCAGCCAGGCCATGCGCACTTCATAGCTCAACACCTGCACCGCCGCCCCGAGGTTCAGCGAGCTGAACCCAGGATCGGAGGGAATGTGCACGTGAAAGTGACATCGCTGCAGCTCCTCGTTGGTCAGGCCGGAGTCTTCACGACCAAACACCAACGCGATTTCCGCGCCTTGCCCCGCCTCCTCGACCACTTTGCTCCCGCATTCGCGGGGATCCAGCAGCGGCCAGGGAATACGCCGGTCACGGGCGCTGGTGCCAAGCACCAGATTGCAGCCGACCAAGGCATCTTCCAGAGTGGCGACGACTTGCGCGTTTTCAAGGATGTCACCGGCACCGGAAGCACGGGCATCGGCTTCGTGATGCGGAAACAGGCGCGGCTCGACCAGCACCAGCCGCGACAGACCCATGTTTTTCATGGCGCGCGCGGCCCCGCCGATGTTGCCGGGGTGGCTGGTATTGACCAGGACGACACGAATGTTCTGCAGCAAGGGAGGCGCTCTCGGACACAGGAAAGGGGTGCAAATCTTACAGAACAGCCTACCGTTAAGCTATGAAAGCGAACAGTGACCTTCACCTGAAGAAAAGTTCTGATAGAATGCGCGGCTTTCTTTAACAACCTTAGGTGACACATCCATGCAGCCCATGCTGAATATCGCGCTGCGCGCCGCCCGCAGCGCCAGTGAACTGATCTTCCGCTCCATCGAGCGCCTGGATACCATCAAGGTCGACGAAAAAGACGCCAAGGATTATGTATCCGAGGTCGATCGCGCCGCCGAACAGAAAATCATTGATGCTCTGCGCAAGGCTTACCCGAATCACTCGATCCAGGGTGAAGAGACCGGCATGCATGTCGGTAACGGCATCGAAGGCGAAGAGTACCTGTGGATCATTGATCCACTGGACGGCACCACCAACTTCCTGCGTGGCATTCCTCACTTTGCTGTCAGCATTGCCTGCAAATACCGTGGTCGCCTGGAACACGCTGTGGTTCTGGATCCGGTTCGCCAGGAAGAATTCACCGCCAGCCGTGGTCGCGGCGCTCAACTGAACGGTCGTCGTCTGCGCGTCAGCGGTCGCACCAGCCTCGACGGCGCTTTGCTGGGTACTGGCTTCCCGTTCCGTGACGACCAGATGGACAACCTCGACAACTACCTGGGCATGTTCCGCGCCCTGGTTGGCCAGACTGCCGGCATCCGCCGCGCCGGTTCCGCCAGCCTGGACCTGGCCTACGTGGCTGCCGGTCGTTTCGACGCGTTCTGGGAATCGGGCCTGTCCGAGTGGGACATGGCTGCCGGCGCCCTGCTGATCCAGGAAGCTGGCGGTCTGGTGAGCGACTTCACCGGCGGTCACGATTTCCTTGAAAAAGGCCACATCGTTGCCGGCAACACCAAATGCTTCAAGGCAGTCTTGACGGCGATCCAGCCGCACCTGCCGGCTTCGCTGAAGCGCTAAGCTTCCCGCGAAACGCAAAAAGCACCCTTCGGGGTGCTTTTTTTATGCCTGCGATTCAATTCCCCCCTCTGTAGGAGCTGCCGAAGGCTGCGATCTTTTGATCTTGCTCTTAAAAAACAAAGTCAAAAGATCGCAGCCTTCGGCAGCTCCTACACAGGCAACAAAAAAAGCACCCCGCAGGGTGCTTCTTTTAAAACAGTCTGTCTTTACTGACCCGGCTGATTCTGCGACAGAATCAACTTGCCTTCCTTGTCCACCGGAATCTGGTTGCCCGGATCACGATCCATCCGCACTTTGCCTTCCTTGCCATCCAGCGAATAACGCACGTCGTAACCGACAACCTTGTCGCTGATGTCATTCACGGTGTTACAGCGAGTCTGGGTGGTGGTGTAGGTGTCGCGGTTCTGCATGCCTTCCTGCACCTTGTTACCGGCATAACCGCCGCCGACCGCACCAGCCACGGTGGCAATTTTCTTGCCGTTACCACCGCCGACCATATTGCCCAGCAGGCCACCGCCGACCGCACCGAGCACCGTACCCACGATCTGGTGCTGGTCCTTGACCGGCGCCTGACGGGTTACAGCAACATCCTTGCACACTTCACGTGGAGTCTTGATCTGTGTTTTGACCGGTTCTACGGCCAGCACTTGCGCATACTCAGGGCCGCTTTTAACCAGGCTGTAGGTGGCAACAGCACCCCCGGCAGTCACACCGACAGCACCCAATACCGCACCAACCAGCAACGACTTGTTCACATGAACCTCCTGACCATCACATGCGGGACACGTCCCGCGCTTCTCCCAGCCTTGGAGCATAAAAAAAGGCGCGAGTTCAACTCGCGCCTTTTCTGGGCTGACAGCCGGAGAAGCGATGGCCGTTATGGACGGTCGTCGACTTCCTTCTCGGTGTTGGCCGGAGGAATCAGATCCTCGGTGCTCAGATTCAGCCAGATCAGCACCACGTTCGCGATGTAGATCGACGAGTAAGTACCCGCCAGCACACCGATGAACAGGGCGATGGAGAAGCCGAACAGGTTGTCGCCACCGAAGAACAGCAGCGCAGCAATCGCCAGCAAGGTGGAGATCGACGTTGCCATGGTCCGCAGCAGGGTCTGAGTGGTCGAGATGTTGATGTTCTCGATCAGCGAAGCCTTGCGCAGCACACGGAAGTTCTCACGAACCCGGTCGAACACGACGATGGTGTCGTTCAGCGAGTAACCGATGATCGCCAGCACCGCCGCCAGCACCGTCAGGTCGAAGGTGATCTGGAAGAACGACAGGATACCGACAGTCACGATCACGTCGTGAATCAGCGAAACGATGGCGCCGACCGCGAATTTCCACTGAAAGCGGAAAGCCAGGTAGATCAGGATGCCGCCGAGCGCCAGGAGCATGCCGAGGCCGCCCTGGTCGCGCAGCTCCTCACCGACCTGCGGGCCGACGAACTCGACGCGCTTGACCGTCGCCGGGTTGTCGCCGCCGACTTTCTGCAGAGCCTCTGCTACTTGGTGACCCAACTGCGGGTCTTCACCTGGCATACGTACCAGCAAGTCGGTAGTTGCACCAAAGCTCTGCACGATGGCTTCGTGGTAACCGGAAGTCACCAGCTCTTCACGCACTTTGGTGACGTCAGCCGGACGCTCGTAGGTCAGCTCGATGAGCGTACCGCCGGTGAAGTCCAGACCCCAGTTCATGCCCTTGTGGAAAACGCTGAACAAGGCCAGAACGGTGAGAAACACAGTCACGCCGAACGCAAAGTTGCGAACGCCCATGAAGTTGATTGTACGTAACATGGCAGCCCCTTAAATCCACAACTTCTTGAAGTCACGTCCGCCGAAGATCAGGTTGACCATTGCGCGGGTCACCATGATGGCCGTGAACATCGAGGTAAAGATCCCGAGGGACATGGTCACTGCGAAGCCCTTCACCGGGCCGGTGCCCATGGCGAAGAGGATGCCGCCGACCAGCAGAGTGGTCAGGTTGGCGTCGAGAATCGCGGTGAATGCCCGGCCGAAGCCTTCGTTGATTGCACGCTGCACGGTCATGCCGGCGGCGATCTCTTCACGGATCCGCGAGAAGATCAGCACGTTGGCGTCGACCGCCATACCCATGGTCAAAACGATACCGGCGATACCCGGCAGGGTCAGCGTTGCCCCCAGCAGCGACATCAGCGCCAGCAACAGCACCATGTTCACCGCCAGTGCGACCGTGGCGATCACACCGAAGAAGCGGTAGATGGCGATGATGAACAGCGAGACGAACAGCATGCCCCACAGCGATGCATCGATACCCTTGGTGATGTTGTCAGCACCCAGGCTCGGACCGATTGTGCGCTCTTCCGCGAAGTACATCGGTGCGGCCAGACCACCGGCACGCAGCAGCAGCGCCAGCTCGGACGATTCGCCCTGGCCGTTCAGGCCGGTGATACGGAACTGCGCACCCAGCGGCGACTGAATGGTCGCCAGGCTGATGATCTTCTTCTCTTCCTTGAAGGTCTGCACCGGCACGTCTTTCTCGACACCGTCGACAACCTGCTTGGTGTAAGTGGTCACCGGACGCTGTTCGATGAAGATCACCGCCATGCTGCGGCCGACGTTCGAACGGGTCGCGCGGCTCATCAGCTCGCCACCGTGACCATCCAGACGGATGTTCACTTCAGGCGTGCCGTGTTCGCCGAAACCGGCCTTGGCGTCGGTCACCTGGTCACCAGTGATGATCAGGCCACGCTCGATCTGCGCAGGAGGACGCTTGCCTTCACGGAACTCGAAGGTTTCGGAAGTGGCTTTCGAAGCACCCGGCTCTGCAGCCAGACGGAACTCAAGGTTGGCCGTCTTGCCGAGAATACGCTTGGCTTCGGCAGTGTCCTGCACGCCCGGCAGCTCAACCACGATGCGGTTGGCGCCCTGACGCTGAACGATCGGTTCGGCAACACCCAGCTCGTTGACGCGGTTACGTACCGTGGTCAAGTTCTGCTTGATGGAGTATTCACGGATTTCCGCCAGCTAGGCCGGGGTCATCGCCAGACGCAGCACCGGTTGACCGTTGAGGTCGT
>NZ_JBIUVO010000094.1:0-8387 GCF_044742995.1 Pseudomonas sp. NPDC087803
ACAGGCCGACAACACCCAGAAGGAAAATGGCAAAGCCCCAGTTGTGGGCCATGAGTCCTGTCGCTTCGGGAATGCTGGTAATCCTTAACAGAGAGCAAAGGTCTCTGAGCTTGATAAAGAAATAAGGCAGTGACGATATGTCGCAGCAATCAATCGCGCTGATTTTATGGCTAAACACTCGGCAAGTAAAATTCCTATAGCGAAATTATTTATTGGAATAAGGACATAGCGCACCTCCAATGCCCTGTAGCCCATGCCCTGCGGGCATTAGCCGGGTTTGCGCGAATTATGTTTTGTGGGAAATGTAACGAACATAGTTGCCGCTAAATGATAATTGATATCGTTTGGAGTGGTTTTGTAACTGTAAAGCGGTGCAGTAATCGGAAAGTTGTCTTATATGCCCGTTACTGCAAGTAGCGGTGGCGCCAGTTTTAGCTGGTTTTTGTGGCGTCTGTACCGGCCTGGATCAATGTTTTGTCTCCCAGGCTGAGAGAAAACCTGTGGGAGCGAGCCTGCTCGCAAAGGTGGTGGGTCAGTCACCGCATGCGCAAGCTGACAAAGCGCTTTCGCGAGCAGGCTCGCTCCCACAAGGGGCGTTCGCGGAATCCACCCCCTGTAGGAGTTGCCGAAGGCTGCGATCTTTTGACTTTGCTTTTTAAAGACAAGATCAACAGATCGCAGCCTCCGGCAGCTCCTACAGGGGAGTGTGTTTGGGAATCTGCGGGCAAAAAAACGCCCCGAACCAGTCGGGGCGTCAGTCTTGCGGCTTTGCGGTTAGCTTTCTATCCGGTCCGCAAGGGCCGTTTGCTCAGCGAAGCCGAATCAGTGGAACTGTTCTTCTTCGGTCGAACCGGTCAGCGCGGTCACCGAGGACGAGCCGCCCTGAATCACGGTGGTCATGTCGTCGAAGTAGCCGGTGCCCACTTCCTGCTGGTGAGCCACAAAGGTGTAACCCTTGGCGGCGTCAGCGAATTCCTGCTCCTGCAGCTTCACGTAGGCAGTCATGTCGTTGCGGGCGTAGTCGTGCGCCAGGTTGAACATGCTGTGCCACCTGTTGTGAATGCCGGCCAGGGTGATGAACTGGTGCTTGTAACCCATGGCGGACAGTTCGCGCTGGAACTTGGCGATGGTCGCGTCGTCCAGGTTTTTCTTCCAGTTGAAGGAAGGCGAGCAGTTGTACGACAGCAGTTGGTCCGGGTATTCCTTCTTGATCGCTTCAGCGAAGCGACGGGCTTCTTCCAGATCCGGCTTGGCGGTTTCGCACCAGATCAGGTCAGCGTACGGCGCGTAAGCCAGGCCACGGGCGATGGCTTGATCCAGGCCGGCACGTACTTTGTAGAAGCCTTCCTGGGTACGTTCGCCGGTCACGAACGGCTGGTCGTACGGGTCGCAATCCGAAGTCAGCAGGTCAGCCGCGTTGGCGTCGGTACGGGCCAGGATGATGGTCGGAGTACCGGCAACGTCAGCCGCCAGACGGGCAGCGGTCAGCTTCTGTACGGCTTCCTGAGTCGGCACCAGCACCTTGCCGCCCATGTGGCCGCATTTCTTCACGGAAGCCAGCTGGTCTTCGAAGTGAACGCCGGCGGCGCCTGCTTCGATCATGCTCTTCATCAGCTCGTAGGCGTTCAGCACGCCGCCGAAACCAGCTTCAGCATCAGCCACGATTGGCGCGAAGTAGTCGATGTAGCCTTCGTCGCCCGGGTTTTTGCCGGCTTTCCACTGGATCTGGTCAGCGCGACGGAACGAGTTGTTGATGCGCTTGACCACGGTTGGCACCGAGTCCACCGGGTACAGCGACTGGTCCGGGTACATGGATTCTGCGGAGTTGTTGTCCGCAGCCACCTGCCAGCCCGACAGGTAGATCGCCTGGATACCGGCCTTGACCTGTTGAACAGCCTGGCCGCCGGTCAGGGCGCCCATGCAGTTGACGAAATCTTTCTCTGGGCGGAAGGACGGCTTGGCACCCTGGGTCACCAGGTTCCACAGCTTCTCGGCGCCCATTTTCGCAAAGGTGTGCTCAGGCTGAACCGAGCCACGCAGACGGACGACGTCAGCAGCGGAGTAAGTGCGAGTCACGCCTTTCCAGCGCGGGTTTTCAGCCCAGTCTTTTTCAAGGGCTGCAATTTGCTGTTCGCGTGTCAGTGCCATGGAGATAAACCTCGTCGCGTCTTTATGAAAAGTTGTTCTGCGGTGGAAAATTCCTGCGCTCGCTGACCAGAAGCTTAGGTGGTCAAGTCGGATTCGGCGGGGTAGGCGACGGGATGAACGATGGGCTCGAGGGGAAGTGAGCAGGTAGTGGCGGACTGCGGGCGCATTCGGGCGTCGTGGGCCTTTATACGAACTACAGCGTGAAGCCGGGTTACCTAATTACGCTTCCGTCCCTCGGGACAACTTCGTTCCAGTCGGCAACCTCGTCAAACACACCTTGTGGGCGGTACAGACACGAAGCGGTTCGCGGGGTAGGTGCGAACATCGCTTCGAAGGCCCTTGCCAGGGCCTCTGATTAGCGGGAGCGAGGCCATCATGCCTTCGCTTTTTTGGCCCGTCAAACATTTTGTAGTGCTTTTTTTCAAGCACTACATCTTTCGTCTAATACGACTAATCAGTCAGTTTTCGGTGCTTTGGTCCAAGGCATCGACTTTGACCCGCAAGGTCATGTCATCCCGGCCTTGAGTCGAGTAGCTGCGGGTCAGACCCTGTTTGTCGGCCTGAGTCTGGCGATTCACCCCGGCAAGAGTGATCCATTCGCCCAGGCGTCCGCTGACCGTTGTGTCGGTACTTTGCACGTTCACTACATCGGGACGTTCCTGGCTCATGCGGTCACGGTTAGTACTGATCGCCAGATGAACGATGTCGCCGGTGACGCTGGCGGTGACATAGAACCCCTGAGTGACGTTGCGATATTGCGTCTGGCTGCTGTAATCGCCGTAGGAGTTGGTCTGGCTGCTGGTGATCGGCACGCTCTGGCCGACCTGGATCAGCGCCGGCATGCCGTCGGTGGCCTGCACTTGCTGCACGCCGCCGTCACGGCTGGCGGTGCTGCGGCTGATGATCCGGGTCTGTGCGCCGTTGACCGAATAACCTTCGTCGCCACGGCCATTGTTTTCGTTGGTGTCGACCGTGATCAACAGGCGTTTGGGGGCGGTGTCGAGCTGGGTGATCAGGGCTTTGAGTTCCTGAATCTTGTCCGGCTCGGCCTTGACGATCAGTTGATTGCCATAGGCGCTGACCTGGCCGTCCTTGCCGATGAAGTCTTGCGCCATCGGCAGCATGTCGGTGCTGGTGCGGTACTTGAGGGGCACCACTTCTGTGGCTGCCATCGCCGAGAGGCTGCAGCCGAGCAGCAGGGTGGTGAGCAGGGTGCGTAGGGACATGTCCGTTATCTCCGCTTTCGAAAGGCTTGATATTGCCAGTTTGTCGGCCCGGGGTGGGGCAAGTTGAATCGTAGACAGCAAAACGCCCCGGCATCCAAAAATGGCGGGGCGTTTTGTGGGGTGCTCAAGGGCCTTTGTGGTGAGGGGATTTATCCCCGATGGGCTGCGAAGCAGACCTGAAATTTTGGGGCCGCTCCGCGACCCATCGGGGATAAATCCCCTCACCACAGGATCTCCAGAGATCACAAAATCAATGGAGGTCTCAGGATCTTTGCCGCTCAGGCCGAATGCCGAACCATATCGACATGCGGAATCCCGGCTTCGAGGAATTCCTCGCTGACCAGGCTGAAGCCCAGGCGCTCATAGAACGCCGTGGCCTGTACCTGCGCGCTGAGCATCTGCTGCTGCAGGCCGCGGGCTTCGGCTTCGGCGATGACCGCTTGCATCAGCGCATCGCCCACCTTCATGCCGCGCCAGTCCTTCAGCACCGAAACCCGGCCAATGTGCCCGTCGGGCAACAGGCGGGCGGTGCCGATCGGAAAGTCGCCTTCGAACGCCAGAAAATGCACGGCGGTCGCGTCATCGGCGTCCCATTCAAGCTCGGGTGGCACCGATTGTTCGGCGATGAACACCGTTTCACGAATGCGCCGGATCTCGGCGTTGTCCTTTTGCCAGTCTGCGACACGTACGCGAATCTTATTCATCGGCGAATCCCAGGCTGCCTTGTTTGACCAGTTCGCACAGCAGGCCGCGCCCGTCTTCGTCGTTCAGCCACTCGCCGAGGTTGTCGAGGTGCAGCGCATCGGCGGCGCAGATCAGCTTCAGCAGCTCGCGCAGCTTGCCCGGCAGGTAACGGCTCTGGCCGCTGGCGAACAGCAGCAGATCGTCATCGACTTCCGACCATGCCAGGCGCGCACTCGGGTTGCGGATCAGCACCGCGCCGTCTTGCAGGGCATTGAGGAAGTCATCTTCTTCAACATCTTCCGGGCCGACCACCAGCTCCGGGTAGCGCGGCTCGGTCATGTACTGGCCGAACCAGGTCAGCAGCAGACGCTCGTCGCTCATGTGCTCGGCGAGCAGGCTTTTCAGGCGGCCGAGGGCGTCGTGCTGGATCTGATGTGGATCATCGCTGACCGGTTTCGCATCGGCGTCGGTGTAGCGTTCTTCGTCGGTCAGGAACTGGCTGAGGAAGTCGGTGAAGTGGGTCAGTACTTCCGAGGCGCTTGGCGCACGGAAGCCGACCGAGTAGGTCATGCAGTTGTCGACCGCGACACCGCAGTGGGCCAGGCGCGGCGGCAGGTAGAGCATGTCGCCCGGTTCCAGCACCCATTCTTCGGTTTCGTGGAATTCGGCGAGAATGCGCAGATCCGCATGTTGCAGCAGCGGGCTCTCGGAGTCGCACATCTGGCCGATCTTCCAGTTGCGCTGGCCGTGGCCCTGCAGCAGAAACACGTCGTAGTTGTCGAAGTGCGGACCGACGCTGCCACCCGGAGCGGCGAAGCTGATCATCACGTCATCGACGCGCCAGCTCGGCAGGAAGCGGAAGTTTTCCAGCAGCTCGCTGACTTCCGGGACGAATTGATCAACGGCCTGAACCAGCAGGGTCCACTCTTTTTCCGGCAGTTTGCTGAATTCGTCTTCGGCGAACGGGCCGCGACGCAGCTCCCACGGACGCTCGCCGTGCTCGATCACCAGGCGCGATTCGACCTCTTCTTCCAGGGCCAGGCCGGCCAGTTCATCGGCGTCGATCGGGCTTTCGAAGTCAGGGATGGCCTGACGGATCAGCAGCGGCTTTTTCTGCCAGTAATCGCGCATGAATTCGCGCGCCGTGAGACCGCCCAGAAGTTGAAGAGGAGTATCAGGATTCATGTGTAACCTATTGAAAAAAAGCATTTTTCAGACGGGAATAAAAACGCCCGGCGCGGCCGGGCGTCTCAAACGGGTCAAGCGGTGAATCAGATGCGTTTGGCTTGCGCTACAGCGTTGCCGATGTAGTTGGCCGGAGTCAGCTGTTTCAGCTCGGCTTTCGCTTCGGCCGGCATGTCCAGGCCGTCGATGAAAGTCTGCAGCGCTTCCGGGCTGATGCCCTTGCCGCGGGTCAGTTCTTTCAGCTTTTCGTACGGGTTTTCGATGTTGTAGCGGCGCATCACGGTCTGGATCGGCTCGGCCAGCACTTCCCAGCAAGCGTCGAGGTCAGCGGCGATCTTCTGCTCGTTGAGCTCCAGTTTGCTGATGCCTTTGAGGCTGGCTTCGTAGGCGATCACGCTGTGAGCGAAGCCCACACCGAGGTTGCGCAGTACGGTGGAGTCGGTCAGGTCGCGCTGCCAGCGGGAGATCGGCAGTTTGCTCGCCAGGTGCTGGAACAGCGCGTTGGCGATGCCCAGGTTGCCTTCGGAGTTTTCGAAGTCGATCGGGTTGACCTTGTGCGGCATTGTCGACGAACCGATTTCGCCAGCGATGGTGCGCTGCTTGAAATAACCCAGGGAGATGTAGCCCCAGATGTCACGGTCGAAGTCGATCAGGATGGTGTTGAAGCGCGCGATCGCGTCGAACAGCTCGGCGATATAGTCGTGCGGTTCGATCTGCGTGGTGTAGGGGTTGAAGCCCAGGCCCAGCTCGTCTTCGATGAAGGCGCGGGCGTTGGCTTCCCAGTCGATCTGCGGGTAGGCCGACAGGTGTGCGTTGTAGTTGCCCACGGCGCCGTTGATCTTGCCCAGCAGCGGCACGGCAGCGACTTGAGCGATCTGGCGCTCGAGACGGTAAACCACGTTCGCCAGCTCCTTGCCCAGAGTAGTCGGCGAAGCCGGCTGACCGTGGGTGCGCGACAGCATCGGCACGTCGGCGAAGCGGATCGCCAGTTCGCGAATGGCGTTGGCGGTCTGACGCATCAGCGGCAGCATCACGTCGTCACGGCCTTCGCGCAGCATCAGGGCGTGGGACAGGTTGTTGATGTCTTCGCTGGTGCAGGCAAAGTGGATGAACTCGCTGACCTTGGCCAGCTCCGGCAGCTTGGCCGCCTGCTCCTTGAGCAGGTATTCGATCGCCTTGACGTCGTGGTTGGTGGTGCGCTCGATCTCTTTGACGCGCTCGGCGTGCTCCAGCGAGAAGTTTTCAGCCAGTTCATTGAGAACGGCGTTGGCCTCGGCGGAGAAGGCTGGCACTTCCGGGATACCGGCGTGGGCGGCCAGGCGCTGGAGCCAGCGCACTTCAACCAGGACGCGGGCACGGATCAGGCCGTACTCGCTGAAAATCGGGCGCAGGGCCTGGGTTTTGCCGGCGTAGCGGCCGTCAACAGGGGAAACCGCAGTGAGCGAAGAGAGCTGCATGGGGTGTTCTCGGACAGTCGGGCAACGAAATGGGGCGCGTATCATACATGAAAAAATCCGCCGGTCCGTTGCCAACTGACCGGCGTATTACGCGCTACAGACTACAAAACCTTTAGTGCGCGACGATTTACTCGCTGCGCATCAACGGATACAGCTCTTTGAGCAGCTTGCGCCGGCTGATCACCAACTGCCAGCGGTGGCCGCCGAGCTGTCGCCACAGGCGTGCCGAACGGATACCGGCCAGCAGCAGGGCGCGGATTTTCGAGGCGTTGCTCGGTTGCTGCAGGTTGCGCATGTCGCCATGCACCTGAATCCGCTGGCGCAGGGTGCTCAGGGTGTCCTGATACAGCGCACCGCAGGCGGCAATCACGTTTTCGTGAGCCGGGCCGAAGTGCTCGACCTGCGACTGGATCTGCGGCAGGCGCTTGCCAATGGTGTCGAGCATGTCGTCACGTTTGGCCAGTTGGCGTTCCAGGCCGAGCATCGACAGGGCATAGCGCAGCGGCTCGCGTTGCAGGGTGCTCGGGTCGCGCTCGAGGGCGCCGATCAATGCCCGATAACCCTCACGCAGATTGAGGTCGTCGCCGCCGTACACATCCAGTGTGTCCTTCGGGTCGCGTACCAGCAGGCTGCCGAGCATGCAGCTCAGGCCGGCCTCGCTGGTCTGCCCGGTCTTGGCAATGCGGTCGACCAGCACGGCGGCGAGAAACACCCCGCCCAGCGCCGTCAGTTGCTCCTGAGTCGGGCTCATGCCTGGCCGCTCCACGGCTCGGCGACTTCGATCACGCCGCCGCCGAGGCAGATTTCACCGTCGTAGAACACCACCGACTGGCCCGGGGTCACCGCGCGTTGCGGTTCGTCGAACACGGCGCGGTAGCCGCTGGCGGTTTTTTCCAGGGTGCAGGCCTGATCGCTCTGGCGATAACGCACTTTGGCGGTGAGGCGCAGCGGCTGGCTCAGGTCGATCGGGTTGACCCAATAGATTTCCGACGCGAGCAGGGCGCTGGAGAACAGCCATGGATGGTTGTTGCCCTGGCCGACGATCAGCTCGTTAGTGTCCAGATCCTTGCGCAGCACGTACCACGGCTCGTCGCCGGCATCTTTCAGGCCGCCGATGCCCAGGCCCTGACGCTGACCGATGGTGTGGTACATCAAGCCGTGGTGACGGCCGATGACTTCGCCTTCGGTGGTCTTGATCTCGCCCGGTTGCGCCGGCAGGTATTGCTTGAGGAAGTCGCTGAAACGCCGCTCGCCGATGAAGCAGATCCCGGTGGAATCCTTCTTCTTGGCGGTCGCCAGCTCGTATTTCTCGGCAATGGCGCGAACTTCGGGCTTTTCCAGTTCGCCGACCGGGAACAGGGTCTTGGCGATCTGTTCGCCACCGACAGCGTGCAGGAAGTAGCTCTGGTCCTTGTTCGGATCGAGGCCCTTGAGCAGTTCGGTGCGGCCATCGATGTCACGGCGGCGCACATAGTGGCCGGTGGCGATCAGGTCGGCGCCAAGCATCATGGCGTAGTCGAGGAACGCCTTGAACTTGATCTCGCGGTTGCACAGGATGTCCGGGTTCGGCGTGCGACCGGCCTTGTATTCGGCGAGGAAGTGCTCGAACACGTTGTCCCAGTACTCGGCGGCGAAGTTGGCGGTGTGCAGCTTGATACCGATCTTGTCGCACACGGCCTGGGCATCC
>NZ_JBIUVO010000094.1:8397-11451 GCF_044742995.1 Pseudomonas sp. NPDC087803
GGCCTTCGAGTTCTTTTCCTTGCTCGATAAGCAGTAGAGCGGAAACGGAAGAGTCCTCGACGACTGACATGCCGACTATGACGCGCTTCTTGGATGTGTCAGAAGGGGCTGGATCACGCATAGGGATTCAATGAGTGTCTTGAAAAAGGACGCGATTCTAGCAGGCTCACGGCCTCAAGGCTAAAGAGAAGGGCGGATCAGTTCGAGACTGAAGTGATGGCCGGCCAGATAGTCGTCGATGCAACGGATGATCAACTCGCTGCGCCAGTTGTCGCGTTGGGCGATTAATTCGCTGCGGGTCAACCACTTGGCGCCGACGATGCCGTCGTCCAGTTGATAGTCCGGGTGGTGTTTCACCGCTTTGGCGCTGAAGCACACGCGTTGATAAGTCACGCCGTTGCTCGGCGCGGTGTACAGGTAAATGCCGACCACGCCGGTGGGTTCGACGTCCCAGCCGGTTTCCTCGAGGGTTTCGCGGATGGCGGCGTCGATCAGGGTCTCGTTCGGGTCGAGATGGCCTGCCGGCTGGTTGAGCACGTTACGCCCGGCCTTGTGCTCTTCGACCATCAGGAAGCGGCCGTTGTCTTCGACGATGGTGGCGACGGTGATGTGGGGGAGCCATTCCATAGGGTGTCCTCAAATATTGAATTGAAACCCAATCCCTGTAGGAGTGAGCCTGCTCGCGATAGCGCAATGTCAGCCACCATAATCGTTGAATGGTATACCGCTATCGCGAGCAGGCTCACTCCTACAAGGGGCTTGTGTTGTATTCGGAAACAGAAACCCCGGCACTGGGCCGGGGTTTCTTTGCAGCATTACAACCTTAAACCAGCGCAGCAATCGCCGCGTTGAAGGTTGCGCTTGGGCGCATGGCCTTGCTGATCAGCTCGGCATCGGCGTGGTAGTAACCACCGATGTCCACTGGCTTGCCCTGCACGGCGTTGAGCTCGGCAACGATGGTCGCCTCGTTCTCGGTCAGGGTTTTGGCCAGGGTCGCGAACTGCGCTTGCAGTGCAGCGTCTTCGGTCTGGGCGGCCAGGGCCTGAGCCCAGTACAGCGCCAGGTAGAAGTGGCTGCCGCGGTTGTCGATGTTGCCGACTTTGCGCGATGGCGACTTGTTGTTGTCGAGGAACTGGCCGGTGGCCTGATCCAGGGTTTTCGACAGTACCAGCGCTTTCGGGTTGTTGTAGTTCACACCCAAATGCTCGAGGGACGCCGCCAGCGCCAGGAATTCGCCCAGCGAGTCCCAGCGCAGAAAGTTCTCTTCAACCAGTTGCTGCACGTGCTTGGGCGCCGAACCGCCGGCGCCGGTTTCGAACAGGCCACCGCCGTTCATCAGCGGCACGATCGACAGCATCTTGGCGCTGGTGCCCAGTTCCATGATCGGGAACAGGTCAGTCAGGTAGTCGCGCAGTACGTTGCCGGTCACCGAGATGGTGTCCTTGCCTTCACGGGTGCGCTGCAGGGTGTACTTCATGGCATCGACCGGCGCCATGATCTGGATGTCCAGACCAGTGGTGTCGTGATCCTTCAGGTAAGCCTGAACCTTCTCGATCACTACGCCGTCGTGGGCGCGCATCGGGTCCAGCCAGAAGATCGCCGGGGTGCTGCTGGCGCGAGCACGGTTGACGGCCAGTTTGACCCAGTCCTGGATCGGCGCGTCTTTGGTCTGGCACATGCGGAAGATGTCGCCGGCTTCAACAGCCTGTTCCATCAGCAGGTTGCCCTTGCTGTCAGTGACGCGAACCACGCCGTCAGCCTTGATCTGGAAGGTCTTGTCGTGCGAGCCGTACTCTTCGGCTTTCTTCGCCATCAGGCCCACGTTCGGCACGCTGCCCATGGTGGTCGGATCGAACGCGCCGTTGGCTTTGCAGTCTTCGATCACGGCCTGGTAGATGGTGGCGTAGCAACGATCCGGGATCACGGCCTTGGTGTCGTGCAGCTGACCGTCGGTGCCCCACATCTTGCCGGAGTCACGGATCATCGCCGGCATCGAGGCGTCGACGATAACGTCGCTCGGCACGTTCAGGTTGGTGATGCCCTTGTCGGAGTTGACCATCGCCAGCGACGGACGAGCGGCGTAGACCGCTGCGATGTCTGCTTCGATCTGCGCTTGCTGTTCGGCCGGCAGGGCCTTGATGCGAGCGTACAGGTCGCCGATGCCGTTGTTCAGGTTGAAGCCGATCTGGGCCAGCACGTCAGCGTGTTTGGTCAGGGCGTCTTTATAGAACTCGGCAACGATCTGGCCGAACATGATCGGGTCGGAGACCTTCATCATGGTCGCTTTCAGGTGCACCGAGAGCAGCACGCCTTGCGCCTTGGCGCTGTCGATTTCAGCGGCGATGAACGCGCGCAGGGCGTTTTTGCTCATCACGGCGCAGTCGAGGATCTCGCCGGCCTGAACGCTGGTTTTTTCTTTCAGGACGGTCGCGGTGCCGTCTTTGGCGATCAGCTCGATTTTCACAGCGTCAGCGGCGTCGATCAGGGCGGCTTTTTCGCTGCCGTAGAAATCGCCGGTGCTCATGTGAGCCACGTGGGACTTGGAGTCTTTGGCCCAGGCGCCCATTTTGTGCGGGTGCTTGCGCGCGTAGTTCTTGACCGACAGCGGAGCGCGGCGGTCGGAGTTGCCTTCACGCAGAACCGGGTTCACGGCGCTGCCCTTGACCTTGTCGTAACGCGCCTTGGCTTCTTTTTCGGCGTCGTTGGTCACGGCTTCCGGGTAGTCCGGCAGGTTGTAACCCTGGGCTTGCAGCTCTTTGATTGCCGCTTGCAGCTGAGGCACCGAAGCACTGATGTTCGGCAGCTTGATGATGTTGGCTTCAGGCGTAACGGCCAGGTCGCCCAGTTCGGCGAGGTGGTCGGCTACGGCTTTGTCGCCCAGTTGCTCGGGGACGCTGGCCAGGATGCGCGCTGCAAGAGAGATATCGCGGGTTTCCACGGCGATATCGGCCGAGGCGGTGTAAGCCTCGATGATCGGCAGCAGGGAATAGGTGGCGAGGGCTGGAGCTTCGTCGGTGAAGGTATAGATGATCTTCGAGCGGGTGGGCATATTCG
>NZ_JBIUVO010000095.1:0-11364 GCF_044742995.1 Pseudomonas sp. NPDC087803
GGTTCCCGCGGCGCGACAAATCGCACCGAACGCATGTGCAGTCAGGGAGGCTCCAGCAATGAGCCCCCCATCGATATCCGGCATGCCGAACAGTTCGACCGCATTGGCCGCCTTCACGCTGCCGCCGTATAGAAGCCGCACACCTCGTGCGACTTCAGAATTCTCTGCCGCCAACTGCTCGCGAATGGCTTTATGCACATCCTGAGCCTGTTGCGGCGTTGCAGTCAGTCCGGTACCAATGGCCCAGACAGGCTCGTAAGCAATGACTGCCTTGGCAAAAGCACCAACACCCAGCTCCTCGATGATGCTGCCCAGCTGACGCCCGACAACTTCAAGAGTTTTTCCGGCTTCGCGCTGCTCGAGGGTTTCCCCTACACACAACACCGGAATCAAGCCACATGCCTGTGCCGCTGCGAACTTGCGGTTCAGCATCCCGTCTCGCTCGCCCATTATCTGGCGGCGCTCGGAGTGCCCGACAAGCACCAGGGAACAACCTGCATCCACCAACTGACTCGGTGCAATCTCACCGGTCAATGCACCTTGCATGGATTCCACCGCAGAGTTCTGCGCGCCGACCGAAATCGACTTGCCTTTCAAACCATCAATCACCTGATTGATATGCAAGCAAGGCGGGAATACCGCGACATCAACACCGCTAGGCAAGGCCAGATGACGAAGGCCGTTGATCAGCTCAGCGACGCTGGCGCGGGTACCGTGCATCTTCCAGTTACCAGCTACCATAGGGCGACGCATGCTGTACCTCGTCGGTCAAAGTGGGCGCAGATGTTACCCAACACAATCATGGCTGGCAAGCCGAATCAGGCAGAAACTTCACTTACCAGTTTTGCCAGTTCTTCGGCGTAGCTGCGAACCTGAGCTTCGTCCTCACCTTCGACCATCACACGCACCAACGGCTCTGTGCCGGACTTGCGCAGAAGCACGCGACCTCGACCCGCCATTGCCTGAGTTACACGCGCACTGGCTTCCTTGACAGCCGGGTGCTCAAGCGGGCTTTCGCCACCACCGAAACGTACGTTGATCAGGACCTGAGGGCACTTGCGCAACGCCTGGCGCGTTTGCGCAAGACCTTCATTGCGGGCCTTCAACGCCATCAACACCTGCAGTGCGGCAATGATCGCATCACCCGTGGTGGTGTGATTGAAGCAGACGATGTGGCCCGAGTTTTCACCACCCACCAGCCAGTTGCGCTCCAGCAGTTCGGCGATCACATAGCGGTCACCGACATTGGCACGAATGAATGGAATCGAGAGTTCTGCCAGCGCGAGCTCAAGCCCCAGATTGCTCATCAGGGTGCCGACCACGCCCCCCTGCAACTTGCCACGCTCGTGAAGATCGCGCGCAATGATGAAGAGCAGTTCGTCGCCATCGACGATGGCGCCGGTGTGATCGACCATCAACACCCGATCACCGTCGCCATCGAAGGCGATACCCAGATCAGCGTGCTCGGCAAGAACAGCGGCTTGCAGCTGCCCCATATGGGTCGAGCCGCAGTTGTCATTGATGTTCAGGCCGTTGGGCTGGGCGGACAGCACGACAACCTCTGCACCCAACTCACGGAACACGCTTGGAGCCACCTTGTAGGTCGCACCGTGCGCACAGTCGATCACGATCTTCAAACCGGAAAAGCTGGTACCGGTCGGCACACTGCTTTTGCAGAATTCGATGTAGCGACCGGAGGCGTCGTTGATGCGTGACACCTTGCCGATCTTGCTCGACTCGACCACGGTCATCGGGGTGTCGAGCAGTTCTTCGATCATCAGTTCCAGCTCATCAGGCAACTTGGTGCCTTTGCCGGAGAAGAATTTGATGCCGTTGTCGTCATGCGGATTGTGCGAGGCACTGATGACGATCCCGGCTTCAGCCTGGAATGTGCGCGAAAGATAGGCAATGGCCGGCGTCGGCATCGGACCGAGCAGCATCACATCGGCGCCGGCCGACGTCAGGCCGGCTTCAAGCGCCGATTCGAACATGTAGCCGGAGATTCTCGTGTCCTTGCCGACCAGCACCTTGCACGCACCCATCTTGCGAAAGGCCATGCCGGCCGCCCAGCCGAGCTTAAGCATGAAGTCGGGAGTGATCGGATATTCACCAACACGACCACGAATACCGTCAGTACCAAAATATTTCTTGCTCATAACTGCTCCATCATTCTTATTCGGCTGATTCCACGGCCGCGAGCATGCGCACCACGTCTACCGTTTCCGCCACATCATGGACGCGCAATATACGCGCTCCTTTGATCGTTGCCAGTGCCGCCAGCGCCAGACCACCATGCAGGCGCTCGCCTACCGGGCGGTTCAGCGCCTGTCCAATCATGCTTTTGCGTGATACACCGACCAGCAGCGGGCGACCCAGCGCATGCAGGGCCTCCATATGCTTGAACAAGCTTAGATTGTGCTGCAGGGTTTTGGCGAAACCGAAACCGGGATCAAGAATGATCCGTTCGGCCGGAATGCCTGCCGCTGCACAACACTCCATTCGCTCGACCAGAAACTCACCCACTTCCCGGGTAACGTCCTGATAGTGCGGATTGTCCTGCATGTCACCCGGCTCGCCGAGCATGTGCATCAGACATACCGGCAACCCCGTGGCTGCAGCGGCATCCAGCGCACCGTCACGGCGCAACGAACGCACATCATTGATCAACCCGGCGCCGAGCCGCGCCGTTTCGCGCATCACTGCAGGCGTCGAAGTATCGACCGAGATGACCACATCCAGCTCGCGATTGATCAGCTCAACGATCGGGGCAACGCGCTCCAGCTCTTCCAGCGGTGAAACCGCACGCGCACCAGGTCGGGTCGATTCACCACCAACGTCGATCAGCGTCGCACCGGCAGCCACCATCGCCTCGGCGTGACGCAAGGCCACGTCGAGTTGGCTATAGCGACCACCATCGGAAAAGGAATCGGGAGTGACATTGAGAATGCCCATGACATGCGTCCGGGCCAAATCAAGAACCCGGTTGCCGCAAGGCAACCGGGTCAGGGACTGTACAGAAGTCATTTCAAACCTTAAACGTCAGCAGCCGGACCGCCGATCGGTGTTTCCGGGCGCTCATCCTGGATCACTGGAGGCGGAGGCGTACCGGTGCCACCTGTCCAGTCACGCGGTTCGCGAGGCGTACGACCAGCCATGATGTCGTCGATCTGCTCGGCATCGATAGTCTCGTACTTCATCAGCGCATCGGCCATTGCATCAAGCTTGTCGCGGTTGTCCGTGAGGATCTGCTTGGCCGTGCCGTAACACTGGTCGATGATGCTGCGCACTTCCGAGTCGATCAGCTTGGCTGTCTCACCGGAGAAACTTGCATTCTGACCGCCACCACCGCGACCAAGGAACACTTCGCCTTCTTCTTCGGCGTACATCAGCGGACCGAGTTTTTCCGAAAGGCCCCACTTGGTCACCATGTTCCGCGCAATCTGACTGGCACGCATGATGTCGTTGGATGCGCCGGTGGTCACACCGTCGAAGCCCAGGGTCATTTCTTCAGCGATACGGCCACCGTACAGCGAGCAGATCTGACTGATCAGCGCACGCTTGGACAGGCTGTAGCGATCTTCTTCCGGCAGGAACATGGTCACACCCAATGCACGACCACGGGGAATGATCGAAACTTTGTAGACCGGATCATGCTCAGGCACGACGCGACCAACGATGGCGTGACCCGCTTCATGGTAAGCAGTGTTCTGCTTCTCTTTCTCGGACATGACCATGGATTTGCGCTCGGCACCCATCATGATCTTGTCTTTGGCCAGCTCGAATTCTTTCATTTCGACGATGCGCTTGCCGCTGCGTGCAGCGAACAGCGACGCTTCGTTGACCAGATTGGCCAGGTCGGCACCGGAGAAGCCCGGGGTACCACGTGCAATAACGGCCGGAGCAACGTCGTCACCCATTGGCACTTTGCGCATGTGGACCTTGAGGATCTGCTCGCGACCACGGATATCCGGCAAACCTACAACGACCTGACGGTCGAAACGGCCCGGACGCAGCAGCGCCGGGTCAAGAACGTCCGGACGGTTGGTCGCCGCGATCACGATGATGCCGTCATTCATTTCGAAGCCGTCCATCTCTACCAGCAACTGGTTGAGAGTCTGCTCGCGCTCGTCGTGACCACCGCCCATGCCGGCGCCACGGTGGCGACCGACGGCGTCAATTTCGTCGATGAAGATGATGCACGGGGCGTGTTTCTTGGCCTGCTCGAACATATCGCGAACGCGGCTTGCACCGACACCCACGAACATTTCAACGAAGTCGGAACCGGAGATGGTGAAGAACGGTACCTTGGCTTCGCCGGCAATTGCCTTGGCCAGCAAGGTTTTACCGGTACCCGGAGGACCGACCATCAATACGCCGCGAGGAATACGACCGCCCAGGCGCTGGAACTTGCCCGGATCACGCAGGAACTCAACCAGTTCGCCGACTTCTTCCTTGGCTTCGTCGCAACCGGCAACGTCAGCCAGGGTGGTTTTCACCTGGTCTTCGGAGAGCAGGCGTGCCTTGCTCTTGCCGAAGCTCATCGGCCCGCCCTTGCCGCCGGCACCGCCCTGCATCTGGCGCATGAAGAACATGAACACCGCGATGATCACCAGGATCGGGAAGCTGGCCACCAGGAGTTGAGTCCAGATGCTTTGCTGCTCAGGCTGCTTGCCTTCAACCACAACGTGGTTGTCGACCAGGTCGCCAATCAGGCCATTGTCCTGAATTGCCGGACGAATGGTCTTGAAGCTGTCGCCATCGTTGCGCTTGCCGGTAATCACATAGCCGTCAACGGCTACGCGCTCGACCTTGCCATCCTTGACCTGCTGGATGAAGTCGGAATAGTTGAGGGTCTGCGGCTCGTTAGGGATGGAGAAGTTGTTCATCTCCGACACAAGGACTGCCGCGATGATCAACCACAGGATCAGATTCTTTGCCATATCGTTCAATTAACTACCCTCTGAAGCAAGCTCCGCTACTGGCGCGCGCTTCGCATGATATTCACCGGCCTAACTTACTACATTACCTACAACTCTGGCAGGCGCCGTCTGTAACCCTTTGTGAAACACTTTCTACACAATATTCGCTTATGCACGCGGGGCAAAATACGAAAAACCTATCACCCCGGCAAAAAAACTCGTTTTACTCATTACCGCCGCGATAACCCCAAGCCAGCATATATTGCTCGCGGGAGCTGCCACGGGAAGAATCCGGCTTGATCATCTGGATCTTGTCGAATTTCTTGCGAGCATCCTTCAGGTACACATCAAAGCCTTCGCCCTGAAAGATCTTGATCACGAAATTACCACCCGGCTTGAGAATCCGCTCCGCCAGATCAAGTGCCAGCTCGCAAAGAAACATGGCTTTCGGCATGTCCACTTCAGGCGTACCACTCATATTGGGGGCCATATCGGAAATCACAAGGTCCACCTGCGAATTACCCACGGCTTCAAGAATCCGCGCGAGCACTTCGTCCTCGGTGAAGTCACCCTGGATGAAGGTCACGTCCGGGATGCTGTCCATTTCCAGGATGTCAGAAGCGATCAGACGCCCCTGACCACCAATCAACCGGCTGGTGACTTGCGACCAGCCGCCGGGCGCCGCGCCCAGGTCGACAACGCTCATGCCGGAACGGATCAGCTTGTATTTCTCCTGGATCTCCAGAAGCTTGTAACTCGCACGCGAGCGGTAGCCATCCTTCTGCGCCTGTTTCACATAAGGATCGTTGACATGTCGTTTCAGCCAACCAAGGCTTGTCTTGGAACGCGCCATTGGGCACCTCGATGATAAGGGTCGTGATTAATTGGGCGGATCCACGAACCCTCGGGTAAAATGGCCGCCATTTTACAGAATCCAGACGAAAGGGTCAGATTATGCCGCTCACTCCAGAGCAGAAGAAACAGTACAAATCCATTGGCCACCACCTGAAACCAGTTTTGACGGTGGCGGACAACGGTCTGACTGAAGGTGTATTAGCCGAACTTGAACGCGCCTTGGCGGATCACGAGCTGATCAAGATCAAGCTCAACATCCTCGATCGCGAGTCGCGCCTGGCGCACATTGCAGAACTGTGCAAGGTCGGCAAAGCTGACCTGGTTCAGGTCATCGGCAAGATGGCACTGGTTTACCGCAAGAACTTCAGCGTCAACAAGCAGCTGTCGAACGTTCATCGCTTCAAGTGATGACAAGGGTCAAGGGTGTGCTTCGCGCACCCTCCCACTCCATCCCGGCAGCGGTTGCAACACCAGTACCAGACCGGAAAAGCCCAGCACCAGAAAACTGAATTCCTGCCAGCGCTGCGCTTGCGGCCAGCCGACACGCACGGCGACAAACATCGCACACGCATACAACGCCATCAGCAACACCTGCCCGCGAAAATCCCGCCATAGACTGGCAAGGCCATCGGCCTGTACCAGCACCAAAGCCTGAAAAATCACGCATGCGGCAGCAAAACCCACCACCGGCATTTCGAACGCATCGGCAATCTCATCAATCAGCAACGGTGCCAGGCCAATCTTGCCCAACACCGCTCGCAAACCGAGATGAATCAACCAGAAGCCGCCGACCCACAACATCTGGGCCAGCTGCCAAAGCATGGCGCCCGCACGTAGCGGGCGCCTGCCTTCAGATGTGACGGACTTCGACAATCTCGTACTCGATAACGCCACTCGGCGTTTTCACGGCGACCACATCACCCTCTTCCTTGCCGATCAAGGCACGGGCCAATGGTGAGCCGACCGAAATCTTGCCGAGTTTGAAGTCAGCCTCATCCTCACCCACGATGTGGTAAGTGACGCTCTCATCAGTCTCGACGTTGGCGATTTCGACGGTAGTACCGAAGATCACTTTGCCGGTGTGCGGGATAGTCGTGACGTCGATGATGACCTGATTCTGGATCCGGCCTTCGATGTCACGGATCCGCGCCTCGACCATGCCTTGCTGTTCGCGGGCGGCATGGTATTCGGCGTTTTCCTTCAGGTCACCCAACTCGCGAGCCGTACCGATGTCCTGGCTGAGCTTCGGACGAACGACCTTGGTCAGATGAGCGTGTTCTTCTTCCAGAGCTTTCGCGCCCTGGACGGTCATTGGGTATTTGATCATGCCTTCAATCCTGCGTGTAGATCCTGCAAGCGGCGTACGGTCTTCTCGGGACCGAACTTCAGCGCTTCACAGATAGCCTCGCCCGCAGCAATGGTGGTGGTGCAGTAGATCTTGTGCTGCAGGGCATTACGACGAATGGAGTAGGAATCAGCGATCGACTGACGGCCTTCAGTGGTGTTGATGATCAGCGTGACTTCGTCATTCTTGATCATATCGACCACGTGCGGACGACCCTCGGTCACCTTGTTCACACGGCGCACTTTCAAACCAGCAGCTTCGATCAGCTTGGCAGTACCGGCAGTGGCGACCACTTCGAAGCCCAAGTTGATCAGATCACGGGCCACGCCTGCAACCAGCGGCTTGTCGTCGTCACGCACGCTGATGAACGCGGTGCCGCCGGTCGGCAGCACTTCGCTCGCGCCCATCTGGGCCTTGGCGAATGCTTCACCGAAGGTGTCGCCGACGCCCATCACTTCACCGGTGGACTTCATCTCTGGGCCGAGGATCGGGTCAACGCCAGGGAATTTGGCGAACGGGAACACCGCCTCTTTCACGCTGTAGAAGTTCGGGATGATTTCCTTGGTGAAGCCGATTTCCTTCAGGGTCTTACCAGCCATGACGCGAGCAGCGATCATTGCCAGGGAAACACCGATGCACTTGGACACGAACGGTACGGTACGCGAAGCGCGCGGGTTGACTTCGATGACGTAGATGTCTTCGCCCTGCAGCGCCAGTTGCACGTTCATCAGGCCGACAACGCCCAGTTCCAGGGCCATTTTCTTGACCTGTTCGCGCATCTCGTCCTGAATGTGCGCCGGCAGCGAGTAAGGCGGCAGCGAGCACGCGGAGTCACCGGAGTGAACGCCCGCCTGCTCGATGTGCTGCATGATCGCGCCGATCACCACGTCTTTGCCGTCGCAGACCGCATCCACGTCCATCTCGATGGCGCAGTTGAGGAAGTGGTCGAGCAGCACCGGACTGTCGTTGGACACTTGCACCGCATCACGCAGGTAGCGCTTGAGTTCGTCTTCCTTGTAAACGATTTCCATCGCGCGGCCGCCCAGTACGTAGGACGGGCGCACCACCAGCGGATAACCGATTTTCGCGGCAGCACGAACAGCTTCGTCTTCGCTGCGCACGGTGGCGTTTGGCGGCTGACGCAGGTTCAGGCGCTCGACCATTTGCTGGAAGCGCTCACGGTCTTCGGCACGGTCGATGGCGTCAGGGCTGGTACCGATGATCGGCACGCCAGCGGCTTCCAGAGCACGCGCCAGTTTCAGCGGCGTCTGGCCGCCGTACTGGACGATCACACCTTTCGGCTTCTCGACGCGGCAGATTTCCAGCACGTCTTCCAGGGTTACCGGCTCGAAGTACAGCCGGTCGGAAGTGTCGTAGTCGGTGGAAACGGTTTCCGGGTTGCAGTTGACCATGATGGTTTCGTAGCCGTCTTCGCGCAGTGCGAGGGCGGCGTGTACGCAGCAGTAGTCGAACTCGATGCCCTGGCCGATACGGTTCGGACCGCCACCCAGAATCATGATCTTGTCACGACCGGACGGCGCGGCTTCGCACTCTTCCTCGTACGTCGAGTAGAGGTAAGCGGTGTCGGTGGCGAACTCGGCGGCGCAAGTGTCAACGCGCTTGTAGACCGGGAACACTTCCAGCTTTTGACGGTGAGTACGCAGGTTCTTCTCGGTCACACCCAGCAGTTTGGCCAGACGCTGATCGGAGAAGCCTTTGCGCTTGAGCTTGAACATCAGGTCGCGGTCGATGGCGGACAGACCGAGGGTCTTGACCTTCTCTTCGTCCTTGATCAGGTCTTCGATCTGCACCAGGAACCACGGGTCGATCATGTTCATGCCGAAGATGTCTTCGACGGTCAGGCCGGCGCGGAAGGCGTCCGCCACATACCAGATACGCTCGGCACCCGGCACGGTCAGCTCGCGCTTGAGGATGCTCATGCTTTCCGGGTTGCTCAGGTCGAGCTTCTCGTCCAGACCGCAAACGCCTACTTCCAGACCGCGCAGGGCTTTCTGCAGGGATTCCTGGAAGGTACGGCCGATGGCCATGACTTCACCGACCGACTTCATTTGAGTGGTCAGGCGTGCGTCAGCGTTGGCGAATTTCTCGAAGGCGAAACGTGGCAGCTTGGTCACGACGTAGTCGATCGACGGCTCGAAGGACGCCGGGGTCTTGCCGCCGGTGATGTCGTTCGACAGTTCGTCGAGGGTGTAGCCCACCGCCAGTTTGGCCGCGACTTTGGCGATCGGGAAACCGGTGGCTTTCGAAGCCAGTGCCGAGGAACGCGATACACGCGGGTTCATCTCGATCACGACCATGCGGCCGGTGTCCGGGCAGATACCGAACTGCACGTTGGAACCGCCGGTCTCGACGCCGATCTCGCGCAGTACCGCCAGCGAGGCGTTACGCAGGATCTGGTATTCCTTGTCGGTCAGGGTCTGTGCCGGAGCCACAGTGATCGAGTCACCGGTGTGCACGCCCATCGGGTCGAAGTTTTCGATCGAGCAGACGATGATGCAGTTGTCCTTTTTGTCGCGGACAACTTCCATTTCATATTCTTTCCAGCCGATCAGCGATTCGTCGATCAGCAGCTCTTTGGTCGGCGACAGGTCCAGACCGCGGGCGCAGATTTCTTCGAATTCTTCACGGTTGTACGCGATACCACCACCGGTGCCGCCCATGGTGAAGGACGGACGGATGATGCACGGGAAGCCCAGACGCTCGAGGACGGCGTTGGCTTCTTCCATGCTGTGGGCGATACCGGAACGCGGGCATTCCAGGCCGATCGACTTCATGGCCTTGTCGAAACGCGAACGGTCTTCAGCCTTGTCGATGGTGTCGGCGTTGGCGCCGATCATTTCCACGCCGAACTTTTCCAGAACGCCTTCGCGCTCCAGGTCCAAGGCGCAGTTCAGTGCAGTCTGGCCGCCCATGGTTGGCAGCACCGCATCCGGACGCTCTTTTTCGATGATCTTGGCCACGGTCTGCCACTTGATCGGCTCGATGTACGTGGCGTCAGCCATGTCCGGGTCGGTCATGATGGTGGCCGGGTTGGAGTTCACCAGGATGACGCGGTAACCCTCTTCGCGCAGGGCTTTACTGGCCTGGTCGTCGGAGTAGTCGTATTCGCAGGCGTTGTAGATATAGTTCGGGGTATCGGGGAGAATCAGGATGCTTTTAATGTCTGTACGTTTTGGCATGGGTTTGTCACTCAAATCCGCAGGTCAGTCGGCAAGCCGTCTTGATCGATTTCTGAAACCCTGAGGGGCGCCACCGGTGTCGGGGCCGCCCTCGAGGGCTTCTCGCTACAGTCTCAAGGCGAACGCTTAGCGTCGCTTGGCCATCTCGTTGATGAAGCGGTCGAACAGGGGCGCCACATCGTTCGGGCCCGGGCTCGCTTCAGGGTGGCCCTGGAAGCTGAACGCGCTCTTGTCGGTGCGCTCGATGCCTTGCAGGGTGCCGTCGAACAGCGATTTGTGGATCGCACGCACGTTGGCCGGCAGGGTCGCTTCGTCAACCGCGAAACCGTGGTTCTGGCTGGTGATCATCACGACGCCAGTGTCCAGATCCTGTACCGGGTGGTTGGCACCGTGGTGGCCGTGACCCATTTTCAGGGTCTTGGCGCCGGAGGCCAGAGCCAGCAGCTGGTGGCCAAGGCAGATGCCGAATACCGGGATCTCGGTTTCCAGCACTTCCTTGATCGCCTTGATCGCGTAGTCGCAAGGCTCCGGGTCACCAGGGCCGTTGGACAGGAACACGCCGTCCGGCTTGAGTGCCAGCACGTCGGCCGCCGGGGTTTGCGCCGGCACCACGGTGACGCGGCAGCCGCGCTCGACCAGCATGCGCAGGATGTTCAGTTTGACGCCGTAGTCGTAGGCAACCACGTGGTACGGCAGCTCGGAGGCTTCGATGGTCGCGTGGCTGTCGGTCTTCAAGTCCCAGACAGTGGAGCGCCACTCGTACTTTTCCTTGGTGCTGACGACTTTCGCCAGATCCATGCCCTTCAGTCCCGGGAAACCTTGCGCGGCGGCAATTGCAGCTTCTTCGGAGATGTTGTCGCCGGCCATGATGCAGCCGTTCTGTGCGCCTTTTTCACGCAGGATACGGGTCAGGCGACGGGTGTCGATACCGGCGATTGCCACAACATTGTTGGCTTTCAGGTAGTCGGACAGGGACATCGTGTTTAGCGTTTTTCTCGATTCCTGATGTAGTTTAAGGTTTTAAATTCTAGTTTTCCTTATGATT
>NZ_JBIUVO010000096.1:0-11256 GCF_044742995.1 Pseudomonas sp. NPDC087803
CCGATCGCCTGTCGCAGATCCTCACGGATGTTGTCGTAATCATTGGTGCCAACATTCTGAACATCGCGAGTCAGAATTATGAGCCTCAGGGTGCCAGCGTCACGATTCTGATCTCGGAAGAGCCGGTGACCCCGACTGACAGCCAGATCGAAGAGTCCCCGGGTCCATTGCCCGAAATCATCCTTGCCCACCTCGACAAGAGTCACATCACGGTGCATACCTATCCGGAAATCCATCCGGACGCCGGTATCGCGACGTTCCGTGTGGACATCGACGTGTCGACCTGTGGTGTCATTTCACCGCTCAAAGCGCTCAACTTCCTCATTCACCAGTTCGATTCGGACATCGTGACTGTGGACTACCGTGTGCGCGGCTTCACCCGTGACGTTGAAGGCAACAAGCACTTCATCGACCACGAGATCAACTCGATCCAGAACTACCTCTCCGAAGACACCCGCGACGCGTACCAGATGACCGACGTGAACGTGTATCAGGAAAACCTGTTCCACACCAAAATGCTGCTGAAGAACTTCGAACTGGATAACTACCTGTTCGGCGACGCCACCAGCAACCTGTCTTCCGAGCAGCGTGCTCAGGTGACCGAGCGTGTGAAACACGAAATGCTGGAAATCTTCTACGCGCGCAACATGCCGACGTAAGATTCCCGGACACAAAAAAAGGCGACTACTTTACGGTAGTCGCCTTTTTTATTACCGAAACAGACTCTGTGGGAGCGAGCCTGCTCGCGAAGGGGCCCTCAGCAGCAATACCGATCTCAGATCCGATAAGTACTCTTGGTCATCACCTTCGCCAACAGACTCATCCCGAACTTCACCGGCGCCGGAAAGCGGAAACCACCCGCATCCAGTGCACTTTCCGCATGATGTTCTTCATCAATGCGCATCTGTTCCAGAATCGCCCGGGACTTCTCGTCCTCGGCCGGCAATTGCTCAAGGTGCTCGTTCAAGTGCTTGCACACCTGATGCTCGGTGGCTGCGACGAAACCGAGGCTGACCTTGTCACTGATCAGGCCGGCCACAGCGCCGATGCCGAACGACATCCCGTAGAACAACGGATTGAGCACGCTGGTATGGCTACCCAGTTGATGGATGCGCTGTTCGCACCACACCAGATGATCGATTTCTTCTTCGGCGGCATGTTCCATGGCGGCACGCACCTGCGGCAACTTGGCGGTCAGCGCCTGCCCTTGGTATAGCGCCTGGGCGCAGACTTCACCGGTGTGGTTGATGCGCATCAGGCCGGCGACATGGCGGGTGTCCTCGTCGCTCATCTGCACATCCGGTTGCACGATGGCTGGCGACGGGCGGTAGGGCTGGCCGCTGAAGGGCAGCAGGGTACGCATCGCGGCATCGGCTTGCAGCAGAAGACGGTCAATCGGCGAGTAGTGACGTTGGGTAGTCATGCTGACCTCCGGGAAAAATCTCGGCCGTCAGTTTAACCGAATCGGCCGGGGAAGGTTTGCGCTGGGTCATTTGCCGCTGTGTTGCGCTTGATTTGCTGTATGTAGGAGCTGCCGAAGGCTGCGATCTTTTGATCTTGTTTTTTCAGGATCAAGATCAAAAGATCGCAGCCTTCGGCAGCTCCTACACGGGTTTGCTGGGTATCAGCCCGGCGGCCAGTTCATCTGGCGCTGACCGAGTACGTGCATATGAATGTGATAGACGGTCTGCCCACCCTTTTCATTGCAGTTCATCACCACCCGGAAGCCTTCCTCGCAGCCCAGCTCCAGTGCCAGACGCTGGGCAGTGAACAGGATGTGCCCGGCAAGTGCCTTGTCGTCTTCAGTCAGGTCGTTGAGGGTACGCACCGGTTTCTTCGGGATCACCAGAAAATGCACCGGTGCCTGAGGGGCGATGTCGTGGAACGCCAGAACCTGGTCGTCCTCGTAAATGATCTTGGCCGGGATCTCCCGGTTGATGATCTTGGTGAACAGAGTATCCACTGCTGTTTTCTCCGTTGTGTGGGCTGGCCTGAGTGTACGCATGGGGAATGCCCCCGCCCAGTGTTTTGCCGTAGGACAGTTCAGCGCGGGCAGTAAGCCTTGTTGACCATGCCGACGATGGTGCGATTGAGCCAGCGCGAGCCGAGGCGTGGCAGGAAGGCGAACCAGCGATTGCGCCTCCCGGGAATGATGATGGCGCGGTTTTTCTCCAGCGCGCGCACGGTGTACAGCGCGACTTCCTCCGGACTCATCAGCAGTTTGCTGTCCTTGAGTTTGTCGCTGTTGAGCTGCGCAGTGCGGAAAAATGCGGTGCGGGTCGGGCCGGGGCAGAGCACCGAGACCTTGACCGCGCTCTGCTTCAGTTCAACCCGCAGCGCTTCGGAGAAGTGCAATACGTAAGCCTTGCTGGCGTAGTAAGTGCTCATCCACGGGCCGGGATTGAACGCCGCCACCGAGGCGACGTTGAGGATCTGCCCACCGCCCTGCAGCGCCATGCTGTTGCCAATGGCGTGACACAGACGGGTGAGGGCGAGGATGTTGACCTCGATCAGATCCTGCTCGGTCATCCAGTCCTGGGCGAGGAACGGGCCGCAGGTACCGATGCCGGCGCAATTGACCAGCAGGTCGATCTGCCGGTCGCCTTCTTCCAGTTCCAGCAGGAACCCGGACAAGCGCAATGGCTCGCCCAGGTCGCAGGCGCGGAACAACACCTCCACGCCAAAGCGCTGGGTCAGTTCGATCGCGATACTTTCCAGCTGATCACGCTGGCGGGCCACCAGAATCAGGCTGCGGCCGCGCCGGGCCAACGCTTCGGCCAGGGCCAGGCCGATGCCGCTGGAGGCGCCAGTGATCAGAGCGTAACGGGTCATGCAATTCTCCATCGCAACAGCTCCGCGCCAGCGACGCAGGTGTCACGGCGGGGAGCGTTGTTCATTCTTTCGCAGAGTCTACAGGGGCCGGGGGCGCTTCGGCTGCATCGTCCACGGAATTCGCCGGTTCAGTCTCGACCTCGACTTCATCAGTGGTGACCGAGCCGCTTTCGTAGCTGCTCTCAAGGTTGCTTTCGTATTCCTGTTGAATCGCCGAGATACCGCCGAGCATGCCGCCGGCAAATACCAGGGCGAAGAACACGATCCACAACGAGCACAGCACTTTGACCGCGGTGCTGTTGGGCGGCGGCGGCGGGCCGTAGCGGTTGGCCCCGGTGTTGCCCGGTACGACCATGATCACCAGCGGGAAGAAGCTGCCCACGAACGGCACCAGGTTCAGCAGCCAGAGCCAGCCGGACCAGCCGATGTCGTGCAGGCGCTGCACGCTGAACAGAATGCTGACAATGATGAAACCGAGGAACAGAAAGAACGCGAATATCCCGCCGATGATCAGACCGGTGGTGGAGTCGCCACTGACCAGTCCGAGCGCGAGCAAAGCGAATATTCCAACGATCGGCAGGGTTACCAGGCTCAGTACCATCGTCCAGGCCAGAAACCGCAGGCGACCGATTCGGCCCTCGACACTGAACGGCTTGAGTTCAGCAAAGGCCGGCAAGTTCTCGCCAACGCTGGCGCGCGGTGGTGCGTAGGGCGAGGCAGGCTCGGCAATGGCGGGCTGATGTTCGTGCACGTCAGCCAGGTTCAGCTCGATTGCCGTTTCCGCCTCGATCCGCGCGTCGATCCCGGTTTTGCTCAGTGCCTGCAGATAAGTCTGCGCATCACTCTGGGTCAAGTCGCGCTTGAGGGCGACGGTGCTGCCGTTGAACAGGCGCTCGATGGCAGCGACATCGCTGTTGAACAGGGCCGCCAGATTGAGCTTGGCGCTGGTGAGGTCGACACCGGGTTGTAGAGCACCGTCGAAAACGATCTTGTAACGGGGTTCGCTCATGGCCGAGGCATCCTTGTCGCGAATGAATTTAAGGTCAGCAAGTGTAAGGCCAGTCGGTGGATGACTGGCCTGCTTTTTCTCAGCGTGGCCAGCGTTTCGGCAATTGCGCAGCGTGTTCCAGCGCCTGACGATATTCCGTGTCGAGCCGGGCGATCAACTGATCCACGCTCGGCAGGTCGTCAATCTGGCCCACACCCTGGCCCGCGGACCATACGGTCTTCCAGGCTTTGGCTTCGTCGTTGATCGGTTTGAGCTTGTCACCGAAATTGACTTCGCCCTTGCCTTGCAGCGCGGCCATGTCGAAACCCGCCGCCTCCAGGCTTTGGCGCATGAAGCTGGCCGGTACTCCGGAGACTGCAGGAGTATGAATGATGTCCGCCGCTTTGGCTGTCAGCAGCATGTCCTTGTAGGCGTCAGGCGCATGACTTTCGGTGGTGCCGATAAATCGCGTACCAAAGTAGGCCAAATCCGCGCCGAGCAGCTGTGCGGCCAGGATCTCATGGCCATGGTTCAGACATCCTGCAAGCAGCAGGGTTTTATCGAAGAACTCGCGGATCTCGGCGATCAGCGCAAACGGACTCCAGGTACCGGCATGGCCCCCGGCGCCCGCCGCAACGGCGATCAAACCGTCGACTCCGGCTTCGGCAGCTTTCTCGGCATGCCGGCGCGTGGTCACATCGTGGAACACCAGACCGCCGTAGCTGTGCACGGCATCCACCAGTTCCTTCACCGCACCGAGGCTGGTGATGACAATCGGCACCTTGTGTTCGACGCAGATGTCCAAGTCCGCCTGCAGGCGCGGATTGCTGTTGTGCACGATCAGGTTCACTGCATACGGCGCCGGGTTGTCCAGCGTCGCCAGGCCCGCTTCAATCTGCTCCAGCCAGGCCTTGAAGCCGCTGCTTTCACGCTGGTTCAGCGCCGGGAAGCTGCCGACCACGCCGTTACGGCAGCAGGCGAGGACCAGCTCCGGGTTGGATATCAGGAACATCGGCGCTGCCACTACCGGCAGACGCAGACGTTGTTCGAGCAGAGCGGGCAGCGACATTGGAAATCCCCCGAGGTGTGATGCCTGTATAGAAGTTAGAACGGCTTGACCACGACCAGAATTACGATAGCCAGCAATATCAGAACCGGCACTTCATTGAACCAGCGATAAAAGACATGGCTGCGGGTGTTCTCGCCACGGGCGAAGCGTTTTACCTGCGCACCGCACATGTGGTGGTAGCCGATCAGCAAGACCACCAGGGTCAGCTTGGCGTGAATCCAGCCGCCCATGCTGAAGATGCCCGGATTGAGGTAGATCAGCCAGCCGCCGAAGATCAGCGTGGCGATCATCGCCGGGCCCATGATGCCGCGATACAGCTTGCGCTCCATGATGCTGAAGCGGTCCTTGCTGATCGCGTCTTCACTTTGCGCGTGATAAACGAACAGCCGCGGCAAGTAGAACAGCCCGGCAAACCAGCAGACGACGCTGACGATATGAAACGCTTTGATCCACAGATAGAGCATTTTTAGTTATTCCCAGGTTCACGGTAGCCGGGATAGTAGAGGCTTGAGCGTCCGCACGTCACCTTGATGGTTGTCGCAGGGGCGCGCGGCCCCTATTATCGACGGCTTTCCAGTGGGTTCGTTGAGGGCAGGTTTATGGTCAAGGTCGGTATCGTCGGCGGCACGGGTTACACCGGTGTCGAACTGCTGCGTCTGTTGGCACAGCATCCGCAGGCAGAAGTGGTGGTGATCACTTCCCGATCCGAGGCCGGTCTGGCCGTGGCTGACATGTACCCGAACCTGCGCGGTCACTACGACGGTCTGGCGTTCAGCGTGCCTGACATCAAAACCCTGGGTGCTTGCGATGTGGTGTTTTTCGCCACGCCGCACGGCGTTGCCCATGCGTTGGCCGGTGAACTGCTGGCGGCGGGCACCAAGGTCATCGACCTGTCCGCGGACTTCCGTTTGCAAGACGCTGAAGAGTGGGCCAAATGGTACGGCCAGCCGCACGGCGCGCCTGAGTTGCTGGACGAAGCGGTTTACGGCCTGCCAGAAGTCAATCGTGAGCAGATCAAGAAAGCGCGCCTGATCGCCGTGCCGGGTTGCTATCCAACCGCCACACAATTGGGTTTCCTGCCGCTGCTTGAAGCGGGGCTGGCTGACACTTCGCGTCTGATCGCCGACTGCAAATCCGGCGTCAGCGGTGCTGGTCGCGGTGCTTCTGTAGGCTCGCTGTATTCCGAGACGTCGGAAAGCATGAAGGCTTATGCGGTGAAAGGTCACCGTCATCTGCCGGAAATTCGCCAGGGCCTGCGTCGCGCTGCCGGTAAGGACGTCGGTCTGACGTTCGTGCCGCACCTGACGCCGATGATTCGTGGCATTCACTCCACGCTTTACGCGACCGTGGTTGATCGTTCGGTGGATCTGCAAGCGCTGTTTGAAAAGCGTTATGCCAACGAGCCGTTCGTCGATGTGATGCCGGCCGGCAGCCATCCGGAAACCCGCAGCGTGCGCGGCGCCAACGTCTGCCGCATAGCTGTTCACCGTCCGCAGGATGGTGATCTGGTGGTGGTGCTGTCGGTGATCGACAACCTGGTCAAAGGCGCGTCGGGTCAGGCGGTGCAGAACATGAACATCCTGTTCGGGCTGGATGAGCGCTTCGGGCTGTCCCACGCCGGCATGCTGCCGTAACACTTTCGGCAATACAGCAAAAAGGCCCGTCAAACGGGCCTTTTTGCATTCTGGGCAGTTGGTCGGGTTTATTGATATACCGTAACAATAGTTGACCGATTTTCTAGGACAAGCGGATAATGCGCGTCATCACGCATTATGGCGGCGTAACGCCGGGAGATAGTCAGCATGAGCGTCGAATCCTTCACCCCCACGGCTTTGCAATTCCCCAAGGTGCTGCGCACAAGGTGAAGAGCCTGGTCGATGAAGAGGGGAATGATCGCTTGAAGCTGCGCGTATTCGTTACGGGCGGCGGTTGTTCGGGGTTTCAGTACGGCTTCACCTTCGATGAGGATGTGGCCGAGGACGACACCATCGTCGAGCGCGAAGGCGTGAGTCTGGTGGTCGATCCGATGAGTTTCCAGTACTTGGCGGGTGCCGAAGTGGACTACCAGGAAGGTCTGGAAGGTTCGCGCTTCGTGATCAAGAACCCGAACGCCACCACAACCTGTGGTTGCGGTTCTTCGTTTTCGATCTGATCGCACCTCGTCTGCACACAACAAAACGCCGCAGAGCCTTACGGTTCTGCGGCGTTTTTTGTTGTCGGCGTTTTGTTCAGTTGGGGTAGATGGCGCCGAGTACCCGCAGGCCTCTGGCGCCGGTGACGCTCGGGCGATTGGCGGCAATGCCCTCGAGGCAGCAATGGGCCAGCCAGGCGAAGGCCATGGCCTCGACCCAGTCCGGATCGACGCCGTGAGTGGCGGTGCTGGCGACGGTAGCGTTCGGCAGCAGGTCGGCAAGACGCTTCATCAGCGTAGCGTTGTGAGCGCCGCCGCCGCAGACCAGCATTTCCCGGGTATCGGTTTGAGCGCTTTGCAGCGATTCGACGATGGTCAGGGCCGTCAGTTCGAGTAGCGTTGCCTGCACGTTTTCAGCCGCAAAGGGCGGCAGCTTTGCGAGATGGTGTTCCAGCCAAGGCAGGTTGAATACTTCCCGGCCAGTGCTCTTCGGGCCTTTGGTCACGAAGAACGGGTCGCCGAGCAAAGCTTTCAGCAAGACTGGCTCAACTGTGCCGGTGGCTGCCCACTGGCCGTTGCGATCATAGTTCTCGCCGCGTTGCTGATGAATCCAGGCATCCATCAGCACATTCCCAGGGCCGCAGTCGAAACCGGCTACAGGCCTGGTCGGCTCTATCAGACTGAGATTGCTGAAACCGCCGACATTCAAGACTGCACGGTTACCGTTACGCTCTTCGAACAACGCTTCATGGAAGGCTGGCACCAGCGGCGCACCCTGGCCACCGGCCGCAACATCGCGGCTGCGGAAGTCACTGACCACGGTGATGCCGGTCAGCTCGGTCAGTAGCGCCGGGTTACCAATCTGCACGGTGAAGCCGCGAGCGGGCTCATGGCGAATGGTCTGGCCGTGGCTGCCGATGGCGCGAATGGCTTCAGGCTTGAGTTGCTGCTGATCGAGGAGGGTATGAATGCCCTGTGCGGCGAGGTTTACCCAGTGCTGCTGGGCGAGCGCCGAGCGGGCGATCTCGTCGGGGCCGCTGGCGCACAAGCCAAGCAGCTCGGCGCGCAGGGATTCGGGCATGGGGATGTAGTGCGTGGCGACCAGCCTGATCGCCGAGGTCTGCTCGATCAGGGCGATGTCCAGCCCGTCGAGACTGGTGCCGGACATCACGCCGATATACAGAGCCATGGCTTAGCGCTTGCTCGAAGCCAACATGGTGGCCTTCTCTTGGTCCATGCGCGCCATCAACGGCTGGCTCTGCGCAAGGAAGCGTGCGCGCTCGGACTTGGCGATCGGATCCGCCATCGGCAGCTTCTGGCCCAGCGGGTCGACGTGAACGCCGTTGACCTGGAACTCATAGTGCAAGTGCGGTCCAGTGGACAGGCCCGTGGTACCGATATAGCCGATCACTTGGCCCTGCTTGACGCTGCCACCGGTTTTCACGCCTTTGGCGAAGCCCTGCATGTGACCGTAGAGCGTACGGTAGGTGTTGCCGTGTTGAATGATCACCGTGTTGCCGTAGCCGCCGCGGCGACCGGCCAGCAGCACTTTGCCGTCGCCGGCAGCCTTGATTGGTGTGCCGCGTGGTGCGGCGTAATCGACGCCTTTGTGGGCGCGGATCTTGTTGAGGATCGGGTGTTTGCGGCCCATGGAAAACTTGGAGCTGATGCGGGCGAAGTCCACCGGGGTACGGATGAACGCCTTGCGCATGCTGTTGCCATCGGCGGTGTAATAGCTGCTGTTGCCTTGTTTGTTGGTGTAACGCACGGCGGTGTAGGTCTTGCCGCGGTTGGTGAAGCGCGCAGACAGGATCGGGCCGGTGCCCACGGCTTTGCCGTTGACTACTTTCTGCTCGTAGATCACGTCGAATTCGTCGCCCTGGCGGATGTCCTGAGCGAAGTCGACGTCGTAGCCGAAGACGCTGGCCATATCCATGGTCAGGCTGTGGGACAAGCCGGCGCGCGCGGCGGATTGTGACAGAGAGCTATTGATCACACCGTGAACGTAAGCCGTGCGAACGGTAGGTTTGGCGGTTACCCGGCTGAACGCGTAGCCCTTGTCATTCTTGGTCAGGGTGATGGTTTCAACGTCGCTGACCTTGCTGTGCAGGCTGGTCAGTTGACCTTGCGGGTTCAATTCGAACTCGAGCTTCTGGCCGTGCTTGAGCTGGCTGAACTGTTTGGCTTGTTTGTCGCTGGCCAGGACTTCATGCACGGCAGCGGCTGGCAGACCGACTTTCTCGAACAATGTAGAGAGCGTATCGCCCTTGGAGACAACGACTTCACGGTGTCCCGGGGCTTTTGGCTTATCGGCAACCGGTGCTGGCGCAGGTTCGGCTTCCGCGGTTTTCGGGGTGTCTTCGGTACTGTTTTCGATCTGGGCGAAAGGTGAGGCTACTGGCTCATTTGTGGCTTGAACCGCGTCAGCAGCGTCTTGATCTTGTGTCAGTTGTTCAGCAGGACTTTCCAGTTCAAGGCTCAGGGTCGTCTTTTTGGCTTCAACATCACTGGAAGGGAATACCAGGAGCGCCAGGCTGAGAAGGGCGGCGATTCCACTTGCGGCGAGCAGGTGGGTCTTCGGGTAAAGCGGTGGCGCTTTAGACGGTTCAGTGGTCATAAGTAGTTTTGACTTTGAAAAAAGATGAATTGGAAAAGATGAATGACATGATGAAGATGAAATAACTGTATAAAATATAACCAAATCATCCCCGAAGCAAGTCTACAGACAGCCTGCCTGTAGATTGGTGTCCGTGCGCCGGGCAAAACTTGTAATTGGTGCACGATCTTGTATGGTTGGTTCCCTTTGAATCTGAGCCTTGCGGGTCTGTTATGAAGTCGGTTGAAGAGCAGCTAGCGCTGATTAAACGTGGTGCGGAAGAACTATTGGTCGAGTCCGAGCTGATCGAGAAGCTCAAGCGCGGCCAGCCGCTGCGTATCAAGGCTGGTTTCGATCCAACCGCCCCGGATCTGCATTTGGGTCACACCGTGCTTATTAATAAGCTGCGCCAGTTCCAGGAACTAGGGCATCAGGTGATCTTCCTTATTGGTGATTTCACCGGGATGATCGGTGATCCAAGTGGCAAGAGTGCCACCCGTCCACCTTTGACTCGCGAGCAGGTCCTGGAAAATGCCGAGACCTATAAGTCTCAGGTATTCAAGATTCTCGATCCGGCGAAAACCGAAGTTGCGTTCAACTCCACCTGGATGGATCAGATGGGTCCGGCGGACTTCATTCGTCTGACTTCGCAGTACACCGTCGCACGTATGCTCGAGCGTGATGACTTCGACAAGCGTTACACCACCAATCAGCCGATCGCTATTCACGAGTTCCTCTATCCGCTGGTTCAGGGTTATGACTCGGTTGCCCTGCGCGCGGATGTCGAGTTGGGTGGTACCGATCAGAAGTTCAACTTGCTGATGGGGCGTGAGCTGCAGCGTGGTTATGGTCAGGAAGCTCAGTGCATTCTGACCATGCCGTTGCTCGAAGGCCTGGATGGCGTGAAGAAGATGTCCAAGTCGTTGGGCAACTACGTCGGCATCCAGGAAGCGCCGGGTGTGATGTATGGCAAGCTGGTTTCGATTCCGGATGCGCTGATGTGGCGTTACTTTGAGCTGCTCAGCTTCCGTTCGATGGATGAGATCAATGACTTCCGGGCAGATGTTGAGGCTGGGGCTAACCCTCGCGACATCAAGATCAAACTGGCAGAGGAGATTGTCGCTCGCTTCCATGGTGAAGAGGCTGCCGCCAATGCTCATCGCGCGGCGGGTAACCGTATGAAGGATGGCGAACTGCCGGATGATCTGCCGGAGATCGAGCTGGCCTCTGCTGAGAATATGCCGATTGCAGCCGTCCTTAATAAAGCGGGCCTGGTGAAGAACTCGGCGGCGGCGCGTGACCTTTTGGCTTCCGGCGGTGTGCGTGTGGATGGTGAAGTGGTTGATCGCTCCTTTATATATGTACTGGGCGCGACCCATGTCTGCCAGGCCGGCAAGAAGGCATTTGCACGTATTACGCTGAAATATGAATAAAGTTGGGAATAGGGGTTGACGGCGAATTTTAGATGTCTATAATTCGCCCCACTTCCGGCGCAGTCGAAACGGAAAACTCCTTGAGATTCAATGAGTTACACGGTTTTCGACAGCGGGTTGCTTCAGTTCATCGAAGCCTGGAAGGAGTTGAAAGGGCGGTGATGTTTGGCTCTTTTAACGGTTCGATCTTCTCGGTCGAAAGCGGAG